>JAISXR010000075.1 GCA_031270375.1 Synergistaceae bacterium | reverse complement strand
GGCTTGATAAATGCAGGCGAATGTGGAAAAACCGCGAACGTCTCATTGATACATCGCTGAATATGGTTAAACTGGCGTTTGTGTCTTTGTTATTAAAAAGATGTTAGACAGGCTCTAAGATAGCCTAGGCGTTTTTGGGCTTGCGGGGTGTTGTACAAACCGTTGATGTAGGCGAACATAGCTTGGCGGGCCTGCTCTCTGGTCTTGATATGTGCCCAGTGTACCGCCTCTTTTTTCAGGTTGGCGAAGAAACTCTCGCTCCAGGCATTGTCTCCGGGTTTACCTGCACGAGAGAAACTCTGCCTGAACCCGAGGCGCGAGAGAAGCTGTTTTACCGCCTCCGACGTGTACTGACTCCCACGGTCGCTGTGGAATATGCAACCGGCTGGTATCCGCCAGCTCATCAGAGCCCGCACTGTTTCCTCCACAAGGGGGTGTAGTCGATATGCCCTTTGACATAAGAACGTCCCGCCGAATTGAAAAAGTAGAAAACGCCCTTGCCCTCGTCCCTTTGCTCGGGCAAATAAGCCGAAGCCTGTAACAAAGCAGCTTCCGCGTTTTTCTTCATCGACTCGGGTAAAAGATGGAGCATGAAGTTGCGGCAGAGCGCCAGTTGATATAATCCTTCGGCGTCGAGGCTGAGCTGGGGCGGACGCTGCGGACGGGCGAGGCGGTATATGGCCTCCTTACCGCGCTTGAATCGCAGCAATTTCCCGTAACGCGACGCCTCAAGCTGATCGAGCAAACGGCAGACGGTCTGCTTGGAACAGTTGAGCGCGCCGGCAAGCTCGCTCAGGCTGAATTCGCGCGCGCAAAACAGCAGCATCGTGTAAAGAGCGAGCAATTTTTCGGCGGGTGTAGAGTCAGGGTCTTTTTTTACGCCCATGACCGTGAGGCCTTTTTACTGTAAACAAAATCGCATTCTGCTGTTTTTTGCGCAATCGCCTTCATAAAATCCTCCGTCATATATTGCGCTGCAAAAGGGAACTGTTTCACAACGCATGATATTTTCCGCTAATTTCAACGAGATTATACCTTAAAACCCCACGCGGCGGGCTTGCCTGTCCAATTTGAGCCTCTCTTCGGAGGCAAGGGCTTCGAGCAGCTGTTCGTGAGTCGTCTCGCCGCGTTCGGCGAGCCAGTATTGCGATTTCACGGCGTGAAAATCTCCCGGCGTGAGATGCCGCATACAAGAAAGCTTCTCTTCGATGTGCTTTGGCAGTTTCCCTTCCACTAGTGGCGCGAGGGGTGTTTTATAGAGCGCCATTGTCTGTTCGGGCCCGGCGTAGCCGAAAGACAGCTTGAAGGAGAAGCGTCGCAGGGCAGCCGCGTCCATGTCCTCCATCCGATTGGTCGTACAGACACAAAAACCGAGGCAATCTTCTAGAGAGGTCAGAAACTCGTTGACCAGAGTGTTCTCCCATGAGCGTGCGGATCTCTCCCGCGCGTAGAGGAAGCTGTCCGCCTCATCGATCACCAGAACGGCCCGCGCGGCGTCGCGGAAGGTTTCCGCAATCAGGCGCTCAGACGTACCTACATACGGGCTCAGGAGGTCGCTCGCCCTCTTGGTGACAAGTTCGCGCCCCAGCTCGTCGGCCAGGTGTTTCGCGAGCGCGCTCTTTCCGCTGCCGGGCGGGCCGTAGAAGAGCATCGCCGCGCCGCCCGGACGGATGGGCTTATCCTGTCGCATCAGGGCGTCGATGCGGCGGCACTTTTTAAGAAACTCGTCCGCGGAGCCTTCCAGGCATACGCCTTCAAGAGCGTATTCGCCGGGGAGAGAGGGCTTGAGGCGTGTTTGGGCTCCGTCATTGGAGAGCGTGACGTACGCGCGAAGCACACGTTCGGTGGTATCCGCGAAATCCGCCTTGCCGCAGGAGAGGATTTTCGCCTGACGCACCGCGTTTTCCACGACGGCTGGCGAAACCCGGTAATCGCTTGCCAACCTTTTTACCTGCTCTTCGTGCAGGAACTTCGCCGCGCGCTGTTCTTTGAGAATGCCATTCCATACCCGCCGCCTTTCATCGCGATTCAGCGGTTTGAAGCACACGCTGTAGGAGAAACGCCGCCGCACGGATGGGTGTATGTGCCCAATATCGTTGGCGATCCAGATGACTCTGCGTCCCGGCTGTTCGAGGAATTCGTTGATCCACGCCTTGTCCTTGGTCTTCCATCCGCAGTGCGCGCCGGTGTCGAGGAAACGGTCAGCTTCGTCCATAAGGACAAAAGCGTTTTTGTGCTTCGACGCCATGTTAAGGCACGCGCTCAGTTTTGCGAGGCGATTGTCTCCTTTATTGTTTTCCTCGTCGCAGGGAACGAGCCACGCTTTTAGGTTCAATTCCCGCGCCAGGCTCCGCGCGAAGGTTGTCTTGCCGGTCCCCGATTCCCCATACAACAGAATATGAACCGGAAAGTCCCCATCTCGCTCTAAAAGCGCGCGGACGTGGGTAATGTCGTCCGGCGATATGTCGAAGTTTTCAAGCGAAAGCGTTTTCCCCTGGAGCGGACGGCAAAAGAGGTTTTTCGCCTTGGCGGAGGAAACGCTATCCCAGAACGAATCTACACCGTCAGCCAAATAATAACAATCATTGCGTTTTTCGCAGATGCCGCAGGATACAAGCTCACACACGCACGCCTGCAATTCGGTGGGTTTCATGCGGAACATATCGGCGAACCTCTTCCTGGACGAGAATTTGAAAATTTCCAGCTCATTTTCGAAATATGACTCGACTGGTCCGAACGCGTCTTTGATGAAGAGAAATTCGCATATCATACAAGCCTCTTTGCCTATGCCGAAGGCGCTCCGCAGGCTCTGCCGAGCTCTGCGGTACGCTGCGCCGCCCTCTTTTGCGATTTTCGCGGCTGCGGCGCATTCAGAGAAAATCATCTCCGTAAGAGGTTTATCCAAAGAAGCATACGTTTCGGCGAGATCGTTGATCTCATCGTGAACACTGTGCCCTCGCTTATATTCGAGCAACTCTCTCAATTTCTTACATATTTTGGAAATACCAGATTCCCTGGACATATTTTCCAACACGCCTTCAAGACGGCGCAAAACATTGCTAAAATCGCCAAGAACCCACTCCGCGCACTCCAGCAACGGCTCGTCGACAGAAGCCCCTGATTCGAGTAGATTCAGCATCCACTCCGCTGTTTTGCCCTTCGCGTACCGCATCTCCGCCGTATCTGCAGCCCTCTTTATCCGTCTCCACGACATTCTACGAACGCCCCCTTCGTCTTTCAGAGTCACTATACAGGTGTATCGTTCCAGATTATGATAAGTGCTCTGGCAATCGCGCGAGTATTTGAAAATTAAATATGATGAATGAGCGAAGGCAAGACATTTATCACAATCTGGAACGATAGCTGTTTATAATGCAACAAACGAAGATCATGGGTTTGTTGGACAATATTAACGTTAAGGCAAAAGGAGAAATGTGACATGAATGGAATACGGGATTTTGTTGCCAAGTGGGGAAGACTTCCTAATCTTTAAAGTCTTTGTATTTGACGCCGATTTTTTCGAATTGGAAAAATTACGGCAAGCTATAAAAGACGATAGTTTTCAGCAAAAGGATATCAGCGCGGAAATCATACCGGTCGAGAAAAGAAGTCTCGACTATCTGAAAGGAATATCCGCAGACGCTTCAGAAGCCGATATAGCTTTCCTCCTGTCCGGATTGCAAAATAAAGCAACCTTTTGAAACATTCCTTAATATTTTTAAAAAATCAAAACGGTTCAATATGCTGACCATAGGAATTGTAACCTCGCCTTGCGACGATGTGTGTTCAATCTCCGAAGCTTTCGATATGCTTCTGGCTCCGGATGAATCAGAAGCCGCAGAAATCGCGGCGATAATGATAAATGAGCTGGCGAGGAATCCAGACGGATTGGTATTGCTTATGCGACATAGGGGGATG
>JAISXR010000071.1 GCA_031270375.1 Synergistaceae bacterium | reverse complement strand
GAGGCGTTGTTGAGCAGGCTTCCGGCTCGCAAAGACAGGGAAACGATCAGGTGGAGAACGTTGTTCGGATTGCGTATGTCAGCCAAAGTTTTTACATCTCTCTGCAAAATGGTCGTTAAATAATCGTCGAACCACTGTGTGCGCTTGATTTTATGATTGAGCGCAATTTCGGGATAGGTAGCGTCAAAAATGAAGTCCGCAAGGTCGGCGTCCTCGTATTTTTTATAGCCCAGGCTGTCACTCCAGAGGCTTTTAAGGAAATTTTTGCCTGTTCCGCAGCGTTCGGCGGAAGAAAACGGCAACAGGGTCAAAATGGACATCCTGCCGACCAAAGCGTCCGCCAATTGCGGCAAAGCCAAGATATTGGCCGAGCCGGTCAGGAGATACAAACCCGCGCTTCCTTTACTGCGAGTCGTGTCGACCGCAGCCTTGAATTGACGAAATACCTCTGGAGCCATCTGCACTTCATCGATAATGTTGAGTTTGTCCTTGGGGAGAGATTTTATGAAACCGACGGGGTCGGATCGAGCCGAAGCGGCCGCCAGCGGAGAATCAAAGCTGACATGGTTGAATTCTCTGCCCTCGGAAATATGTTCTGCCAGCGTCGATTTTCCCACCTGGTGAGGACCGTTTAAATAAACCAGCGGGCGCGTTTCCAGCGTCTGAGCAAGCAAATTTTCAAGCTGCCGTTGGCAATATGACATAAAATTTCCCTTCTCTTGAATTCCTCTTGGATTGTAATATCAATATTTATAGCATTATAATACCATCCTTGCCGGGTACACAATACCGACGTCTTCCTGTCACTTGAAAAATAGCCTGGTCTTAAAAGTATATATGAGATAAACTTAAATATCTGAATATCCGTATGCTTACGAGTCAGAGCGCCGTCATTGCGGAGAAGGAGACACAGGAAGGAGACACAGGCATCATGAGGTCCGGTACGGGAAGCCGCGAGGTTCTGCTGAGAGCTGAAAACCTGAGCAAGGAATATGTCATGGGCGAAGTTGTGGTATCCGCGCTCAGGAACGTTTCCTTCGAACTCGCGAGAGGGGAGTTCGCCGTCATCCTCGGGCCCAGCGGGAGCGGAAAGAGCACGCTACTGAACATCCTGGGCGGCATGGATGTCCCGTCCAGCGGCAGGCTTTTCGTTGCGGGGGAGGATATGACTTCCTTCGGCGAAAAGCGCCTCACGCGCTACAGGCGCACGCGCGTCGGGTTCGTGTTCCAGTTTTACAATCTCATGGCCAATCTCACAGTGAAGGAAAATGTCGATCTGGCCGTAGAAATAGCCGACGATCCGCTTGACACGGACGAGGTCGTGAAGTCGGTCGGGCTTGCGGAAAGATCGGATCATTTCCCCTCTCAGCTATCCGGAGGCGAACAGCAGCGCGTCTCGATAGCCCGCGCGATAGCGAAAAACCCTTTGCTGCTTCTCTGCGACGAACCCACAGGCGCTTTGGATTCCCGGACAGGCGTCACGATATTGGAGCTGCTGTGGAACCTCAACAGGGAACGCGGCGTGACGGTGATCGTCATCACGCATAACGCGGATATAGCCCGGATCGGGGATCGCGTGATACGAATGCGAAACGGCGAAATAGCGTCCGACGCCGCCAACGATTCTCCCGCCGAACCTAAGGACGTAAGCTGGTAGGGGAAGCGGCGATGGCGTTGAGGACGATCGACAAGAGGCTCTTCCGCCTGATCCGGGACACGACGGGACAGTTCGTCTCGGTCACGATGGCGCTCGCGATCGGGCTCGCGCTTTATATCTCGACGGGCATCGCCGCGCTCAACATGGACGCCGCGATGCGCCGCTATTATCAGGATCGCCGTTTCGCCGATATGGCCGTGACCGTGACCTCGATGAGCGAAAGACAGACGGCCGCTCTGGCGGATATGGAAGGCGTCGAATCGGCCGAGGGAAGGGTGAGCCGGACAGTGCCCTTCGTGACGGACGACAAGAGGGAGCGGGCGCGCATGCTGCTTCTCACGCTGACTGAGGATATCAACCTCGTCTCGCTGGAGAGCGGGCAGTTTCCCGCCGAGGGCCGCCGCGAAGTCCTTGTGATAAAACAGTTCGCGGAAGCGAGGGGAATAACGCCGGGAAGCGAAATAGGGCTTCAGATCGGGGGACGTGTGATGGATTTTTACGTGAGCGGCCTCGTCAGCAGCCCCGAATTCGTCTACCTGGTCGATCCAAGACAGGGTCTGATGCCGGATAACATGAACTACGGCGTGGCCTTTTTCGAACGCGGTCTCGGCGCGCAGATAATGGGGCGCGACGGATTCAACGAAATCCTCGTGACCGTCGAGAGAAATATTTCGGGGCGGAAGCTGGACGACCTGGCTGAGGCGCTGGAGGAACGCCTGGAACGTGTCGGCGGGCGTAGCGTGGAAAAACGTGAAAACCAGATAAGCGACGCTATGCTGTCTGATGAGATCGAGCAGTTGAAGGCCGCGTCACATGGCATTCCGCTGTTGTTTCTGGCGATATCGGGGCTGATAATAGCCATGATGCTGGCCCGGATGGTAAAGCGCGACCGTCAGTCGATAGGCGTGATGAAGGCGCTCGGCTATTCGTCGTGGGATCTGATCTTTCACTACGCCAAGTATTCGCTCATCTCGGCCCTGATCGGCGGCGCCGCGGGAATGCTGGCGGGGTTGCCGATGGCCGCCGCCATGACCGATTATTACATGACTTTTTACAACCTCCCCGTCCTGGACGGAATAGCGAGCTATGCCCCTGTCGCGGATGCCCTTGCGATGGCTTTTTCGTGCTGCGCCGCGGCGGGCTTTGCCGGCGCCCGAGGAATACTGCGCCTCTCGCCGGCCGAGGCGATGCGAAGCGAGGCGCCCAAGAAGGGCGGGCGCGTGTGGCTGGAATACGTGACGCCGGTATGGGCCAATATGTCGTTCAGCCGTAAAATGGCGGTTAAAAACGTATTTCGCAGCAAAAAACGCGCTTTTTTCAGCGCCTTCGCGGTGGCCATAACGTTTTCCCTGATCGTGTTCACGCTCGCGATGCCGGCGGCGATAGACGCGATGATGGGCGAAGGATTGAGTGAGTTCCAGCCGATGGATTACGACGTCTCTTTCGAGAATCCGATGTCCCGAAAAGCCGTATCCGGCATAAAAGCGCGGCTTGAGGACATGAGCGGGCTGGAGGGCAAGATCGACATGCCGTTCAAGATATCGAGCGGAACGCGGGATATTTCGCTTCCCCTGCTCGGAGTGGAGCGCGATACGGTCTTTTACCGCTTTCGCGACAAAGAGGGAAACCCCCTGCCGTTTCCCCGCGACGGCATCCTGCTCTCGGATTACGCGGCGAAAAAGCTGGACGTCGGCGTGGGCGACAGCGTGAAACTCCATTCGTACCTGTACGATAAGGACGATCGGTGGGCGGCCGTGAGCGGGATAGTATATCGGGCTTTGGGCACGCGGGCTTACGCGGATATGGATTACCTGGCGCGAAACTTTCTGGAGCCAGGCGCGGTGACGGGATGTTTCCTCGATTCGGCCGACCCCGACGCCGGACGCAGACTGATGGAACTGCCGGCGGTTGCGTCCGTGGCCTCGGTGCGCGGCGCGCGGGCTGTTTTGAAGACATACACGCGGATGATAAACGCCTTCCTGGCGATCCTCGTCGTGTTGTCCGGCCTGTTGGGCGGGATAGTTATTTACTCGGTTGCCGTCATAAATATAGGTGAGCGGGAGACGGAATTTTCAACGTTGATGGTGCAGGGAATGAGCCGCTGGGAAATTTTCTCGCTTCTGCTCCGCGAGAACAACGTCGTGACGGTGCTT
>JAISXR010000055.1 GCA_031270375.1 Synergistaceae bacterium | reverse complement strand
AATTCAGGAGAACTCTTCCATGAAATCACCTCGTGCTTCCTCAACGGGATACATCGGGACCGGCAATTTGCCCGACTCTGATTTTTACTGAGGGAAAAAGTCACCGGCCGGTTTTCGGCGGTGGGAAAACGGCACGCGAAAGCGGCTCGCTGTCCGCCGACGACGCGAAACGCGACAGATCGCGCAAACGAGAAATACTCTCCCGCCGCGCGGAAACATGAAAAAAATGGGAAAAATGAAGAAAAGGTGTCAGTGTTGGAGGGTTTGGATAAAAAACACCTAAAGAGCGGCGCTGGCTGGCTGGCTGGCTGGCTGGCTGGCTGGCTGGCTGGCTGGCTGGCTGGCTGGCTGGCTGGCTGGCTGGCTGGCTCTTCTTTGATTATAATATCTTATCATTGTCGGCGCATCAGTAAAAAGCATATAATTCACCTCCAAACAAATAAGTATTTTTACGTGCTTTTTATTTTACGCGCGTTTCCCCAAAAGTCAAATGGCCGGAAAACGAACATTCCAAACAGCGTACATCGCGTAAATCTTGATGAAATCAACAATCAATTCCAAACGCGCCGTATCCTTCAGGCAAAGTTTTCAAAAACCGCGTCTTGAAATTTTCCGGATATCTTTTGGATTTTTTAACAAGAAATAACTTCTGATGGATATTTTTATTCAAACAGTACAAAATAGATTGGATATTGTCGTGGCAAGTTCACTCGGGAAAAATAACGGGTAAATTGATTTACGCCGCCAAGATCAGTAGAATTACTGGGAGCGTTTCACGCGGAATGACGAACGGCTACTTTACGCTGACGCCGATGTTCGAGAATTTTTTTTCTATGAGGGCCATTTCTTGCTTGCTCAAAATCCCGAGACGGCGGGCTTCTTTGAAGTCTTCGAGAAGCTCTTCCTTCCAGTCGGGGCCGAGCAGCTTCGGGGCCAGCCTGAACGCCATAGAAGTCATGTATTCGAAATATTTTTTCGTGGTGGCCCACGAACCTAGCCTTCCTTTTTGAAGCGAGGCAAAATAACCCCACGCCGTGCCGGAGTGTTTGACGGCCAACGGATAATCCCTCGTTATCTTGGTCCCATAATCGCCCAGAAATTCATCAAGCGACTTGTAGACGCGGAAATACGATTCCCTGTAAATTATTTTCCCGCCCACGCTCTCGGGAGACTTTTTGAGGATATGAGGGCGGCCGGCCGCCCTCCATTTTTTGTCGGCTTTGATGCCGGCGCCGTTCATCGCATTCTTCCACAGGAACGATGTCCAGAATTCGGTCTCGTGCGCGCTCTGGACGGTTGCCGCGAAGGCGTTGATGTTCTTTATTTTTTGGGCTCCGGCGTAAAATTCCTCCGCGGTGACGGCGGACGCCGAACCCCGCGAAAACAGAACAAATATCGCGGCCGCCATAACGATCGCGTAAATTGCCCTGTTTTTTCGATATGCGCGCGTCAGTTCGCCAGCAGGCGCAATATGTCTTTCCATGTCACCAATGCGATCAACGCCAAAAACGCTATCAGCCCGACGAAGTGAATGCGCCTTTCCCACGCCTCGGGAAATTTTCGCCTGAATATCATCTCGCCCAGAATAAATACTAGCCGTCCGCCGTCGAGCGCGGGAAGCGGCAGCAGGTTCAGCAGGCCGAGGTTGAGGTTGATCACCGCCAAAAAGGTGACGAACGTCCAAAAACCCTCCCGCGCGGCATCCCCGGCCATGGCCGCTATGCCGACCGGACCGGCTACGTCGGCTTTCATGGTTCCCGCGATTATGCCCCACAAGCCTTTCAGTATCTCAGCGCTCATCCTCCAGCAGTAGCTCATCCCGACGAACAACGCCTTGTGTACTGGGTATTTGATCCTCGACGGCTCCACTCCCCACAGGCGAACCCCCCTCTCCGCGTCGAAGGGAACCGTTCCGGCGAGGACAATTTCGGCGTCGCCGCGTTTCACCGCTATGCTGACTTCATCCGTGCCGATATCCTGCAATACCTTCCTTATTTCCGACCACTCCGTTATTTTGTTTCCGTTGATCGACAACACCCTGTCGCCGGGAAGCGCGCCCATGACCACCGCCGGTTTACCCTCCACCAGACGCCCCACGACCGGTGAATCCAGGTCGTTGACGCCGTTGGCCGAAAGGAGAAAAGACGTCAAAATCCAGGCGAAAAGAATGTTCATGGCGGCGCCGCCGGCCACTACCACAAAACGCTCCCACGGTTTTTTGGCGTATATCGACCGCGACGGCTCCGGGTTGTCTCCCTCGCGATTGCCTTCTTCCTCACCTTCGAGCCTCACGTACCCTCCTATCGGGAAGAGCCTCCAGGCCCACAGCACGCCGCTCTTCGAGCGTTTCGAGATAATGGCGGGCCCCATCCCGAACGAGAAGTCGTGAACCTGTATGCCGCGCCACACCGCGGACACGAAATGTCCGCCTTCGTGGATAATCACGCATATCCCTATGACGACTATAAAAGACAGCAAACTGACCATCATTCATCACCTTCCGTAAAGAGCGGAACACAACTCCGCCGCGAGCCGCTTCCCCTCCGATATCAACCGAACCGCGTCATCCAGGGACGACGGAGGCGGGCCCTTATAGGTTTCCAACGCACGCTCTATTATATTTGATATGGACAAAAATGGAATACACCCGTCCAGGAAGGCGCTCACCGCGACTTCGTCGGCTCCTATCAGGAGCGGCGGATAAGGGCCGCCGCGCCGTCCCGCCTCACGGGCAATGGCAAGACAGGGGAAACGCGTCACGTCGGGAGCGAAAAATTTCATCGACCAGTCCTCGCACTCCGGCGCGGCAAACTCCCCAATATCTCCGAGCGGCAGACGGTCGGGCCACGCGAGCGCCGCGGCGGAAGCGATTCTCATATCGGGCCTGTAGAGCAGCAATTTCACGGTCGCGTCCTGGAACTCGACCATTCCGTGAATCTGAGAGGACGGATGTATGACGGCTTTCACCCGCTCCATTCCCAGTCCGAACAATTGCGTGGCCTCTATGCACTCGATGCCTTTATTCATCAGTGTCGCGGAATCCACGGTAATTTTCGGGCTCATATTCCAGACCGGATGCCTCAGCGCCTCGCTCGGCGTGACGTTTTTCATCCGTTCCGCCGAAAATTCCCTGAAAGGGCCTCCCGAAGCCGTCAGCGTCACGCGCCTTATGTTCGGCCGCGGTTCTCCCCGGAGACACTGCCATATCGCGTTGTGTTCGCTGTCGAGAGGACGCAGTTGGTCGGGGCGTTTTACGAGCGGCATCAGCCATTGCCCGGCGGCAACGACGCTCTCCTTGTTCGCGAGCGATACGTCTTTGCCCGATTCGA
Source organism: Synergistaceae bacterium (assembly GCA_031270375.1). Lineage (GTDB taxonomy): Bacteria > Synergistota > Synergistia > Synergistales > Synergistaceae > JAIRKI01. Next base: position 18,367 of record JAISXR010000055.1, on the reverse strand, counting down.
GCGCCCGTTTGAGCGCGAATATCGCTTCGGCGCCAGAGGAAGCGAGAACCACATGGTCCGCCCCGCGGAGCTCCGCGACGCTTTCGAGCCCTTCGTTCCCGCTCAGCAGTTCTATTCCGTTTTCTTTGAACAACATCGAATCTTCGGGGGATGGGTTCGCAAGGCACGCTATTTTTGCGCCGAATCGTTTCGAGAGCGACAAAAGTTTGCTCGCGTTCGACCGTGCCGCCATCGCGACTACGCCGAACCGTTCGGGAAATCGCGCGCATATGTCGAGAACGGAACCGCCGACGATACCAGTCGCTCCGATCACGGAAACCAGTGTGCGAGAATCTGATAACATCAACCTATTACCTCAATTATGAAAAAAGTCAGAGTGGCGTTGATAAGTATGCTGTCGAAACGATCGAGAAAACCGCCGTGCCCAGGTATCAGGTTTCCCGTATCTTTAACACGCGCCTCGCGCTTCAGGACGCTCTCCGCGAGATCGCCTAATTGCCCCGCCACCCCGCATAAAGCGCCCAGCAAGACCAGCGGAAAAGGCGCCAGGTCAAAGAGTACGGGAAGGATGGAACCGCAGACGATACTGGCGACAAAGCCCACCCAAAAGCCCTCCCAGCTTTTTGCCGGACTCACCTTGTCACAGAGCGGAGACTCCCCGAACGCCGTGCCGGCGAGATACGCTCCCACGTCGCAGCTCCAGGTGCAGAGAAAAATGGTGAGCAGATATTGTTTTCCCAGCGGGTGAGAACGCAGGAGTATCAGAAAACTCCACGGAAGCACCACGTAGACAAGGCCCGAGAGAGTGCCTCCGATGTTCCAGAGAGCGTAACTGTGTCCGGTCGCCTGACGCCGGACGGTTTCCGTGAAAAGAACCAGCACGGCGACCATCGTCATTATCGACAGCGTCACGGCGTAACTCAATCCAATCGATATGGTGAGAAGCATCAGTACCCCGCCGGTGATTCCCCAGCCGCGCGAGAGGCGGAATTTGGTGTAAAGCAGGCCGTAAAGCTCCCACAACGAACGGAGCGCGATCAGCGAAGCCACAATGTCCCACGCCACGCCCCCGGCAATTATGGAGCCCACGATAAGCGCCACTATCGCGATGCCGCTTGCCGTTCTTTTAAAAAAATCACGTCCCTTGACCGCGGAGGTCCCTTTGGATTTATCTGTCTCTATTCTTGCCCCGGGGGACGGTTTATGAAGCTCCATAACGGCGCTCCCTTTCCGAAAAACTAGATATGGCAAGTTCCAGTTCTTTTCCGCCGAATTCCGGCCAGTACGCGTCGGTGAAATAATACTCGCTGTATGCGCCCTCCCACAGCCAGAAGTTGCTTGTCCTGAACTCTCCCCCAGTCCTTATGATGAGGTCGGGGTCGGGAATGTCGGGGGCGTAGAGTTTGCTTCTCACGGCGTCTTCGGTGAGCGGAGGTTCCTCTCCCTCCGCGAGCAGGCGGTTCACGGCGTCCACTATCTCCTGCCTGCCACCGTAATTGACGCATACTATCACATTAATCGCGCCATTTCCCCTGGTTTTTTCCTCCGCGGCGCGGACTCCCTCGCGGATATCCCTGCCGAAGGCGTCCATCTTCCCTACGAAACGAATCCTGGCCCCACGGGCATGAAGCCGTTCGACCTTGTCTTTCAGATAGAGGCGGAACAAGCCCATCAATCCTTCCACCTCCAAGGGGGTCCTTTTCCAGTTCTCCGTGGAGAACGCGTAAAGCGAGAGGTATTTTACGCCAAAATCATTCGCGCTGTCTATTACATTCTCGAGTGCTGTCATCCCGGCACTGTGGCCGGCGATTGCCGGCAATCCCTTTTTTTTCGCCCACCGCCTGTTTCCGTCCATTATAATCCCAATATGGACGGGGATTTTTGACGAACCCTCGTTAATCGGCAAGAGAAATGCCCTCCATCCCGCCGGATCCCCTCACTTCATCCCATTTTTTCCTGACTTCCTGTATGTCGAGCCAGGCCAGATGCTTGGGTCCGCCTTGTTTTTTGTCGTACTCGTAACGGAGCAGATAGCTGGGGTGAAACATCGGCATCACCGATATCCCCCGCCAGTCGAACCAGCGTCCCCTCAGTCTGCTTATCGCCTCGGTGGTTTTCAGTATCCATTTGGTGGGAGTCGCGCCCAATGTGACCATGACTGCCGGGTTCATGAGCAATATCTGGGTTTGCAAAAACCTGTCGCACGCCGCCTCTTCCTCGGGCAGCGGGGTTCTATTCCCAGGCGGCCTACATTTTACGACGTTCGCTATATACACGTCATTTCTGTCTATGCCCACAGACGAAAGAATTTTCGTGAGAAGCTGCCCGGCCCTTCCGACGAAAGGACGCCCCGTCTCATCCTCGGTTTCGCCGGGTCCTTCGCCGACGAACATGAGGCGCGAACGCGCGTCCCCCTCGCCGAAAACCACGTTCTTCCTGGTCGGCGCGAGTGCGCAGGCTTCGCAGGAATTTGCCTGCCGGCGGCATTCTTCCCACAAGGCTTCGATGACTCCGCGTCTTTCATCCCGATTCAGCGCGAATATCGCTTCATCCGCCATTTTCAAAACTCCACGCCGATCACGTTTACGCTGACGTTGTAGACGCTGAGGCCGCTGAAATACCCGACGCTTCTGGCAGCGCTCTGTCTCACGGTCTCCGCTATCTGCGGTATGTTTTTGGGGCCGGGTTTGATCTTCATTTCTATTTCTATAGAGAGCGTGTCCGCGGCTGTGGAGGAAACCCTGCTCACCGGGTCCGAACCGACCTGGGGCACCTTCGACGCTATATAGGATGCCAGTTGTTCTATGGCCTCGGGCTCGATATGGACATCCCCGTAGAAGCTGAAGGGGGGGCGGACTATCGTCTTTTCGCCGTCGTAGGGCGATTTGGAACGCCAGAGGACTTTCAGCCGCCCCACCAGTTTCCCCGCGAAATTTTTGCGCACCAGCACGTGCGATACCGGTATCACGTGCTGTCCCTTGCGGATTCTCTCTTTTCTGGCCCTCGCTATCTCCTCCGGCGTCGCCACATCCTCTATGTGAACGATCCTGTCCGGCGGAGGAAATCCGAGCTTTCGAATTATCCTGCGGGCCATATCGTCAGACGTTGCGATGACCATCACGGAACAGGGCGCCGATGCCTCGAAAAACTGCCGCACCGACGCGAGATGTTCCTCATACTCGAACATGGCGCGTCTTATGGCGCGAATCTGGTTGCGTTCAGCCTTCGCGCTCTTCCCGCAAACTATCTCCGTGCGGCGTATCACCAATCCGTCGTCGATGATATATTCGGCGTCCACGTAGTCGGCCACCAACTGCGCCCTCTGGCTCTTGCCGGTCCCGGCGGCGCCGGTGAAAGCGCGGCTTCTGACCGATTCGAGCGGATTTTTCGCGGGCGATTTTCGGGCCGCCCCAGTTTCAGCCGTCGCGAGGGCGTCACTCATCGGCGTCTTCGGCGGGCAGCAGTTCCATTTGTGCCCCCAGCGAGGTCATTTTTTCCATCAGATTCTCGTAGCCTCTCCATACATGTTTCAACTCCCGCACCACAGTCCGCCCCTCGGCCGCGAGACCCATGAGAATGAGGGCCGCGCCTGCCCTCAAATCGGAAGCTCTCACTTCGCCCCCGGCGAGTTTCGGCACGCCGATGACGATCAGAGTGTTTCCAAGAGTATCGATCTTGCCTCCCATGCGCCTGAACTCCGGCACGTGCACGTAACGCGATTCGAACACGCTCTCGTGAATGACGCTCGTGCCTTCCGCCATACAGAGCGCCGCGGTTATCTGAGGCTGCACGTCCGTCGGGAAACCGGGATACGGGGACGTGGTCAGCGTGACGCCGCTCCAGTTTTTTCCGGACGTGTCGAGCGCGATGGAATTCGGGGTCGTCGTGAAATCGACGCCTGCCTCGCCGAGTTTCGACAAAAGAGCCGCCAGATATTCCGGGTATATGCCGTTTACCGTTATGACGCCCCTCGTCATGAGCCCGGCCAGAAGATACGTGCTTGCCTCTATCCTGTCGGGTATTATCCTGACCGTGGCCGACTCGAGCTCCCGCGTGCCCCTGACGGTTATCGTGCCCGTGCCGTCACCCTCGACGTATGCCCCCATCGCCCTCAGCGTCTGGGCGAGGTTCGAAATTTCGGGTTCACGCGCGGCGTTTTCGATGACCGATTCGCCTGGCGTCAGCGCGGCGGTCATGAGCAGGTTCTCGGTCGCGCCGACGGACGGAAAATCAAACGTCACCCGGGTCGCGGAAAGCCCCGAGGTGACCGCGTGGATCGATCCCTGTTCCAGGTCTATCTCGGCGCCCATCCGGGCGAGTCCCTTCAAGTGAAAATCTATGGGCCTGCTGCCTATGGCGCAGCCTCCGGGCAGCGGCAGCACGGCCGCGCCGCACCGCGCGATCAGAGGGCCCAGGACGAGCGACGAGGCCCGCATTTTGCGAACCAGCTCCGCCGGCGTCTCCCATCTCAGTTCCTCCGGAACATCTATCGTCATCCTGCCGTTTTCGAAATTTATTTCAGCTCCAAGATGCCTCAGCAGATCGGACATCGTACGAATATCGCGCAGGTCCGGAACCCGCTCGAGCGTCAGACGCCGGCCGCGCAGCAATAACGCGGAAGCCATCACGGGAAGCGCCGCGTTTTTGGCCCCCTGAACCGTTATTGTCCCCAAAAGCGGCGATCCTCCGCGAATTGCCATTGATTCACTCAATCAGTTCACTCCAGTCGGTATGTCGCCGTAACTAATATACCACAGACCGCGCGAAATTTTTTTCGAGTATGTCCGCTATCCGCACTGAAGCCGTGCCATCGCCGAAAGGATTTTTATTTTTTTTCTCCTCGACGCGGCGATATTCTTCCTCGTCGGAAAGCAGCCTGTCCGCGGCGTTCACGATATTCCGGGTCCTTGTGCCCGCAATGATCGCCGTCCCGGATTCCACGGCCTCGGGACGTTCCGTGACACCGCGCAGCACGATCACCGGTTTCCCCAGCGCCGACGCTTCTTCCTGCACCCCGCCGCTGTCGCTCAAAATTATTTTGCAACGCTTCAGCGCGCGGACAAAATCGGGATAATCGAGGGGGTCGCACAGGACTACCCGGTCGTTATCCCCCAGGATTTTTTTCATGGTGTCCCTCACCGCCGGATTTTTGTGCATCGGCACGAGCGCTCGCGTGCCTTCGTGGCGGCGCAGGATCTCCGAGAGCGCGCGGCAAATTCTCTCCATCGGCTCGCCCCACGATTCGCGCCTGTGCGCCGTCATCAGGATGAAGGGGGAATCTTCGAGCCCCGAGAGTGCCGGCGAGGCGGACGCCCAGGCTGCGCCCTCCACGATATCCAGGGCCGAATAAAGCGCGTCGATGACGGTATTTCCCGTCACGTACATGTTTTTTTCGGACGGACGTTCGCGCCTGAGATTGCGAGCCGCCATCTCCGTCGGGGCAAACAGCCAATGCGCGATTCTGTCGGTGAGCGTCCTGTTCATCTCCTCCGGGAAGGGCAGGTTCATGTCGAAACTTCTGAGCCCCGCCTCGACGTGGCCTATCGGAATCTGACGGTGGAAAGCGGCGAGCGACGCGGCGAAAGTCGTGGTCGTATCCCCGTGCACCAGTACAGCATCCGGACATCCCGAATCGAACAACTCCCCCACTCCCGCTATGACCGACGCGGTTATGTAATCGAGCGACTGAACCCGCTTCATTATCGAGAGATCGGCGTCGGGCGAAAGCTCGAAGAAAGAAAGCGCCTGACGCAACATATCGGTATGCTGTCCCGTCGAGATCACCCTGACGAGGAACTTGTCCCTCTTCCTGAGTTCCTTCACGACGGGGGCCATTTTTATAGCTTCCGGCCGCGTGCCTATCACGACATCAATTTTTTTTACCCCGGCCCTGTTTGAAGTCACGCCACGCACCTTCAATACCGCGTCATAAAGTAATACCCGACGCTCACCAGAGCCGCGTGCGCCACGACTATCAGGGATAAAACTTCCCATGTCACGAGTTTCAAATCGAGAAGGATATGGTGCAGATGCCCGCGATCGGGGTAAAACGGGGAACGCCCGCGGGCCATCCTTCGGAGCATGGCGAAGAGCGTGTCGATGACCGGCATTCCCCCGATCAAACCCAGCGTCAGAAGCATCGAGAACATACGCATATGGAAAAATCTGGGGAAAATATCCCAGGCGAGATGCGACGAACATACGTAACCGAGAAGAGTGGCGCCGCCATCCCCCAGGAAGGTGCGCGCGTGGGGGAAATTCCACAGCAGAACCCCGGCGATGAGCCCGCAGAAGGGCATCCAGGTGTAAGGATTTCCGCTTCGGAACGCGAGACAGGACGTTACGAAAGCGAGTGAGAGGGCAAGCCCGTCCATCCCATCGACAAAATTATAGGCGTTGGTGCAGCCAGCGATCCAGACGAGAAACAGCGCCTTCTGGTAAATCGAAACCGACATCGGTATTACCACCCATGCCGCCGAGACCATATGCACGAAAAGCCTTTTCAGCGGGGGCATGGGGTGCATATCGTCCATATAACCGACCAGAAAGACCAACGTCGCGCCGGTCGCGACATAGGGAACTTCCACGCCGGGATTCGGGTTCACGAGCGCCCACAGAAGATACCCCGTCCAAAGGACTATACCCGCTCCCCTGGGCGTCACCACCGGATGCTGATGTCTGTCGCCAGGAACGTCCATGAGGCGGAATGTCCTGGACAATCTCATGGATACCGGAGTCGCGATGACACCCCACAAAAAATTCAATATCGCGGAAAAAATCGCCATGACGACGTGACAGGCGGCAAATTGCCGCCCCTACTCTTCCTGAACAATTTTTTCGGCGCGCGACTCGTAATCGGCTATCTTTTGTCTGCGGGCGAGGTGACGCCCGCCTTCCGGTTCGCTGCCGAGCCAGGCTTTCACGATACCGCGCGCGAGGTCGGCGCCGGTCGTGCGTCCCCCGAGTGCGAGCACGTTGGCCGCGTTATGCTCCCTCGACAGGCGCGCTGTGAATTCGTCCGCGCACAAGGCCGCGTAAACGCCCTTCACCTTGTTGGCGGTTATCGACATCCCGACGCCCGTTCCGCACACCAGAATTCCGCGGTCGGCTTTGCCGGACGCGACCGTTTCGGCCGCCTTTATCCCCCAATCGGGATAATCCGCGGATTTTTCCCCCGAGTATGCGCCGCAATCTTCGACGTCATGCCCCAGTTCGAACAGGTAATTTTTGATATCCTCTTTCATCGTAAAACCCGCGTGATCTGACGCAACCGCTATTCTCATCTTCTCCACCCCGTCAATTGGCCGCGCTGCGCTCTATCAGCGAAGGCCATATTGGAACCCAGTCCGAAAAGCGTATCATATCTATATCCGAGAACAGAGAGAGCGTCGTGTCCGACGGATAGCCGTACGTGGTGAGGTCTGGAGGCAGCGGCACGCTGAGCACCCACTCGACGCTGTCGTTCCGCGGAATCCAGTTTATCGCTTCGGTATAATATATCTTGCCGGATGTTATTTTCGATATACGGTTCATCAGCATCGACGCCGGTTTCGCGACGGCCCAGATGTCAAGGCGGACTCCCTGCTGCAGAAGAAAAGCCAGAAACGATTCCATCTCGTCGTCCCGCGCCGAAATTCTCGAATCGGCCACTATCACGCGCGGAATATGCTCGCCCTTTCTCGACAGGTCCGCGATATCGCTCATGATGTCGGATATCGAGCCGGCCAGAGCGACGCGTTCTCCGCTCGGAAGCACTCTCTCGGCGGGAGCGTAAAATCTCGCCTTGTCCTCGAAACTGGCCCCTACGGACGTTATCCGCGAAGGCCGTACCTCTCCCCTCCAGATGACCTGTGTCGTCGGAACTTTATCCTGTATGAAGCGCTGAAAAGACGACGAGACGGTTCCGCGAAGCATGAGGAAATCCGTCTCCCCGGATGACTCTATCCAGGGGTCATGCAACCTCAGCGCGCCAAATACATCGCCGCGTCCGGGCCGCGCCTCTCCCTTCCACCAAGTGCGCGCGGAAACGGTCGTGGACAGGAGCGAATCGTCGGCCCATGTCATGCTCCACGCTTCGCTCATTCCGTCGGCGACGGTTTTTATATCGGCGGAGACGGCGCCGACGGGATAGCGCGAGAATAAAACCCCCTTCTCGGACATCACATACAACTCCCCCAGCGGGCCCCATTCGACATCTCGCGGCCGCTCCACCTCGAAACTGTCCAACAGATTCAGCGTATACGCGTCCAAAACGTAGACTTTCCCGCCGCTCCTGTCCGCAACGGCCAAAAGCGGCCCGTAGGACGCCACGGCTACGGGCTCGAAGAGTTTGCCGCCGTCCTCTCTGTCAGGCGCGTCCCGCGGGCTCCATTTCAACGTCTCCTTCATGGTTGAGAGTTCCAGGAATCTCAGATATCCTCCCCTTCTGTCCGCGGCCGCGAAGAAGGTGGAATCAACGCAAACCGCGTCCGCGATGTTGGCCTCGATTGATGGTTCTTCCTCCAGTGTTGCCGCGCGAGAGGAATCCATCGTCATTTTATAGACGGAGCCGTCCTCGAGAAAGACAAAAACGACATCCCGGGAGACGGGCATCACCGCGGCGGGGCGCTCCAGAGCGACAGACGCCGGACGCCGGACGCCGCCGCGGTCGAATATCCAAACTCTGCCTCCCAAAGTATCGCACAGGAATATATTGTCCCCCGACGAAGAAATTTTTCCCAACCCGGCGGCCCCCCGCAGTGACAAGGGATCATGGACGGGCAGCGACAGCAGCGAATTGATGGTGTGCGAGCTGAAAGAGAGCGACGAAGGTTCGCCTTCGGTCGCGAGCGAATTTTTTATCATGTCCCGCTCGGATTTCATGACGTCCAGTATTATACGGGCGCGGTAATCGTCGCGCCTCACTTCCAGATATCGGCTCATTGAGTCCATAGCGTCGGAATAAAGTCCCAATCGCCTCTGCACGAGGCTCCGCATGTAATATACGTCGACGAAATACACGTTCCTCGATATCGCTTCGGAGAGAGAATCGAGGGCATCCCACAGCCTGTTTTGGAGAAAATGGTCATACGCTGAGAAAAACGCCTCTTCCGCTGCCTCCCTGTCCACGGCGGGCTGTAAGATTTCCCCGCCCGAGGCCGCGGGCGGTAAAACGGCCAAGGCCACTATCATCAACAACGAAAACGTATGTTTGACCGCGTTCCTATTCATATTTCCGCCCCTGAACCCGTTCGCTTCCGATCATCGCGGTCACAGCCGGCCCGAAATGACATCAACACCGGCGAACGCGTAGTAACTCAGCGCTATCGCCCCCGCCAGCAGAAATCCGAGCAAGACGCGCAGATAAATGACAAAGCCGGGGTGAGCTTTCCATTTGCCGGAACCGATATTGACCACCAATCGGGAAACCCCGACGGCCGCCAGAAAAAAACCTCCCGCCGCGAGCATCTGTAAATTGACGGCCGACACGCTCATCCGCCCGCACGCGCCTCTTCACGGTAAATCCTGTAGAGCCCCTGAGTTCCGTCTTCCGCCCCGCCTCGTTCCGACAATTTTTCGTACTGCGACAGCGCCGTCTTCAAGCCCTCCGGCGAAATGCCGGCGGACAGCGCCGACTCCAGGGCGAGCCGCATATCCTTTATAAAATGTTTCACGAAAAAACCCGGCGTGAAATCGCCCCGCAATATGCGCGGCCCGTAGTTCAGCAAGCTCCAGCTTGAAGCGGCCCCGCCGGACACGCAGTTCAAAAGCTCTTCCGCGTCGAGTCCGAGGCGTTGTGCGTAGGCGAGTCCCTCGCACACTCCGAGCATGGCGCCGGATATGATTATCTGATTCGCGAGTTTGGCCGTCTGTCCGCTTCCCGCTCCGCCGAAACGGGCAATATTTTTGCCCATGACGCGCAATACCGGCAGAGCGCGCTCATAATCGCGTTCGTCCCCGCCGAACAGAACGGAGAGAGTGGCCTCCCGCGCCCCTTTGTCGCCGCCGGTCACGGGCGCGTCGCACGCGCGAATTTCCCTGTGCCGCGCCGCTTCGTGTATGCGAACCGCCAGGTCTGGGCTCGATGTCGTCATGTCGATCAGCAGGGCGCCGGGCCTGGCCCGTTCGATTATCCCTCCGGGTCCGAGATATATCTCCTCGACGTCTTTGGGATATCCGACAATAGTAATTACCGCGTCGGCGGACGCGGCCGCCTCGCCGGCGCTTTCCCTCCATGCGGCGCCCTTTTTGACGAGCGCGTCCGTTTTCGAACGCGTCCGATTGTAAACGCTGAGCGCGTAACCGGCGTCCATGAGATGCCCGGCCATGGACGCTCCCATGACCCCAGTGCCTATGAAAGCTATCTCCCTTATTTCGCCGCCCTGATCCTTATTCGTCAATTTCGAGCCTCCCTGTTATAATCCGATATTCCCGTTCAAGCGATTCCTCCGGTCTTCGGCAGACGGCGGGTCATTTCGAGAGAACTATTTCCAGCCCGTCCCGCGTGATGAGGCTCAATCCGCCCTCCCTCACGATGAAACTGTTGATTTTGGGCAAAAGTTTGAGAAATTTGTCCTCCTGTTCCATCAACGGCTCCGGCCCCGCTTTCTTCGTGGAGGCTCCGTCCGTTATCAAGAGTTTTCCGTCCGACGCTATCCACGCGGCCGTGTAGCCGTTCACCGACGCCATTCCCGACACGCGTCCCCCCGACTGAAACAGCATGGTCACCGAGGAACCGTCCAATATTTTTTCGTCCCCTATGGCCGTGACTTTCCACTCCACGCCGGTGGGTATTGTCAAATTGGAAATCCATATCTCCCCCACGACAGGAGTCAGCATGTCGTACCCTACGTAATCAGCGCCGGATATGACGAGCATAGTCTCATCGCTTCTGCACCAGAGGAAAGTCTTGGGATCGGACGTGTATTCGTACCTCGCGCCCGCTTCGGCCTCGGCCCTTTTCAAAAGGTAATTTTTTCCGTCGGCCGTAAGCATGATTTCATCATCGTTCACGGTTTCCCTTATCAAGACGTACCGGAAATACGATATGCCCTTCACGCGAAATACCGCGTCATCGCCCTTGCTCCAGAAATATGTGGATGGATCCCCCGTCATCTCGTATTTTTCGCCCGAAGCCGCTATGGTGCGTTCGAGGACATAGCTTTTTCCGTTCACCTCGGCGGTCAGCGTGTCGGTAGGCACCGCTCCGGCCGCGCCGGCCGGCCCCAACGCCAAAATAACCGCTATTCCGGCGAAAAATGCCCAATACATTCTCTTCATCTCTCCGAAGCCTCTTTTCGTCTTAAAAATTTTGTCAGAAATTGCCCGGTTCATTCTTCAAACTCTAGCTGGTTCAATTATAAATGTTATTTTACTATAAAATAAAAAATATGTAATGCGAGAAGGTTTCGCCGGGGTGTGCGGTAAATGAAAGAAACATGTGTTTTCGCCCTCCATGTTTCATGCCTGAAAATCCGATAAAACCTTCGCAAGCGAAATTATATCGTCCCTCAATATCGCGCCGTTTTTTTTACCCAGTATTTTGCCGGAGCCGACCGCCGCGATGGCGGGGATGCCGCGTATACCCGCGCGCGCCGCGAGTGCCGGGGCTTGCTCAACATCGGCGCGACCGAACGTGATATTCGGAAATTCGTTCGACGCGTCCTCGAAAATCGGTGATAGGGCCTTGCACGGCGCGCAAAACTCCGCCCCGAATTCTATCAGCAGAACGCCGGAGGAATATTCCTCATAATTTTTATCGTTAATTTCGATGACTGACATTGGTAATTCTCCATTTCCATAATATAATAGGCACAAATCCGGGTCGGGCGTATGCCGGGCATTTGAATATTACAACACTGCCCTCCCGATGGAAAGAGGTACAATTTTTTGAAATCGTTTCTCATACTGTTTCTCGAAGGTGTGGTGACCTTTATTTCTCCGTGTCTGCTGCCGATGCTGCCGGTGTATATCTCTTATTTCGCCGGCTCTGGAAGCGGCGGGCGTGAGACGCTCAAAAACGCCGGAGCTTTCGTCATGGGTTTCACGGCTGTGTTCGCCTCGATGGGAGCGTTCGCCGGAAGCGTAGGCGCGCTTTTGAGGGAATACAGAACCGCCCTCGACTTGATATCGGGCGCAATAGTCATTCTGCTGGGGCTCAATTTCATGGGGTTCCTGAAATTCAATATCTCATCCCCTTTTGGAAGCTGGAGTGACAGGATGTCGGGGAGATCGGGCGTTGCCGCCTCCGCGCTTTTCGGCGTGATGTTCGCGGTCGTCTGGACGCCGTGCGTCGGCGCTTTTCTCGGATCCGCCCTCATGATGGCGTCGAACGAGGGTTCCGCGATGAAGGGATTCGCCATGCTCATCGCGTACTCCGCCGGATTGGGCATTCCGTTTATGGCGAGCGCCGTGCTGATAGACATGTTCAAATCCACTTTCGGTTTCATAAAGAAAAACTACCGCGTCGTGAACGCAATCGCGGGCTTCATTCTGGTGGCCCTCGGAGCGCTTATGATGACGGGTTATTACGGGAGGTTCATATCATGAAGAAGAAATTTGTCCTTGCGGCCGCTGTATTAGCCTTCGTCCTTTTTATAGGGGCGAGTTACTTTTCGTACGGCCTGCTCTCGGAGGGCGCTTCCGCCGGAGTGAGCACCGCCAAAAAACCGGCCGCCGACTTCACGGTTCGGGATTCCGGCGGAAACAGCGTCCGTCTGAGCGACCTGCGCGGTAAGCCGACGGTCGTCAATTTCTGGGCGACGTGGTGCCCGCCGTGCCGCTCCGAGATGCCTCATTTTCAAGCCGTTTACGAGGAGATGAAGGGCGAAGTGAACTTCATGATGATCGACCTGGTGGGCGGCGGTGAAACGCAAGACAAGGCCGAGGATTATCTGAGGCAGCGGAACTTCTCGTTCCCGGTCTACTACGATACGACGGGCGAAGCCTCTGGAACCTACGGAGTGAACGCCATACCGACCAGCCTGTTCATCGACGCTTCGGGCAATATAACGGGCCAGACCGTAGGAGCGATGGATCTCGCCACACTGAAATCGGGAATAAATTCGGCAAGATAAACTTAACCTTTACGCCGAATTGAAGCGTGATAACGCCTCCGCGTAGACATGCGTCATCTTGCGCAGCGAGTCCAGTGATATGTACTCGTTCGGATGGTGGGCCGTCTCCTCGTCTCCGGGAAAGAGAGGGCCGAAGGAGACGGCGTTTGGGAGGGCCTTGCAGTACGTTCCCCCGCCTATCGACTTTGGCGACGCCGGATCTTTGGTTATGTCCGCGTATGATTTCAGCAGAACTTTTACCAACTCGCTCTCCGGTTCGACATACAGCGGCGCCGAGTGCCGCGCGATTTCGAGTTCCCATCCTATCTCCGCGGCGGTATTTCGGATCATTTCGATCAGTGCGTCGCCGCGTTTTTTCACCGGATAACGTATGTCGCATTTTACGGACAACACGCCGCCGTCGAGGGATATCGCGGCAAGATTGCAGGTGAGAGCGCCGGAAACGTCGTCCTCGCAGGCCACGCCCAAAGACATCCCGTCGGTCTCGCTTTTGAACAGGGAGGCTAGCTTCAGCAATTCGACATGAAGGGATGGAGGCCCGAAGTCCATGGTTTCGACCACGGACAGGAATTTTTGTATCGCGTTCTCTCCCCTGTGCGGTTCCATGGCATGGGCCGATTTGCCGCGCACATTGACCGACACTCCGTTTCCCGTCTCGGTCACCTGCGCTCCTATCGGCCCCAATACGCGTTCCAGGTATCCCGCGGAAGCCCTCCTGAACAATACGTCCAGTTCGTCAGGCACGATGTTGAACCTGTCACCTCCCCTGATATCCGTCAATTCGGGAAGGCCCATCGCGTCCATGTTCGATATCTTTTTTTCGAGGACAAAAGGCAATATCCCCTTTTCGCCGTTGACCACCGGGAAATCCGCGTCGGGCGAAAAGCTCATGGCCGGAATCTCCTCGGTTTTTTTGTAACGCTCTATGCAACGAAAACCGCTCTCCTCGTCCAGGCCGACGATGACGCGAAACCGCCTCTTCAGTCGGGTGCCGGCCTGGGCCAGGGCTTTTACGGCGAACATCGCGCTGACGGCCGGGCCCTTGTCGTCTATCGCGCCCCGGCCGTACAGCCTGCCGTTCTCCACGACCGCGCGAAACGGAGGATACCGCCAGTTCGCGAGAGCGCCGGCGGGCATGACGTCGAGATGAGCGAGTATCCCGAATAACGGCCCTTCCCCAATCTCCGCGTAACCCACCATGTTATCGATATTGGCGACCGCGAACCCGAGGTTTTGGGCCTCCCCGAGAAACGTGTCCAACGCCTCAGTGACGTTGAGGCCGAAAGGATGGGCGGCGCTGATCGAGTTTCCGTCGAGGACACTCGGTATCTTGATTATTTTCGACAGGACGGACAGCATATCGTCGAAACCGCGGTCAACATTTTCATGAATACGAGACGAACCCATAAAAAACACCCCTCCATGTCGTTTTGTTCAAAACTTTCGTCAGTATATCATAGTAATGTATTGACAGAGCGGTTGAGATGGTGAATAATGTTAGATATTACGAATATTATTGACGCAAAAAATTTATATTCGGTGCCAATAAATATCGTAACGGGTGATGTAAATGCTTCTATAGAGTTAGCTCATACGAATACATCTCGGAGGGGAAACGATGCCGATTTTGCAAAAATTCATGTTTTTTCTGAAGACACAGGACAAAAAAACGTTCATCGAGTCGATGATAACTTGCTTCGCCGCTCCTGTCCTGCGGGGAATCAAGTGCGGGGCGCTCATAAACCTGTGTCGGAACGGCGAAGATTTAAGGTCGGCGTGGCGCGCGACGAGGGACCAACTGTCGCGAAAACTGCGTCTCGAATTCGCCGAAATCAAAACCTCGCGAAGATCGGTAATATTGTTCATATACAGGCGCGAGTTGCTGGCGTCCCGTTTATCCGAGAGGGATTCCGCCGCGTTTCTGGAACATCTCGGGTACGATTGCTCATACAATTTTCCTCTCGGCTGCGTAGAATATCTCGTCATGAGATTCGAGTGGGGAATTCCGCACGAAGTGGGGGTTTTTCTGGGGTATCCCCTCGACGACGTGGTAGGTTTCATAAAAAACAGTGGAAAACGCGAGAAAATATCCGGGTACTGGAAGGTCTACGGAAACGAAAAATACGCGCTCGAAAAATTCGGCGAGTACAAAAACGCCGAGACAAACGCCGCCATGAAGATGCTTGAAGGGTCATTGGCGGTTCGATAAACCTATAAGGAGGGATTCGAATGAGTCGAATCGGTATAATTTATTGGTCTGGCACCGGAAACACGGAGAAAATGTCGGAACTCATAGAAAGGGGCGCTTCCGAAGCGGGCGCCCAGGTTTCCCGCAAACATGTGTCGTCCGCCTCGCCGGACGAAATCGGCGAATACGACGTCCTCGTCCTCGGCTCGCCTTCCATGGGCTCCGAGGTGGTCGAGGAGAGCGAGATGGAGCCTTTCGTATCGTCGGTAACGCCCAAGCTGCCGGGGCGCAAGGTAGCGCTGTTCGGCTCTTACGGCTGGGGCGACGGTGAATGGATGCGCAACTGGGCTGAACGCATGAAACAAGACGGAGCCAATCTCCTGGACGAAGGACTCATCATCAACGAGGCGCCTGACGGCGAAAAAGCCGACCAATGCGTCGCCTACGGCGCCAAAATAGCCGCGTTTTAGGGCGATAATACTTAAACTCCAATATAAACCGGACGGCCGCGAATATTGCCGTCCGGTTTATTTCGGCGATTTAAGCGTCCCTTTCGGCAAGACGTCGGGGGACGCCGCGTCCCATAGCGTATAAAATCCGTCTTCGTCCAGCTCGTCCTGCGCCCCCAAAAAATCGAGGACTTTTTTTCCCGCGGCGCGCGCGCTTTTCAGCTCGGACGCCGGCAGCGCGTAGTGGTTGAATCTGCCGCCCGTTCCGGCGTAGACTACTTCAAATACGCGTTTGCTTTTGTTCCGCCTTGCCGATACCCATACGGGAGCGACTGAAACTCTCTTGATCTCGGTCGATTCGCCGTTTTTTTCGAGGTCGACGGCCAATATCGCGCTCCGTTCCCTGGGCAGGGTACGCTGGTTCGAGACGAAATTCCCCAGCGACCAGGCGACGAGTTTCGTACTCTCGCCGGTTTTAAATATCTCTATGGGCTGGAGCACATGAGGGTGCGTTCCTATGACGATGTCGGCGCCGTTTTCAAGACACAGCTCGGCAGTAGCCCTCGACGACGCTGTGGGTTTGAACTGGTATTCATTGCCCCAATGAAAACAGGCAATCACAAGATCCGGCGACACCGCGCGCGCGGCCCGCAATCCCTCCAAAACCGCCTCGGACGATATCACGTTGAGCCGTATATCCGGGGACAATACTTTCCGCTCGGGCGTGTTGCTGCCGTAGGAATAATTCAGAAAAGCCAGTTTCAGCCCGCCGTATTCTGCCACGAGAGGTTCATAACCCGCGCTGCCGTTTCGCAAACCCACGGAGAGTATGCCCGCCTCGTCCAAAACGCTAACCGTACGTGCGGCTCCGGCTTCGCGCCTGTCGAGGATGTGGTTGGTAGCGAGGGTGACGGCGTCGACGCCGGCGTCCTTCAGAGCCTCCGCGAGACTGTCGGGCGAGTTGAACATGGGATACCCGGTATACCGTGCTTTTTCTCCGGCCATCACCGTCTCGAAATTGCCCACCACGAAAGCATTCCATAAAAGCGGTTTTATCCTGTGAAACTGCGGCGTGAAATCCCAGGAATCAGGACGTTTCGCGGCTTCGAGCTGTTCGGCGTGCACCATTATATCCCCGATGAAAACGATCCGTGCCGTTTCTTCGGCGCTCGCGGCGCTGACCCACAAAAATGCGCACATAAAAATCAGGACAGTTTTTAAAATCTCGCCGTGCGCGCGTTTTTTTTTCATATTATCTCTCCCCCATCAGACTTTCGCTTTGCGAAAGTATACACCTTTTTCAAATTTTACGAATGCTGAGGGTGTAGAATATAAAAGTATGTAAAATGGATGCGGATGGAAATAGCAGAGAGTATGGGACGCCGCTTTAGGTGTTCCGTTACTCAAAAAACAGGAGGAGAAACTATGTCGAAACGGATATTGTGTTATGGAGATTCCAACACGTGGGGTTTCATGCCCGAAGGGCAGCCGGAGGACTTGTCTTATTGGTTGAGATATCCCTTCGAGACGAGGTGGACGGGAATACTTCAGGGGCTTCTGGGACCGGAATACCGCATAATAGAGGAAGGACTGAACGGCAGAACCACCATGTGGGACGACCCTTGCGCCCCGTACAGAAACGCGCTCTCCTACATCGACGCGTGTCTCGAAACACACGCTCCCATCGACCTTATAATGATAATGCTGGGCACGAACGACCTGAAACCGCGTATCGCGGGGCGCGCTTGCGACAGCGCCGAAGGTGTGAGAGTTCTGGTGAACAAGATAAGACAAAATCCAAGCGGCAGGAACCGCACCCTACCCCCAATACTTATAACGTCCCCCGTGGCCGTAGGTACTCACATAGACAAGACCTTTTTCAGCGACGAGTTCGGCGGTAAAAACGCGCATGAGGAATCCCTCAAAGCTCCTGAGTATCTCAAAATCAAGGCGCATTTGCTGGGATGCGAATTCCTCGACGCCGCAAAATACGCAAAAACCGGCGCTGACGCTATTCATCTGGACACGGAAAGCCACCGTAAACTGGCGGAAGCACTGGCGGAAAAGATCAGGAAAATCATTTAGCGCCGCGTTCGCCGATGGTCGGATGTGGGTCGACAAAAACTTGACGAAGGCAAAAAGCCTGCTATAATAATTTTTGTTGGCCGCCGGGGTGGCGGAATTGGTAGACGCACGGGACTTAAAATCCTGTGGACGCAAGTCCGTGCGGGTTCGATTCCCGCTCTCGGCACCATTGAAAACACCGCGGGGTGGAGCAGTCCGGTAGCTCGTCGGGCTCATAACCCGAAGGTCACAGGTTCGAATCCTGTCCCCGCAACCATTCTTTTGATATTCTGGCGGTGTAGCTCAGTTGGTCAGAGCACGCGGTTCATACCCGTGTTGTCGCCGGTTCGATTCCAGCCACCGCCACCAACAGATAATTCAAGACAAGTTATAAAAGGTGCCGAACCCATAAATAACAAGGGTTTGGCGTTTTTTATAGACACCGTTAAATTGATTTGACACCGTACATAATTGAGACCGTACCAAAATTAAGTACGGTGGTGATTGATCTTGTCACTTAGCGAACTTGCGATTAAAAACGCGAAACCGAACCAAAAGGCTTACGGGCTTATATGTCCTGTCCTCCCATTTGCGCGTTATTTTGTCTCCAG
>JAISXR010000030.1 GCA_031270375.1 Synergistaceae bacterium | reverse complement strand
ATGCACAATGGTGCTATATTTTTGCTAAAAATCAGTATTTAAGCCATAAAAATCTCGGTATCGTAGCGTTTTGGGATTTTGAAAAACCAAATTTATCACCACGTGATTTCTGAGTTTCACTTCTACGCACTTATACTCCTCCATCGCGAGTTTGTCAACTCACATTATAGAAGGATTAGCACCATTGTGCCCCAAAAAGCATCTTCAAAATCATCCATTTTCTTTCTGATATCTATGAAAACAGGCACCACATCCCCTTCAACATTTTTATTTTAAAACCTCTCCAGGGTTGCGGCAACTCGTTCTCGGGACGAATGCTGTCGGGCAGGTTTGTAAAAAATATCGCCTTTCCATATTCCAAGACGAGAAAAAAACGGGAACCATGGATAATCAACTCTAAATCAGTCTCAAGAGATCAGGCTTGTCGTTCATGTACTCGTAAGGGATGCGGTGTTTTTTCATCCTGCCGATCAGAGGCTCGAAATCCTCCGGAGAGCGGATTTCGAGCCCGACTATCGCGGGCCCTTTTTCTATCGCATTCTTCTTCGTGTACTGAAAGAGCGTGATATCGTCGTCGGGGCCGAGGACTTTTTCGAGAAATTCCCGCAGCGCCCCGGCGCGTTGGGGAAAACGCACTATGAAATAGTGTTTGAGGCCCTCGTACAGCATCGAGCGCTCCTTTATCTCCTCCATGCGGGTGATGTCGTTGTTGCTTCCCGAGACCACGCAGACGACAGATTTTCCGCGTATCTCGTCGCCCATCATGTACAGCGCCGCTATGGAAGCCGCTCCCGCCGGTTCTACCACTATCGCGCTTTCGTTGTAGAGTTCCAGTATCGTAGTGCATATTTTGCCTTCGGGGACAACGACGATACCGTCGAGTTGCTCGCGGCATATTTCGTATGTAATTTCTCCAGGAGTGCGTACCGCTATGCCGTCGGCGAAGGTGTCGATTTCGTCGAGCGTGATGCGATGCCCCGCGTCTATCGACTGTTTCATGCAGGGCGCCCCGGCTGCCTCCACGCCGATCATTTTGGTGTCGGGGCTGATGTCCCTGAACACGCTTGACACGCCCGAGGCGAGACCGCCGCCGCCCACCGGCATCAAAAGAAAGTCGATGTGCTGCTTGGCGTCGTTCAGTATATCGAGCCCCAGCGTTCCCTGCCCCTCTATTATCAGCGGATCGTCGAAGGGATGAATGAACGCGGCTTCTTTCGATTCGCAATATTCCTTCGCCTCTTTGTACGCATCGT
This sequence comes from Synergistaceae bacterium, assembly GCA_031270375.1. Lineage (GTDB taxonomy): Bacteria > Synergistota > Synergistia > Synergistales > Synergistaceae > JAIRKI01. The sequence goes on along the minus strand of JAISXR010000030.1, from coordinate 2,354 downwards.
CGTAGGTGTCACCGGTGAGGACTATTTCCACGCACTCGCTGCCGAACATACGCACCTGATTTATTTTCTGCTGAGGTGTCGGCTTTGGCATGAAAACAACGGCGTGCGTCTTGAGCGCGTTCGCGGCGAAAGCCACTCCCTGCGCGTGGTTTCCGGCGGAGGCGCAGACGACTCCCCGCTTCAATTCCTCTTCAGTCATGCTGGATATCTTGTTATAAGCACCGCGTATTTTGTACGAGCGTACCTGCTGCATATCCTCCCGTTTCAGCCAGATGTCCGCCCCGAATTTTTCGCAGAGAGGAAAATTTTTAGACATGGGCGTCTGAAGCACGACCTCGCCTATACGCTGCTTCGCGCGCTGGATGTCCGACAGCCGCGGCCTGTAGTGTTTTTCTCCCATGTATATGCTCCTTCCCGAACACCGATCCAAAATATTTACCAACGCGTTATTATGAGAGCAAGGGGGGAAATATTCAAGATGCGCGGCACTGCCTCAAAGCGTGGGCCAAGTATTTGATAATGGCATTGCATTCAGTGATAACATGAATTTACGCGGAATACGACTTTCACCCGTTGGATGAAAAGGCAGGATCGCGCTAATCCAGAAATGACATGCATCTACGGAGTTTATATGACTTTCAACCGGTTCGCGCCGCCGCCAGGGAAGGCGCTTATCTTCCGCTCCACCTCAGCGTTCGCTTCATGATGTCGAGTTCCTGTTCCTCGCTCTCGGTCGCGATGCACAAAAAAATCCCCTCGGGGTTCGTCGCCTCCATGAAGCTGTCCAGTTCATCCGCAGTCACATCCACGACCACGCCCTTGCCGGCGTCCTGTATCTTTCGGATATAGGGGATCCACTGCATTATCGGCGCGTCGGTTCCGACTCCCTGAACCCACTGAACAGCGTTCAGGTTGGGCAGTGTGAGGATGGCGTCGGTATGACGGGCGACGCCTTTTCCATCTACATGGAACACGTTGTGCGTCATATTGGCGCACTCCTTCGCCAGTCCCGCATAAGCGAACTCCTCGAAGTGTTCCGCCGAGATCATGTTCGAGAAGTCGCAGCTCGGTATATGCATCCGTCCGTAACAGGGTATATTCATCCAGGAGACGGACAGCTGCCCCGCCGCCTTCAGCTTCGCGTCGTAATGGCCGTAAAATCTGAAGAAATCCTCCTCGCTCGCGCGAGCGAGCGCCGCCACTCCCTCCGGATCCTCGTACAGGCCGTACAGCAGAGTGTCGTTGCCGCGCACCGCGACGGCCCAATCCAGCCCCGGATGAATGTCGGTGTAGCCGACCAAAAAACGGCCTTTGGCGAGAGACAGCGCGTAATCGGTCATTTCGTCCAATTTTTTACGATATTCGCTGTCCCAGTTGAAGGACGGCGGAGTGTAGTCGAAACTGCTCTGATAAGCGCCGTCTTTCTCCGAATGAGTCCAGGCGGTGGTTTCCCCGAATTCGTAATTTACGCCGTCGTAACAGGCCGCGAAAACATTCGGCCCCAGGTTGGGCCAAAACGTGGGGAAGGTCTCGGCGTTGAACCGTCTCCTTTGACATTCGCCGATAAAGCCGTTCACGACATATTCCGTGTCGAACCAGCGATCCTTCAGCGTCGGCCATCGGCTCTCGTGGGCGGATATTTCGAACTCGGCGTTGTGGCGCGAGAAACGTATGGGCGGTCTGTCGTACAGTTCTCCCTCCAACCAGGCGTACACTCTCCGAATGGCCTCGTCGAAGTCCGGCTTGAACTCCAACTCGACCCTCCAGCCGTTCACTCTCTCATAAAAATCACTCATTCCGTTATTTTCTCTCACTTTCCGCCGGGAGGGTGGGCTTGTCCTTCACCCGTTTCGCGTACAGGTCGAAGGCGACCGCGGCGACGAGGACGAGCCCCTGCACGACCTGCTGAACATAGTCGGACAGGCCGACGATTATCATTCCGTTCGCCAGCACTCCCATTATGAGGACTCCGGCCACGACGCCGGTGATGCGGCCCTCGCCGCCGCTGATGCTGATCCCTCCGAGCACGACGGCGGTTATGATGTTCATCTCGTAGCTCGTCCCGGCCTTAGGAGTGCCGCTGTTGGTGCGGGACAGGAGCACTATCCCGGCCACAGTGCAGCAGAAGGCGCAGTAGATGTACGCGAAATATTTGACACGGGTCACATTGACTCCCGAGAGGCGAGCCGCTTCCTCGTTGCCGCCAAGTCCGTAAAGATAGCGGCCGATGCGGAATTTGTACAACAGGATATATGTCACGGCGAACGTTATCGCCATTATTATCACTGGAATCGGCACGATCCACAGGTACCCCTGCCCGATCAGCTCGAAACCCTTTGGGAACCCGAAGATCG
>JAISXR010000243.1 GCA_031270375.1 Synergistaceae bacterium | reverse complement strand
CAGCAAACTCCATCGCTGCGGGGGATTGTCACGGCGGATCGTGTGCGCGTGCGTTCCGCGCCAAATACCGATTCGCGGATAAGGAGGCAGTTGAACAGCGAGGCGGAAATAGAGCTTGTCCGCCGATTCTCGTCGGGAAAAGATCCGTATTACTGGTTTGGAGTGCGCGACTCCGAGGGGAGCGGATGGATTTACGGCGAGTTTATCAAACCGGAGGCGGGCGGCAACGAAGTTCTTCCGCGTTCTCCCGCCAATACCGGTGAGCCGGATGTCAATTCGGCGGCTGAAACCGTCATAAACACTTCTCCCTGACAATGGAGCCCACACCGCCCTTGACCCGCGAGCGGTTCAAGGGCCTAACCCCGTCGGGGAACTGGTTCCCCGGACCCCTTTTATAAATCTATAATTTGGAGCGTCTCGGCTATCTGGACGGCGTTCAAGGCGGCGCCTTTCCTCAGATTGTCGGATACCACCCACATCGCGAGCGCGTTTTCGAGTCCCGTATCCCTGCGGATCCTGCCCACGAATACAGGGTCTTTGCCCTCGCAGTAGCGCGGTCTCGGATAGACAGAGTGCGCGGGGTCGTCCTGGAGCACCACGCCCGGCGCTTTCGAGAGTATTTCCCGCGCCTCGTCAGGCGTCACGGGCTTGTCAAACCGCGCGATTATCGATTCCCCGTGTCCCCTGAAAACGGGTACGCGCACTGTGGTGCAACTCACTCTGAGATCGGGTAAGTGCATGATTTTCCGCGATTCGCGCACCATCTTCCATTCTTCCTCGGTCATTCCGTCGCTGTCGAACGCCCCTATATGCGGGAGCAAGTCGAAAGCGATCGGATGGGCGTAGACGATCTGAGGCAGGGGCGTACGTCCCTCCATAATCGAACGGCTTCCCGATTCGAGCGTCAGCAGCGCTTCGCGTCCGGTGCCAGATACCGACTGATACGTGGAGAAGGCGACATATGAGAGGCCGAACTTCAGATGCAGCGGGTAAAGCGCCACCACCGCCTGTATTGTCGAACAGTTGGGGTTAGCGATTATGCCCTTGTGCAGAGCGATGTCGCCGGGGTTGACCTCGGGCACCACGAGCGGAGTGCCTGGATCCATCCTCCACGCGGAACTGTTGTCTATCACCGTGGCTCCGGCCGCGGACGCCACAGGCGCCCAGCGCCTCGACGCGCTCGCCCCCGCCGAAAAGAGGGCCACTTCCACGCGGTCGAAATATTTGTCGTCAGCCGCGCAAACGGTGTAGGGCTTTCCGCGGAACTCCAGGGACTTTCCGGCCGACCTTTCCGACGCGAGAAGCACCAATTCGTCCACGGGGAAATTTCTCTGCTCCATCACCTTCAGCATCTCCCGGCCGACCAGGCCGGTGGCTCCAAGCACCGCTACTTTCATCTCAAACCGCCTCCTCCTCGATAAAGTGTTCGTGAAGCGCGCGCACGGCATCTTCGGCCCTGGTGGCCGCCACAACGCAGGTGACCGCGAGCGCCGTGGACGCTATCATCTCTATGTTTATGCTCTCCTTCGCGAGTATGGTGAACATCCGCGACGGGATGTCGGGATGGTTGGCTATGCCTGAGCCGACTATCGAGACCCGCGCTATTTCCGTGTTGAACGACACGCCCTGCGCGTCGACCTCGGCGCTGAAATTGCGGCACACGTCTATCGCGGCGTCGAGGTTTTCCTTTCTCACCAGAAAACCGATGTCGTTCAGCCCTCCTCGCATGGTGTTCTGGATTATCATTTCGGCGCCGACGCAGCGCTCCGCCAGACTTGAAAAGAGCCGTCCGGCAACGCCGGGCACGTCGGGCACGCCCATCAGCACCACCTTCGCCACCTTGAGGTCGTGAACTACGGCTTTTACGATGAGCCCTTCGCTCACGGGAATATTTTTCATTATCCAGGTTCCCTCCTCCTTCGTAAAACTCGACGCGATATAAAGCGGCACCTCATATCTCGCCGCCACTTCCGCGCTGCGGGCCTGGAGCATCTTCGCGCCCAGCGACGACAGCTCCATACACTCCTGATACGAGAGGTAATCCAATTTAACCGGCGACTGTACGACTTTTGGGTCGGCCGACATTACGCCCGGCACGTCTTTCAGTATATGACATTCGCCGCCAATCGCCGCCGCGAGCGCCACCGCCGACAGGTCGGAGCCGCCGCGCCCCAGGGTTATCACGTCCCCCTGGTCGGTTATCGCCTGAAAACCGGCGACCACGGCGACGAGTTCATGATCGAGCGCGTCCGTGACAGCCTTGGGCGCCACGCGATAAATCCTTCCCTCGGTCGGGAAACCGTTCGCGAAAAATCCGGCCTGTGCCGCCGTGAACGACTGCGCGGGGATTCCCTCGCGTTTTAGCGCGAGCGCCAAAAGGGCGATGCTCTGCTGCTCTCCGGTGGCGAGAAGCTGGTCTATCTCACGTCCCGACAGCTCGTCGGTGACGCCGCCCGCGAGCGCCAGAAGGTCGTTCGTCGTGTTGCCCATGGCGGAAACTATCGCCGCAACCGTATAACCGCGCTCGATGTAATTTTTTATTATCAGGGCGACTTCCCTCATGCGGCCCGAATCGGCGACGGAACTGCCGCCGAATTTGAGAATGGCCGTGCGTATCTCTTCGCTCACAGCTGTGCCTCTATTTTAGCGCCGCCGGCGCTTCCCTCCAGTACGAAAAAAAGCGAGGAGACCCCGTGTTCCGAAAAAGTGCGGCACATCGTCTCGGCCAGCTTGCGCGGCCTGCCCCGCGACAGGGCAATCACGCTCGGCCCCGATCCGCTGATGGCGGCTCCCAGGCAGCCGGGTATCTCCCGCACCCTGTCCATTATCACATCGCCCCCGGGAAAGAGTTTAGCGCGGTACTGCTGATGAATCCTGTCGTCCATGCCCCACGACAGCATATCCCATTGGCCTGTCGCCCATGCCGCCGCCATCAGCGCGGCGCGACCAAGGTTGAATACGGCGTCTCCGAAATTGACCACATCCGGCAGCGATTTCCGGGCGTCCGACGTCATGACATGGACATCCGGTACGGCCACCACCACGTACATATCGTGGGGAAGCGACGGAAGGCGCACGTAACGCAGGTCGTTCCCGTCCCAGCACCCCACGGTCATGCCGCCGAGGAAACAGGGCGCGACATTGTCGGGGTGCCCCTCGATGCGGGTCATGATTCGAAGCAGTTCCGATTCGGACGACTTCACACCGTTCAGCTCTTTAGCGATGAGAACGCCCGACACCACCGCGGTGGCGGAACTGCCGAGCCCGCGATTGAGCGGTATGGCGTTGTTCGAGTGCAGCTCGAAACCGGGAGGCGACGGTATATGCCACGCCTCGCACGCGTCGAGGTAACTTTTTATTATCAGGTTTGTCTTTATGTTCGTCAGTTCCCTCGTGCCCTCGCCCACGACTTCGGACTTGAATTCTCCCGGCGGCAGCGCGCATTTTACGGCGATGATATTGTAAAGCGAGAGCGCCATTCCCAGGGTATCGAAACCGGCGCCGAGATTGGCGCTCGTCGCCGGCGCGCGAACCCTGATTATCGACTCTCCGATCATGCCATGACCTCGAGCAGCTCGTCGAGCGTTCCGCCGATTTTGACCGGCGGCTCGACCTGTGAGATGGCGGTGTCAGGGTCCTTCAATCCGTTGCCGGTGAGGACGATGACGGTCCTCGATCCTTGGGGAAGCCTGCCGGCCGCGGCGAATTTAATCAATCCGGCGAGCGTGGTGCAGGAAGCGGGTTCCGCGAAGATGCCGGCGCGGCTCGCCAGCGTCTTCTGTGCGTCCAGGATTTCCCTGTCGGTCACCGTCTCGAAAAACCCGTCCGACTGGGATACGGCTTCTACAGCCGTCTTCGCGCTTACCGGATTGCCGATGCGTATGGCGGTCGCGACGGTCTCGGGATTCGGGCAGGGCTTTCCTGTCGCGAGCGGGGCAGCGCCCTCGGCCTGAATGCCGATCATTTTCGGAAGGGCGGAGACCCTTCCCCAGACGTTGAAATCGCGGTAACCGGCCCAATAAGCGCTTATGTTGCCCGCGTTTCCCACGGGAATGACGTGCAGGTCGGGCGCTTGTCCCAGTGCCTCGCAGACTTCCCATGCGCCGGTTTTCTGTGAGATTATCCTGTAAGGGTTGACGGAATTTACTATCGCTATTTTTTTCAATTCCGCCGCCTCGCGGGCCATCTCGAGCGCCCTGTCGAAGTTGCCCTCCACCGCGATGACGCGCGCTCCGTATATCAGCGCCTGGGCGAGTTTGCCCAACGCCACCTTGCCCGACGGAAGCAGCACGTAGCAGGGTGCTCCGACATGTGCCGCGTATGCGGCGGCCGAGGCCGAGGTGTTGCCCGTGGAAGCGCACACGAAAGCGCGCGAGCCCCCCTCCAGAGCTTTGGCGAAAGCGAGGACCATGCCCCTGTCCTTGAAGGAGCCGGACGGATTGCAGCCTTCCAGCTT
>JAISXR010000176.1 GCA_031270375.1 Synergistaceae bacterium | reverse complement strand
ATCGTACGGTTGAACGGTTCGATGCCGTTGTCTGATATACGTAAAAAATAGGAGGAGTCTGAAATGACAAGTCTCAATAACGGCAAACTTATCGCGGGGCGCAACGACGACAGCAGAGACCTGCTCCGGCCAATTCCGCGCAATTTCATGGGCGTTCAGCCCGGGCGAAAAATACGCAAGAATATAGATCCCCGCAAGAATTACGGCCCTCAAGATATCCTCCGTATGCAGATGGAACGGCACCGGCAGAAATGCAGCGTTTTTCTGGATCACGAAAACCTGGATATTTGCGCGCGCGGCAAAGGCATCAACATCGACCATTATGACCTCAAGTACTATCTCGCAGACGAGAGCGAAGGGCGTGTGCCCCAGGAATTTTTCTGCTATGTCTCCGTCGATCCGCGCAAGGAACACGCGAAAGACAGAGATATAAGGCAGCTAGAGGATGACGGATGGTTGGTGAAGTGCAAGAGGGGCGTTCCGGCGCCGGACGGCAGCTTTAAATGCAATATCGGCGTCGATATGGCGATAGATATCATATCGTTCGCCATCGAGGCGCGTCCGGATATAGTCGTCCTCGTAACGGGCAACCAGGATTTCGTCGCTGTTGCCCGCAAAATGCGCGAGCGCGGGATACGCTGCGAAGTGGCGGCGTTTCCGGAGAATGTGTCTCAAGCGCTCATAAACTCGGCGTCGAGCTTTATCAACCTCGATAGGTACTGCGACGCGCTGCGCGCAGACGTTAGAGTTGACCGTGAAGCCAGTAAAGAATCATTCATGGAACCTGATTATTCCCACGTTTTCGACGACAATCTCAATGACGGTGACGAAAATGGCTTTCACGACGGCGAAAAACAGAAATCATACCGCCCTTGCGGTTACGACGGTCAATCCGATAGCTTTGATTACTGCGAATACGATATTTAACCGGCGCAAGATCGGAGCATCCTGTTGAAGGGAGGAATTTTTGTAATATCGTATGACGTAAGCGATAACAGGCGAAGAAGATTACTCTCCCGAAAGCTCGAGGGGGCGGCGCGCAGGGTTCAGAAGAGCGTCTTTGAGACTTACGCCACAACTAAGGATATTCAAAAGATCATCGCGAACTGCGCGAGCTTCATCCATGTCGAAGACGGCGATTCTTTAAGGGTTTACAGGTTGTCCGTGAATTCAGCGGGCTTTTTTGTAAATATAGGAGGTCCTGTGTTTGATTGGGAAGCCGATATCATCCTATAGCCATAGTGAGTTTCGGAGTGAGACGTTTGTTTCTCTTCTGAATGCATGGCGCAAGGTACGTGAAAAAAACGGCGCTCCAGGCGTGGACCGCGAAACCATTGATGACTTCGGGAAGAACATGGAGTTTAATCTGCGTCGTATGACGGCGCAATTCGAGTCCGGCAGTTATAGGCTTTCCCCATTGAAGTGCGTTCCGATTCCAAAAGACGAAGACGAAGCAAGGTACATAGGAATCCCCACTGTGAAGGACAGAATAATCCTCCGCGCCGTCAACTCTCACCTGACCGCGATATGGGATCACTATTTCTCCGACCTCAGCTTTGCTTATCGACAGGGCAGAAACTGCCGAGGCGCGGCGCGTGCGCTTTGTGAGATGATAGAAAGAGGCTGTTTCTGGTACGTAAGAGGAGATATCAGAGGATGTTTCGACTCCCTTGACTGGGACTATCTATCGGCCATATTGCATCGCGCGATCACCGACGATGACCTGAGAGGCTTTGTAGAAATGTCCATTCGCGTACCTTTTGTATTCGATGGAACTCTTTATTTGAGGTCGCGGGGTGTCCCTATGGGGTCGCCGGTTTCTCCGGCGCTTGCCAATGTCTATCTTCATCAGTTCGACGCTGAAATGGCGGAATTAGGTTACGATGTTATCAGGTACGGCGACGATTGGATATGCATGTCGCCTGACAGACAGGGGGCGATTGAGAGGCTGCGCGCCGCCTGTAATGTGCTGTCAGAGATGAAAATTGAGATAAACAGCTCAAAGAGCGGGGTCGGAGATTTGCGCCGCGATACGATAACGTTTTTGGGATACGAGATCAACGCGTATGAAATTGCGTCGTCTTCCTGGGACATGGAAGGCTTTTGATTATGCCCACTTTATACGTTTCGCACGAAGACGGCATTCTGGGACAGCGCGGCGATGCCTTGTTTTATAAAAAAGGCAGGAACGGCCCCGGCGAGACGATCCCGATACATATCGTTGACGGCGTGGTGGTCATGGGAAAAGGCTCCGTTTCCACTCCGGCGCTTCATTTCATAATGGAGAACGATATTCCGCTGCATTTCATCGACTCGAGCGGCCGTTACATGGGCAGCCTGACTTCGGGCAGAGGCCGGGGGTACTTGGTCAAAAAGCGGCAGTTCGACGCGGCGGCCAATGGCAAAACAGTTGCCGCGATCGCGCGTTCAATCGCGGCGGGTAAGCTGGGAAACCAACTGGCGACATTGCGAAGAGGAGTTGTCAGAGGACATTTGCATGATAATGCGCTGAGATCGGCTTGTGCCGGGATAAAGGCTTTGGTGGCGGCATTGACCGGCTGCGATGATCTTGAAACAATCAGGGGATATGAAGGGCACGCGGCAGCGCTGTACTTTTCGGTTTTCGGACGGCTGCTGAAAAAACCCTGGTACTTTAACGGCAGAAACCGGAGACCCCCGCGCGATCCGATTAACGCCATGCTCTCATTTGGATACACTCTTCTGCTTGCTCATGTCACCAGCGCGACGGTTACAGCCGGTCTCGATCCATGCGTAGGGTTTCTCCACCCGGAATACAGGGGGCGGCCTTCAATGGCCCTTGACCTGATGGAAGAATACCGCTCACAGGTAATCGACCGGCTCATAATATCCATAGCAAACCAGATGCTACTGAAACCGGAGAATTTTTCCAGGGTGGACAATGGCGGCGTTTTTATAGACGCGGAGGCGAGAAAAAATTTCATCCGTCAATTTTCGAAGCGCCTCGACGAAGAAGTATGCAATGAAATTACCGGTGAAGTTTCGACATTTAGAAACCATATTTTCGCAAGTGCCCGGCGCTTTGCCGCGTCGCTTCGCACTGGCACGGAATATCTGCCGTTCAAGGCGTCTTTTTGAACGGGAAAATACTCCACCCAAATTTTGGAAAATAAAGAGGGGGGGTGGGGAAATGCACCTTACGAAGCCTCTTGCAATCCGGCTCGAAAATTTGCGACTATATGCAATCGGCCGGCCAAATTTAAAATAAGTTTAAAAAACTCCACCCTCCCGAATTTGCAAAA
>JAISXR010000169.1 GCA_031270375.1 Synergistaceae bacterium | reverse complement strand
CCCCTCGGCGCCGCTTCCGCCGGGAGAGGTTCGGCGAAACCGAAGAGCCTCTTGTATTTTCGCTCGAACAAATTGGGGGGCCTCCGGCTGGAAGTCGTCTCGACGCGCCCCGTCCCGCGTTCGCACCGGTTGCCCGAGACGTACACGCGCCCGTCCTCGAAGCCCGTCCTCGTCAAAATACACCGGTTGCCGCATCCTCCGCACCGCGCGGTGCTGGTGACGGCGGAGAGAGCGCGCACGGCATCGCGCCCCAGAAGAGCGGTGCCGCCGCTCTCTTCGGCGTCCCGCGCCAGAAGCGCCGCGCCGAAAGCTCCCATCAACTCCGACAATTCGGGACGCACGACCTCGCGCCCCGTTATCAGCTCGAACGCGCGGAGCAGCGCGTCATTTTTGAAGGCCCCGCCCTGAACGACTATGCGTTCGCCCAGTTCGTCGACGCTTCGTATCTTGAGCACCTTGTAAAGCGCGTTGCGCACCACGGAGTACACCAGCCCGGCCGAGATGTCGGACACGCTGGCCCCCTCCTTCTGCGCCTGGCGCACGCGGGAGTTCATGAACACCGTGCAGCGCGAGCCCAAATCGACCGGCATCATTGAGGTCTCCGCCGCCTTCGCGAAGTCGGAGACGGACATTTCGAGCGATTCGGCGAAACTCTGAAGAAAAGAACCGCAGCCCGACGAGCACGCTTCGTTGAGGAAAACCTTGTTTATCGCGCCGTCCTTCATGCCGAGGCATTTCATATCCTGCCCGCCGATATCTATGACGAAATCCACGCCGGGCAGGAAGAAACCGGCGGCGTAAGAGTGCGCGACGGTCTCGACCTCTCCGATATCGACGCCGAACGCGGCCTTGACCAGCTTTTCGCCGTATCCCGTCACGCCGCTGCGCCTTATCGTGACGCCGTCGGGAATCTCCTCGTACATCTCGGAGAGCAATTCCCGAACCGCGCGTATCGGTTCACCGCCGCCCGTCGGGCGGTAACGCGTGAATAGCGCCTCGCCGTTGGAGCCTATCAGTATCATCTTGGTCGTCGTGGAGCCCACGTCGATACCCAGATACGCGTCGCCGCGATAGCTCGCGAGGTCGGCGCGCAGGGCCTTGCCGGCGGCGTGCCTTTGCCTGAAACGTTCGCGCTCTGCCTCGTCTATGAAGAGGGCGGGCAGGACGTTTACGGGCGCCTGCTGAGGCGCGGCGAAAAACGTCCGCGCCTTGTCCTCCAGACGCGCTATGTCGACCGCGCCGCCGCGCTTTCCCAGTATGGCCGCGCCAAGCGCCACGAACAGGTGCGGGTTTTCGGGAAACACGCACTGTTCCTTTGTGAGCCCCAGTGTCTCGGCGAAACGTTTTCTCAGTTCCGACAGAAAATAAAGCGGCCCGCCGAGAAACGCCACATTGCCCTTTATCCTGCGCCCGCACGCGAGCCCGCTTATCGTCTGGTTCACTATCGCCTGGAATATCGAGGCGGCTATGTCCTCTCTGGCCGCGCCGTCGTTCAGAAGCGGCTGCACGTCGGTTTTGGCAAACACGCCGCAGCGCGACGCGATGGGATAAATCGTCCTGTAGCCTTTTGCGAGTTCGTTGAGCGCAGCGACATCAATGCCCAGAAGCGCCGCCATCTGGTCGAGGAAAGCCCCCGTTCCTCCGGCGCACGTCTCGTTCATCCGCTGGTCTATCCCCGCCTCGTCGAAGAACGTGAGTTTGGCGTCCTCACCGCCCAGCTCTATGCTGACGTCGACGCCCTTGAGATATCTCTCGACGCTGGCCCTACACGCCACAAGCTCCTGGGCAAACGTGAGGTGCATGCCCTCGGCGATGGCGAGGGCTCCGGAACCGGCCAGCGCCAGAGTTATCATAGAATCCCCGTAGTTCTGGCGAAGCTCCTCCATCATGCCGCCGGCCGTGGTGCGGATATCCGCGTAATGCCGCCTGTACGTGCTGTGTATCAGGCGGTCTTTCTCGTCCAACACGACCGCTTTGGCCGTGGTCGAACCAATATCGAGTCCTACATGCAGCAACGCCATGTCAGACCTCCTTAAATTCAAAAACACTTCGCTTTTATTAAAAAAGACGCAACGAGACCGAATGTCGCCGCGCGGTGATATATTCTGTGAGGTGAGCGCGGCGGTGCGCAGGCGCTTGCCGGGGTTTATTCCCGCGCGACCGTATCGGCCGCGCGGGATGCCGGCGGCAGGATGAAATTACACGCGAAAACAGCTTCATCGGCGCGGGAGATAAACGCGATATCCGCACAATGCCCCGCACCGACCAACGCGCGCGCGACCATCGAACGCAGCGCGAAAGGACACGAATCCTCCACGCGGCTTGTGCCGTCGATTATCTTGAGCGCGCGAATTATGCTGTCAACCCGATTTTGGGGCGACAATTCGGCGAAAAATTTATCGGGGGACAGCGACGCGATACAGACAGTGAGCGTCAAAAAAACCACGGCGAGAAGGCCGGCACAGACTCGTCTCGTTTTTCCGCATATAAGTCCGTAAATCAAACGCCCACCCCCCGATTTGTTTTTTCACATAAATATTATCACGAAACCGCCATTAGCGCCAATTATCGCGGATAGAACCCAAGGAGGTTTGCGTTTGTTGACTGAGGGCGCAAAACATTATAAACTCTCGCAAGTGCGAGAGTGGTGGAACTGGAAGACACGCAAGACTTAGGATCTTGTGCCTCCGGCGTAGGGGTTCGACTCCCCTCTCTCGCACCAAGACCCAAACCCAACTCAATCCCAAACAATCCAAAAACACCCCCGAAGCCGCTAAAAAACAAGCTTTCACGGCCGCCGCGATAAATAGCACGGCAAACCGCGCCCGATGGTGTAAAATATCCAAACACAAAGGAGCTGATCACCATGCCCGCGACGCAAACCGTAGATAAAGAAACTCTCTGCCAAAAAATCCTCCGTCTGCCCGACGGCGACGCCAGGCAGGTCTCCGATTTCATTGATTCCCTCGAAGATCGTAAGCCTAATGAAGAAACTTTGGAAGCCTGCCGGGAATTGCGGGAGGGACGCGGGATAAAGTTCACTTCTGCCGAAGAGATGTTTACCGATATGGGATTTGCGGATGCTTACGCTCGATCAATCGGCAAAATTTAGCCAAGACGTTAAACGGATGGCGCGTAGAGGGAAAAGTATTGTAAAAATAATCAATGTTATTGTGTCTCTAATGAATGAAACACTATTGCCTCCAAATCAAGAAGATCATCCACTCAAAGGAGATTTGGAAGGTTTTCGTGATTGTCACATTGAACCAGATTGGCTTCTGATTTATGAAATTCACGACAAAACCCTTTACCTATCACGCACCGGCACGCACGACGACCTTTTCAAATAAACCCGCCGCCGCGATAAATAGCGCGGCAAACCGCGCCCGATGGTGTGAGGGAAAAGTGCGCCAACCGGGCATCTAAAATCTGTGATCAGGAGGTTTTGAATATGATACAGTCTCCAGTAGAAGATACAATCAAGACATTGGCCACTGAAAAACTCTTGGAACTTGAAAAATACATCAAGGGCGACGTCATATCTTTTTATGGCCCCATAATATCAGGTTTTGCGTCACACATGAAAGCTATTATTCAGGACTTGCATGACAAAAAAGACACACTTTTTTTCATTCTGACTACTGGCGGCGGTTCCGCAACTGAAGTCGAGAGAACAGTCACGGTTTTTAGGAATTTTTATAACAAAGTGAATTTTATAGTGCCCGATTACGCGTACAGCGCCGGGACTATTTTGTGTATGAGCGGCGATGAAATATACATGGACTACTTCAGCGTCTTGGGCCCCATAGACCCGCAAATACCGAACAAGGATAAAAACCTTGTTCCCGCACAGGGTTACTTGGACAAAGTGAATGAATTTGTCGAAAAATCAAGAAACGGTATAATAACTGATGCGGAAATGATAATGCTGAATAAACTTGACCTTGCGGACATTAGGGCGTATGAGCAGGATAAAGTGCTTACCGTTGATTTGTTGGTAAAATGGCTTGTGAAATATAAATTCAAACCATGGGAAAAACATTCAGATGGAAGAGAGGTTACGAATGCCGAGAAAAATGAAACAGCGAGATGCATAGCCGAGAAATTAGGGGATAATAATATATGGAAATCGCACGGCAGGGGGATAAATATTGAAACACTGCGAGAGGAATTACGCCTAAAGGTTATTGACTTTGGAGCCGATGAGAAACTTAGTGATTTGCTGAAGGATTATTATCAGTTTATAATGGATTATATTGGCAAATACCAGTATCCGCATTTCACCCACACAAGGAGGTATATGTAATGGACTTAGCGGATGAAGTAAAAAACATTCAGGGAAATAAAGCTATTGCGGATAAACATGCAACAGTTATACGTGTAACGGAAAAATACAACTCTCTTGTCTTGCGTGGACTTATAAAAGAAGAAGGGCGTAAGGTTGCCATGCCTGGAGAAATTAACGGTTATTCTGTTTACATTGAAAATCGTTAGCGGATCGCTGTAAAAACGCTGTTTTGGTTATCATGCCCCATCCAGCACCCCAACGGCCCGCACCTTAGCCTCTGGAGCCAGATGCGCATACCGTAGCGTCATCTTCATATCGGCGTGTCCCATCAACTCCCGCACCGTGTTCAGGTCGACACACTTCATGACGAGCTGTGACGCGAAATCATGCTTCATGTCATGCCACGGGAAGTTTTCGATATTCGCCTTCCTCATCAGCGTTTTCCAGGCCTTCTTGCAGTCGCCCATACGCTTCCCGGTTCTCGGCGAGGGGAACACCAATCCGTCGCCCGCCGATATGCGAAGTTTTTTCGTAATCCGGCATACAAACCGGCCTACAAGAAAAAAGAATATTTTGCCAGCACCCTACAGAACGCCATTTTATAAATACTCTTCGACTCCCCTCTCTCGCACCAGTCACGTATTTAGGGCTCTTCTCCGCTCACACCATAATTTTGCTCGCCATCATGCCGTTCAGGGCGACTCGGGATTCTCTGAGACTCACTATTACGCTGCTGCCGATGCGTGTGAGCACGGTGACCGGGTCTCCCGGAACGAATCCCAGATTTTCGAGGAATTTGCGTATTTCTTTCCCCCCTCTGACTTTTTTGATCGGCATAGGCTCGCCTATTCTCGTCTTTGTCAAAGGAACCATAAATGCACCTTCCTCGCTTAATTAATATGGCTAAAGTAAATTAACAAAGCGAAAGGGCATTGTCAAAAAGATTTTACGTATTATGACGCGCGTCTTTTTAACTGTGATCAAGTTTTTGCTTTATCCATTAAGAATTTGATCTCCTCGCGGCGTATGATCCGCTGGTTCGAACTTCCGATAAAGGGTATTTCAAGCGTCCTTTTGCCGGGCTCGAAGCGCCCGTCGACCAGGGCGTCCGCGCATCCGAGCAGGGCGGTTTCGTGCGGGTCGCGGCGCGAGAATATTTCCTCTATCGTCCATCCGGTGTATATCCACAGATCGAGGCCGAATTCGCCGACGCGCCGCGCGAAGGGCAGGAGGGAGCGGGCTTGCGCGAACGGCTCGCCCCCTGAAAGGGTGACTCCGCAAAGGAGAGGATTGTCCTGCGTGGATGCTTGGAAACACGAGATCAACTCCGCGCCGCCGATCTCGTATCCGCCCGACGGGTCGTGCGTCTGTGGATTGTGACAACCCGCGCAGCGATGGGGACATCCCTGGACGAACACGACGTACCTCAGTCCGGGGCCGTCCACTATAGATTCGTCCGTTATTCCGGCCAGTCTCAGGCTTTCACGCGTCCCGTTCAAAGAGTGTGTTTCACCCTGTCGCGTTCCTCGGCACGTTTGGCGTCGTTGAAACGTTCCACAGTGCCCACCAGATACCCCGTGATTCTTCTGATGCGCTCGAATTTGCCGCCGCCCTCGTTTTCGGCCCTCCCGCATTTCGGACAGCGGCCGTTTATGATGCCGTTATAGCCGCAGACAGGGTCGCGGTCGACGGGATGGTTTATGGAGCCGTAACCGACGCCGTTTTCGGCCATGTAGCGGACGATTTTCTCGAACGCCTCGGGATTTTGCGACGCGTCGCCGTCGAGTTCCACATAGGTGATGTGTCCAGCGTTCGTGAGTTCGTGATACGGCGCTTCCGTCGATATTTTCCGCGCGGCGGGTATTTTGAAGTATACCGGGACGTGAAAGCTGTTCGTGTAATACTCCCTGTCGGTGACCCCCTCGATGATCCCGAAATCGCGGGCGTCCATGCGCACGAAGCGCCCGGAAAGCCCTTCGGCCGGAGTGGCGAGCAGCGTGAAGTTCATCCCGGCCGACGCGGTCTCCCTGTCGAGCCGTTCGCGCATGAAACGCACGATGTCGAGGCCGAGGGCCTGCGACGATTCGCTCTCGCCGTGGTGCGCGCCAACGAGGGACTTCAGCGTTTCGGCGAGGCCGATGAAGCCGACCGAGAGCGTTCCGTGCCTCAAGACCGGGGCCACTTCGTCGTCCCAGGACAATTTTTCGCTGTCGAGCCACACTCCCTGCCCCATGAGGAACGGATAATTTCTCACTCTCCGCGTGCTCTGTATCCTGAACCTCTCCATGAGCTGGCCGATGGCGAGATCGATCATCCTCTCCAGATCCGAGAAAAACGCCGGAATACTGCCGCGAGATTTTATGGCTATCCTCGGCAGATTGACCGTGGTGAAGCTCAGGTTGCCGCGGCTGTTGGATATCTCCCTCGACGGATCGTGGGCGTTGGCTATCACGCGCGTGCGGCATCCCATGTAGGCAATCTCGGTCTCGGGACGTCCCGGGACGTAATATTTGGCGTTGAACGGCGCGTCCTGAAAGGAAAAATTCGGAAAGAGACGTTTGGCCGATACCCTGCAAGCCAGTTGAAACAGGTCGTAGTTCGGGTCGCCCGGGTCAAAATTGACGCCGCGCTTTACACGGAAAATCTGTATCGGGAATATCGGCGTCTCGCCGCCTCCGAGTCCGGCCTCCGTGGCCAAAAGCACGGAGCGCACGGCCAGTCTGCCTTCGGGAGTGACGTCCATGCCGTAGTTTATCGACGAAAACGGCGTCTGCGCCCCGGCCCGGGAGTGCATGGTGTTGAGATTGTGAATGAAGGCCTCCATGGCCTGATACGCGGCTCTTTCGGTCTCATGTTCCGCGTGCTCGCGCGCGAAATTGAGCGCGTCCGCCGCCTCGCGTTCGCCGAAGCCGGCGTCCGACAGGGTCGCGTGCGCCCCTTCGGCATATTCGCCGGAACCGAGGCGCGGCGCCGCGAGGACGTTTCCGCTCTCCGACAGTATCTGGGCGGCCCTTTTCGCGTCTCCGCCGAAGCGGAGTTCCGCGGCCAGCCCCAAAAATTTGCGGAACTGTCTGGCATAGGTCTTGGCAACGCCGCGAGCCATCGCGTAGTCGAAGTTCACCACGCTCTGTCCTCCGTGCTGGTCGTTCTGGTTGCTCTGTATGGCGATGCACGCCAGCGCCGAGTACGATGAGATGTCGTTCGGCTCCCTCAGCACGCCGTGTCCGGTGGAAAATCCCCCGTCGAACAGCTTCAGCAGGTCTATCTGGCAGCAGGTGGTGGTGAGGGCGTAGAAGTCGAGATCGTGAATGTGGATATCGCCTTTCTCGTGGGCTTCGGTGTAACGCGGGTCTATCACGAACATCTCGTAAAATTTCTTCGCGCCCTCCGAGCCGTACTTGAGCATGGCGCCCATCGGCGTGTCCGTGTCGATGTTGGCGTTCTCGCGCTTGCTGTCGCACTCGGTGGCATTTCTGAAGGCGATGTCCTCGTAGGTTTTCATGAGGGACGCCTTCATCTCGCGCACCTTGGTCCGTTCCGCGCGGTAGAGGATATAAGCCCGCGCCGTCGTGACGTAACCGAATTCGATAAGCGAATGTTCGACCACGTCCTGTATCTGTTCGACGGAGGGCGAGATGAGGCCCGTGGCCTCCAGATTCCGCTCGACGGCCGCCGCGACCTTATCGGCGGTTTCGCGCCGCGGCGAACCGGTGTCCTCGCCCGTCGCTACGAGCGCCTTCGAAATCGCCGACGCGATTTTATCCCTGTCGTAACCGACCTGCCGGCCGTCCCTTTTGCGAATGGTACGTATCAAAATCATTTCCTCCCCATGCCAAAACAAAAACCCCGCCTGTAGGCAAGGTCTTTCAAAGCAACGGCATACGCCGCGCGAAATTGATATTCGGCCCTCGCCTTGCAAGAAAAGGCTGATTTATCGTCAGAAACCTAAAGGGTGAAGATTTAAATCCTCGCGGCGCCGGCTTTCCCAAACGGCAAAATGTCGCTTGGGCGAATAAATCAGCGTTTCCTCAACTCACTTCGGCCTGTCTCCTGACTCGCGGCGTATTACGATCCCTACTCCCGCGCCTTCCCGTCCTCCTGTATCGGAGCCGGTGGCGTCATGCGGTTTCGTTCCGCTCACAGTAGCGAGGCTGTTCCGGATTCACGCCGGATTCCAGTTCGCCGAAGCGTCGATTTGTCACGGCGCAATTATAAAATGCCGGGGGATGGTTGTCCATATGAGTATTTCTGTCTTTTGCAAAGTTTTGGCTCAATTTTCACCAATTTTCACAGACGCTTGACACCGCGGCGCGTGGCTATTGTTTTCGCGTGGCTATTGTTTTTTTAAAAATGTTCTGGTAAGCTACGGCGATAGAATTCCATCAATTAAATATTCATATTTTCAGATAGGAGTGAACGTGATGAAGAAACGCGCAATTGTGTTGGGCAATGGTCTTGTTGGTTCCGTAATCGCCCTCGATATGGCGGCGGACGAAAAATATGACGTGACCGTCTGCGACGCTAACGAGGAAATGTTGAACGCGACACGCAAAAAATCCGGCGACAGGATAACCGTCCGTTCCGACGTGGACTTTTCTTCAGAATCTTCTATCGTAAACGCCGTCAAGGGGTTCGACATCTGCCTTGGCGCCGTTCCCGGATTTTTGGGATACGGGATGCTCGGCGCGGTCATAAAAGCCGGAGTGAATATCTCCGACATCTCGTTCATGCCTGAGGACTTCCGAGAGCACGACGACGCGGCCAAACAGGCCGGGGTGGTCTCTTACGAGGATACCGGGGTGGCTCCGGGCGCCACGAACGTCATGATCAAACATGGATGTAACATGCTCGACGAGGTGGAGGACGTGACGTACTTCGTCGGCGGCCTTCCCACAAAACCCGAACCGCCCTTCAACTACAAGCTCGTTTTCAGCCCCGACGACGTCATAGAGGAATACACCCGCCCAGCCAGATGCAAAAAGGACGGAAAAATCATATCCT
>JAISXR010000098.1 GCA_031270375.1 Synergistaceae bacterium | reverse complement strand
CGTTCCTCCGTCTCCTTTGGGCGGGGACCCCGGCGGAGTCCTACCGGCTGGCCGCCGAGAGCTACGCGCGCGGACGGCTGGAAAAAAACCTGCGCCCTCTGGCGGTGCGGACCTTCTTGAATCACATTGAGCGCGGCGACGACGTTTGGATCGTCACGGCCTCCATGAGGGATTGGGTCGCCGGTTGGGCGGACCGCTACGGCGTCCCTGTCATCGGGACCGAGTTCGAGGTCGAAAACGGAATGCTGACCGGGCGGCTGGCTACTCCCAACTGCAGGGGGCGCGAAAAAGTCGTCCGCATTCGTCAGGCTGTGGATATAAACCGCTACTCCAAAGTATTCGCCTACGGAGACAGCAGCGGCGACCGGGAGATGCTCGCAATGGCGGACGAAGCGGTCTATCGCTGGAACCGCGTTCCAGAGATATGAAAACCCTGCCCTCCTGAACCTGAACGTTTACGGACATTCGATAAAGATTGAGTTCCAAATATTTTAATGTTTACGATTCTTCTATCGCATGAATCAAACGGCTCAGTGTTTCGTTGACAGGAACGGGAACGCCGTGAATCCGTCCCAACGCGACCACGGCATCGCCCAACATGCCGACTTCCGTCGGACGCAGAGATTCGACGTCCTGAAGCATCGAAGTTTTACCATCGGGCGGGAAGCCGTCCATCCGAGCCATCACATCTTTTACGTCGTCGCTGGTCAGGCGGACTTCTTCAAAAGCGGCCAGCGAGACGACTTCTTCCATTGCCGCAATCATTATGGCGCGAGCCGGTTCGATTTTCTGCATGAGTCCATAAGGGAAACGCAGGACGGCAGACGTCTGGTTCATTCCCACGTTCAGCATGAATTTTTTCCACAATGTCCGCTTCATATCTTCATGTATTTCATAAGATATACCTGAATAATCAAAAAATTCTTTAACCCGTTTCACGTCTTCGGAGTATTCGCCTTCTTTGTTCCGCGCCTCTCCAAACTGGATGACGCCAAGTTTCGAGCTGACGGTACTGTCTCCCCTTCGCGTGGCGGTGATCTTTATGACGGTGCTCAATAAAGTGTGCTTCGCTCCATACACTTCCGATATCTCACGCTCGCTGGTAATTCCGTTCAGGAGGGACATGATGATCGTATTCGGCCCAATTTGGTTTTTTGCGTCCGCAATGGCCTGTTTAAGATTATTGTATTTGACGGCGAAAATGATAAGGTCGGCAGCGCCTGTTTCGTCTTCCGGCTCGTATACAGGGAAAAAATATTTTTCTCCGTTGACAAAGACGCCGTTACTCCTGTAACGCTGAACCCGTTCTCCAGAGGCGATGACCCGTATATGCCCCATCGGAATTTTCTCCGATATTCGCGCGAGATATGAAGAGCCGATAGCCCCAAGCCCGACAAGAGCCACTGTTTCTATCCTGTTCCCGTTCTCCAAAGTCCTTGCCTCGCTTTTCTTTATGGTGCGATAGTATATAATGATGAATAAAATTATAGCAGACATTTGAATGTTTAAAAATTGTTGACGAATTTTTGTACCCGCCTAAGTGAGCAGGCTCTGGACTCCAGTATATTTTACGGAAGGGATGATTCTTGATGGCACTGTTTGACGCGCAGGTGAACATCGCAGTACCGGGCCTCGATGCCGTAACGCTGCCCCGCATGGCCCGTGTTCGTCAGAAAATGGCCGGCGACAGAGTGGAGGACATCGAGCAGGAGATTCGCCGGGGCGTGGACGCCCTCGCGCCCCTCGACATCGCGGGCAAAAGCATCGCGGTGACGGCGGGCAGCCGGGGAATCGCCGACTACGCGAAACTGTTGCGCTCGCTCGTCTCCAAACTGAAAGACATGGGCGCGCGCCCTTTCATCTTCCCGGCTATGGGGAGTCACGGAGGCGCTTCCGCCGAAGGACAGCGGGAACTGTTGGAGCGTTACGGCATAACGGAAGCGACAATGGGGGTTCCGATCCATTCGTCCATGGAGACGGTGGAGGTGGGCTCCCTTCCGAACGGGAGCAAGGTTTTTTGCGATAAATCGGCCTGGGATGCGGACGGAATCGTCCTTTTCAACCGGGTCAAAGCCCACACGGACTTCAAAGGCGACTGGGAGAGCGGGTTGCTGAAGATGTGCGCCATCGGCGTCGGGAAGCACGACGGCGCCACCGCGATGCACCGCGTCGGCTTCGTGCGTTTTCACGAGCAGATTCCCATGCTCGGCCGATTTTTCCTGAAAAACGCGAAGGTCCTCTTCGGCGTCGTCAGCGTCGAGAACGGATATGAGCAGGTGATGCGCGTCGAGGTCATCCCCACGGACAAAATCCCGGAACGGGAACGGGAGCTTTTGATTCTGGCGAAGAAGAGCATGGCGCGGCTTCCGTTCGACGACATCGACATCCTGGCGGTCGATGAAATCGGCAAAAACATCAGTGGCTCCGGCATGGACCCCAACGTCATCGGACGCCCCGGAATGAGAGAAATATCCTTCCCCGGAACGCCGCATATCGGCTGTATCGTCGTTTTGGGGCTCTCGAAGGAGACCCACGGAAGCGCCGTGGGCATAGGGGCCGGGGACATCACCACCTACCGCACCGTCTCGGAAATCGACCTGAGCCAGACCTACATCAATCACGTCACGTCGGGCGCCGTGCAGTGCGGGTCGATTCCCCTCGT
>JAISXR010000307.1 GCA_031270375.1 Synergistaceae bacterium | reverse complement strand
GTCACGGCCAGCGCGTTCCCGTCCTGGTCGACGGCTTTCGATATGTTGTAGTTGATGTCCCTCAGCGTGTCGGTGCTCGATACCGATATCGTGGCGTTCTGTTTGCCCACGCGGATCATGAAGTCGCCCTCCAGCCCCAGCGCCTCGGAGACGCTGCCGACGCGCGAGGTCATGTGCCTCTGGGCGCGGGCGAGGTTTTTTACCTCTATATCCCACCAGCTCAGCTCAGCCGCGTTATTTATCTTGGCCGTGACTATTTTTTCGGGATCGACGTTGGTGGACGAATAGCTCGTGTACTCCGCCTTTTTGGTGTTGTACGCGCTGCTCAGGCGCAGTTTGGTGAGCGTGTTGCGCAGTGTGTTGAACTGGCTCTGAAGATCCTGGTAGAGGGTCTTTTTGACTTCCAGCGTATCTATTTTATTCTGCCACTGAGTAGCGGGTTTTTGGGCATTTTCGACTATTTTACTTATAATCTCGTCCCAACCTATGCCGCTGCTTACTCCTGTAATCTGGAACAACGAATCGGACGCCATATCTCGAACCTCCCTGGTGACGCGCTATATAATTCAAGATAATTTTCGGCACACGCTTTCCAAAACTTAAACGCGCAGCAAAAAAGCGTGTTGCCGCGAACAATAATTTAATGATACCATCTTTTCCGGCGAAAGCGAATGTGAAATTAAATTTTTCTGTGAAATTTGCGGTGAGGAGTTATGATTATGAACGACACTGAAAGACCGGTGAGGATATTTTTTGTGCGGCACGGAGAGACTGACTGGAACAAGGAATTAAAATATCAGGGCAGCACGGACATAGCTTTGAACGAAAACGGACGGTCGCAGGCCCGCAAAGTTGGATTGCGGCTGTCGCGCGTCATTCCGAGCAAGGTCTTTTCGAGCCCGCTGCTCCGGGCTTACGGCACGGCGGAGGCGATAATGGAAGCGAACGCCGGCGGCGCGCCTGTCGAGGTCATGGACGACCTGCGCGAGATATCGTTCGGCAAGTGGGAGAGTCTTACATACGCGGAAATAATGGAACGGCACGCTTCGGACTATAAAACGTGGTTGGAGAACCCATTTTCGTCGTCGCCGACCGGGGGAGAATCTTTCGAATCGCTCAGGACGCGCTCCGCCCGCGCGGCGGAGGCGGTTAAAAGCGCCGCCGCGCCAGGAGCGGCGATACTGGTGGCGGCACACGGCGTCGTGCTGCGGACGCTCCTGTCCTCGCTGATGGACGCGCGCGACCCGCGGCTGATGTGGCGAATACGCTTCGACAACTGTTCCATAAGCGCGCTCGACCTGTGGGGCGGCCGCCCGTCGCTCGTCTTTCTGAACGACACCCATCATTTGAGGATGGACGACGACAAAATCGGGATGCTGTCGTTTCCAAAATGAAATCGCCTGTGAGCGCCATCAAAAAAATCGCGGGTGAAAGCGCCGTCAAAAAAATCCTCTTGATAGACGACGATAAAGAACTTTGCGCGTTGCTGGAGGATTATTTCAAGGCGGACGGTTTTGGTTTCGCCTGCGCGTATTCGGGGGACGCCGGGCTGGCGTCGCTGGCTCGCGAAAATTTCGACATCGCGATATTGGATGTGATGCTGCCGGGGCGTGACGGGTTCGAAATCCTCAAGGAAATCAGAAATCGTTCCTCCATGCCGGTGATCATGCTGACCGCCAAGGGAGACCACGTAGACAGAGTGGTCGGACTGGAAATCGGCGCAGACGATTACATCTGCAAACCGTTCAACATGAGGGAATTGTCCGCCAGAATAAGGGCCGTGCTTCGCAGAACCGCGGGCGGCCCGAACAGGACGGATCATGAAGAGGTAATCAGCGTCGCCGACCTCGTGATGGATATCGGCTCGCGTTCCGTCCACGTGAGCGGGCGTCCGATATCTCTGACAAACGTCGAATTCAGGCTGCTCGAGGCTTTGCTCTCGTCCGCGGGCAATAAGATGCCGCCCGAACGGTTATCCCTGGAAGTTCTCGGAAGGGATTACGATCCCTTCGACAGGAGCCTGAGCGTACATATATGCAAATTGAGGCAAAAACTCGGTCCGTATCCGGGCGGAAGCGAGAGAATCAAGACGCTGCGAGGCGAGGGATTTGTCTATGTCACGCCCGAAAAAAAACAGGATGGCGGATGCGCCTCGTGAAAAAGATCGCAAATTTCTCGCTTTTCTGGAAAATATACCTGGCCATGCTGCTGGCTCTCTTTTCCCCGATCATACCGATGACCGTCATACATTTTGTACTGCAAAGCGAGG
This sequence comes from Synergistaceae bacterium, assembly GCA_031270375.1. GTDB lineage: Bacteria > Synergistota > Synergistia > Synergistales > Synergistaceae > JAIRKI01. Next base: position 28,592 of record JAISXR010000307.1, on the reverse strand, counting down.
ATAATCTCGCGCCTCGGGGAATAATTCAGCATCTCGAGTGGAGCGCGTCGGAGCTTGCCGAACAGGCCGAATCGGTGAGCGATGAGTTGATGCTGTCCTGGATTGCTGACGTAAAGGAAGAGAGCGGTTTGGATATATGCGTCAAACGCGGCGAGGCGGATTTTTATTTACGGGGTTCGGAGCGGCTGTTGTCGTATGTGCCCGAGGATGGGCCCCGCCCGCCGGAGCAGCCGTTTGTCGCAGCCGCCGTTTCAAGCTCCGGGCGCGCGAGCGTGACGGCGGCCATGTATCCCTTCAACGACCGGCCGATCGGAAACGGCCGCGGCAGGATACCGGTTCCGATGCTGGTCGCCGCTCTCTTGTGCGCTGTTTTCAGCTTCATGTTGGTGCGGAATTTCCTGACCCCGCTGGCGGAACTTCGGTCTATTACGGCTAAACTGGCGGGCGGCGATTTGTCGGTAAGGGTCGGCGCCCGCGTGACTGAGCGAAGCGACGAGTTCGCCAATTTGGGGTGGAGCTTCAATATGATGGTGGAGCGCATCGAAAACCTCGTATCGTCTCAGAAAAGGCTCATGAGCGATATTTCTCACGAGATTCGCTCTCCCCTGCAGCGCATGGAAGCGGCTTGCGCGCTTTTGCGAATGGAACCGGAGCGGAAGGGCGAAAAATACATAGACCGCCTCGAACTGGAGATAAAGCGAATCAACGACATGGTTGAAGAACTGCTTTTTCTGACGGGCGGCGGGGATATGGACATGGCGCGGCCCGAGACGGCGGAGCTGGACGAGATAATAAAATCGATAATTCAGGACGCCGATTTCGAGAATGGCGGCGAAACGAAAAAAATCAACGCGGACATTCCAAAACTGTACGTCTTGGGAAACCCGCCGCTGCTGAAACGCGCGATCGGAAACGTCATACAGAACGCTATTCGTTACACCGCGCCGGAAGCGGGCATCGAAATAAACGCGCGCATGGAAGAAGGGCGCGTTATTGTCGTCGTCAGGGATCATGGACAGGGAGTCGCCGAAGAGGAACTCGTTAAAATTTTTCTGCCGTATTATCGCACGGATAAGGCCAGAGAGAGGTCGGGAGGCGGCATAGGCCTCGGTTTGGCGATAACGAAGCGAATAATCGAAAACCACGGCGGCGACGTCGCCGCCTCGAATGCCCCGTCCGGCGGGTTGATCGTCACGATGCGTTTCCCGCCGCGCAAAATTACGCCCGGCACGGATGCCGGGCGTCGCTGGGAGGCGCTTCGTTGAACTGACTCTTATCCCGACAGGCTTATTGCCGGGAGCCGTGATCCGCTTTGGGCGTAAACCGCCTGAATCTGTTTCGATAGATTCGCGGTGATAGCGGATAAGAGTTCCCTGATGACTTCCTGGCTCTCAGAATCCGCCGTGTCCGCTTCCTTGAATTTGTTCAGCTTGGCGACGAGGGATTCGAGGCTGATATCTCCTTGAACCCCGGCTGTCTCGTCCGTGTCCGGCGTACTCGTTTCTCCGCGCCCGCGCGTCAGTTTTGCCTGCATAACGCTCAGATCGCCGGTTTGGGAGACGTCTTCAAGGTCGCTCGCCAATTCCCGCAGCATCTCCGCCCGGCCGTCGGAAGCGCTCTCGGCCGCTTCTTGCGCCTGAACCGCCAGTTCCGCCGCGCGCGCCTTCAGTTTCTCGGGATCGTCCGCGAGACTCTGGAGTTCCGCCGCGAGTTTCGCCGGGTCGGTCTCGGACTCAAGTGCGCCGCCGTTCGCCGCGTCTTTTCCGCCGTCCGCTTTCAGCGATTCCTGAAACGCTTCCAGCATAGCGATAAACTCTTCTATGCTGTCCGGGATTCCGTTGTTATTTTCGTCGTCTTCCTCTTCGAGAATCCCCTGCACCGATTTCGCCTGGATGTCGCCCGCGCCGTTCGGAACATTGGAAGCGGCGGCCGGAGTTCCGCCCGCGAGTTTTTCCTCAATCACGGACAGGTCCCCGGAGCTTGCGACGGTTTCGAGATCGGCCGCCAGCTCGTTCAGTATCCTGGCCTGCTCGCCGCTGGAAGAACTCGCGGCCTCTTTCGCTTTTGCCGCGTATTCGGCGGCGAGAAGCTTCAGTTTTTCCGGCTCGTCCTCCAGGTTTTGAAGCTCTGAAAGCAATTGATCCGGCGTCAGGTCAAACGCGGCGCCGTTCGCGCCGGTTGTCGCGCCGTCGCTTGCTCCGGTGGTTTGCCGCTGCCTCAGCTTATTCTGCCTCTCAAGGTATTCTTCCCACAAGATGCCGCTATTGCCTGCAACAGAATTCACGCTCATACATTCACCCCCTATCTCGTAAAATTTGTGAGCTATTGATTGCCTCACATTGAAATTTTCGGCGTTCAACCGGGGATTAAACGCAAAATAAAGTTACATTTACGCTAAGAAATGTTAATTGCATCCGAAGCGTACCTCTGATATCAAGTTGAAAAATATCATACTCATGAGCGTGAAAAAAAATTATGTGGTAGAATCAGCCTGATGGGTGGTGAGAGGAGGCACTTTCTTTGACCGACGAAACAGACAGGCTGTCACTGGACCCTCTTGAGGAAAAAGCGCTCTGGGACAAAACGCGGCTCGGCGACGAGGACAGCAGAGAGAGAATCATTCTTGCCTACCGTCCGATGGTCTACTGGCTCGCGAGAAAATTTCGGACTTTTTACGGCACATATCCCGATCTCATTCAGGAAGGGATGGTCGGGCTCATATCCGCCGTCGACAACTTCGAGCCCGAACGCAGCAACAGGTTCATCACCTATGCCTATTACAAGGTAAAAGGGCGCATGGCGAATTTTCTCTCCCGGGTGGAATCCAAAGCGCCGACGCCGGTGGACGACGAATATCTGGAGCGTCCCGAAAATTTTGAAGAAGATCTCGACCTGATGGAGTGGAGCGTATCTCTCGGAGAAGGTATAGACAAACTGCCCGAGCGCGAGCGGGATATTCTGGTTTCCCTGGTGGTGGATGGACGCCGCGTGGCCGACGTAGCCGGAGAGCAGGGTGTCGGCGTGAGCCACATTTACAGATTGCAGCGCAGGGCGATAGCGAGGCTGAAAAGTTTATTCTCGATCGGAGACGCCACTTCCGGCGCCTGAGAAGTGATAATTATGGTACAGGTGTCGACGGAGGTGTAAATATTTGAGCGAAAATGACAAGGGCGTGGAAAGCCATCTCAAAAGGGTGGAACGTTGGTTGAGGCGTTGCCTCGCTGCGTGCCGGAGCGGTTCATGGAGCGATGCCCTGTCGGAGGCCGAATGTCTCGAGGCCGAGGCGAAGGGGTTGCGTGAAAAACTTTGGCAGGCGGCGGAGGACGATGTGGCCGGCGCCGATAAAATCAGGACCGGGGCGCGCGCTTTTTTTCTGCTGAAAGCGGCCGCGCTCGCTCTGGTCATGGTGCTGACGGCTGTTCTGCCGATTTCTACGGATACGGGCCCCCTGTCGCGGGATGTTGCCTACGCGCCGGTAACGTTCGAGTTTTTGACGAGCCAGGAGAGTGATATAATCGACGCTCTAAGGGAGAGTTTGAGCAGCGGCAACAGCGGTACCGCGGTACTGACGGTTGAGATACCGAAGACGGCCGTTCCTGCCGCCGTAATGAAGAGCGGCGTCGCTATGGCGTCGGAACCGGAGCTCGCGGCGATGGAGACCGAGGTTGCCCCTGCTCCCGACGCCACCGAGGAAACGATCGCTGAGTCTCCGCGCCGCCCGTCCGCCGACGAGGTCATAGCCCTGATACAGGTCGGGCAGAGGGCGCTGCGCGTTTCCGAGCCCGGAATCAAAGTTGAAATGTGATCGTTGAGCTATGGGGCAGTAAGAAACATTTTAAGGGGTTGATCGGTTTTGCGTCTTGAATTTTCGAAAAATACCGCGCCGTACCGCGCACTTTTGTGGATTTCCGTGACAGCCGCATTGATGTTTTTTATTTTTTGCGTCCCTCCCGGGGCCGCCGGCGCCGCGTTGTCCGTCGGAGGCATGCCGCTCGACGATGTGGATGAGGGCAGGGGCACCGTCAATGTAGACATGTCCGGAGCATCTGTCTCGGACGACGAACCGATCGGCGGCGCTTCGCGCCCCGCCGAGGGCCGGCGTCGGGAACGCCCGAGGATAGAATCGCCAAATATCCTCGCCGTAACGGTCGAGGGCAGCAAGGAGGTCGTTGCCGAGCATATATTGTCGGTAGTTACCTCCAAAGTGGGGACTCCGCTGGATCAAAACAGGCTCGCCAGAGACGCCGACGCGATTTTCGAACTGGGATTCTTCTCCAATGTCGATTATCGCATAATAGACGAGATCGACGGCGTAAACGTCATATTCATGGTCACAGAAAATCCCATAATTGAAGATATCCGATTTTTTGGCAACACCATATACTCCGAGGAGAAACTGAGGGACCTGTGCTTCACCACTCCGGGAAGTATATTCAACAGGGTGTTCTTTCGCAACGACCTTCAGAGGATCAAGGAAAAATATCAGCAGGACGGGTACGTAATGGCGCGCGTCAGCGACGTCAGGGTCGAAGGAGCGCAGGTCAATGTCTATATCATGGAGCCGAGGCTTGGCAATATCGTTATCCAGGGCAACAAACGCACCAAAACTTACGTCATACAGAGACAGCTCAGGTTCCAGGAGGGCGACCTCTTCAACGCGACGAGACTCCGTTACTCACTCAGCAAACTTCAAGGTCTCGGTTATTTCGACGATGTCAGCGTCGGTTTCGAACCGGGCGAGTCTCCCGAGATTATAGACTTGATACTCACGGTGACCGAGGCCAAAACGGGGCGCATAGGTATTTCGATAGGATATGGCACGCAGAGCGGATTCAGCGGCGGACTGTCTTATGGAGACAGTAACTGGCGCGGGAGCGGGCAGCGGTTCGGCGTTGGGTTTGACCTCGGCAACCGGCAGCAATACTGGGTCACGTTGGATCAGTCATACATGGACCAGAAAACTTTCGCGTGGAGGCTGGGCGCGTATCATCGCACATGGGAAGACTTGAACTATTATGAAAGCGGCACTTACATGTTCGATTACGATGAGAAGCGGACGGGCGCCTACGCCGGCTTCGGGAGGAAATTCTCGTCCAGTTCCAAGCTGAGTTGGTTCACCACCGCCGAATGGCAGGATATTCAGATAAACGCCAGCGGCGTTACGCTGGACCCGATCCGGCGGGAGCGGATGGAAAACGGGAAAAACTTCTCCGTGACGGGACGGCTCATGAGGGACAATATGGACGAATACTCCGATTACCCGAAGGGCGATGTCGAGTCCATCAATGTCGAAAAAGGGCTCGGCGCGCTGGGTGGCGAATGGTCCTACTGGAAATACTGGCTGGAGGCCAAATATTATACCCCCCTCGACTTTCTCACGAGACTGTTCGAGAGAAACTTCACCGTCGCCGAGATCCCGCCGATACTTGCCGCGCGGTTTATAATGGGCGACTCCGACGGATATCTTCCCTGGGCTGTGGATTACTCCGTCGGTGGGGACAATACGCTGAGGGGGTACGACGAGAAGAGATTCAGGGGCGACCAGATGCTTCTGCTGAACGCGGAGCTGCGTTTTCCGGTTCACAAGAGTACGTCGCTGGTGCTTTTTTACGATTTGGGAAGGGCCTGGGACACGAGGAACGACGAGCGTTTCGACCTGGGCGAGTTGATGGACGGATATGGGGTAGGGTTCCGCGTCAAAACGCCGCTCGGAAACCTGAGGCTTGATTTCGCGCATGGAGATGATGAATCGAGAGTTCATTTCGGATTCGGGGAGATGTTCTAAGCTGTCTTCCCGCCGTGTATGCGCGCGCAGAGTTGCGGTGGCCCGGGCCGCCGCAACTCTGCGCGCGCTCGCCGCGCTCGTAGTACTTGCGGCTGGCGCGGCTGGCGCGGCGGTCAGGATCGAAGGGCTTGACGGCTGGCTCTCCGAAAGCGCACGCAGGAGCATGACCGCCGTTTACGACCACATTCCCCGCACGGAGCCGCCCGCCGTCAAGGAGGAACTGATGAGGGTGGTGGCCGAAAGATTATTGCTCGGATACTCTGTGGAGAGCGTCGTTTTCGCGGGAGACGAGGCGGTGCTGATCATGAAGGTCTCGTCCCCAGTCCCAGAGTGGAGAGTCGCAATCGCCCTCCCGAACCTGAGCCCTCCCGTGGACGCCTGGTTCGCGTCAGATATCGCCGGCTTGAGCGCGGAAATACTGCCGATGATACAAAACGCGCCGCTCGAAATGCTATCCTGGGGAGACCTCGACCTGAAAAGGGAAATAGAGAAATTGAGCGAGAGACGTATTCCGGGATGGAGGACACTGCTCCTGGCGCAAGCCAAGGCCGACGGCGGCGTGGTGCTGAATGTTTCGTTCGCTCCCGAACAGCCTCTGACGCTTGCCGTGACGTCGAAGATCAATTCCGCGTCGATCCCGGCCGTGCTTCACTCCAGCCTCAGAGACAACCTCATGAAAGGTTTCGCGCCCGCCATAGGCGTTCCGGTTCCCTGGCTGGAGTTGCACAAAGACGATCTCGCCGTGTTGGGACGCTCCGTGTTGAAAGACGAGGAATTGGTGCAAATCGCTAAGGCTGATCCGGTCGTAGCCGTGGAGGCGGGAGTGGTTTCCGGAGTGAACGTGGAACTGGAGAGCAGAAGGTATTCGGCCAGCCTCTGGATGTCCGTCTACGCCGGGGCGGAGGAACGTTACCCGGAGGCAGGGATTCACCTGGGCAGAAGAATTCAGCTTCTTCCGCGCTGGGACATGGAAATGTACTGGGAAGCCATACTCAGGCTTGATGATTGGGAACTTGAAAACAGGTTCGGCCTCAGATGGCCGGTATGGCGCAATATATGGGCCGGCGGGGAATGGAGCACCGTGGACGATATATGGTGGGGAAGGCTGGATTTCGAGTCGTGGGCCCGCCGTCCGTACGCATGGGTGCGTTACAGCGAGGATCACGACATGGGCGTTGCTCTCGGCTATCATATCAACGATTATATTTCGGTAGAATTGAACTATGATTCGCGTTACGAGGACGAAGTCAACGTGCGCGCACTGCTCAATCTTTGAGAAACGACGGGGGGGCGTCATATGCCTGAAATCACTCTCGAATACGCCGCGAAACTCGTGAAGGGCGATGTGATCGGCGACCGCGGCAGGATAATTCGCGGGATATGTTCTCCAGACGACCTGCGGGACGATATGCTCTGCGTGGTGTGGGACAAAAAAATCCTCGACACGGTTCCGCGAAGCGTACCTCTCATGTCGAAAAAAGGAACGATTTCTGGCAGAGATGGCATAGAACTCGCGTATCCGCGCGCGGCGCTCGTGAAATTGCTTCCCCTCTTCGACCCGCGGAGGCGTCCCGCCTCGGGGATTCATCCCTCCGCTTTCGTGGACGCGCATAGCGTCCTGGGGCGCGGCTGCGCCATAGGGCCGAATTGCGTCGTATCGGCGGGGGCCGTTTTGGGTGACCGGGTCGTCCTTCAGGCTAACGTGTTCATAGGGGAACATGTGTTGGTCGGCAACGATACGGTCATAGAGGCAGCGACCGCGATTCAGGATTTCGCCGAGATCGGCGCAGAGGTAACGATCCATTCCGGCACGAGCATCGGGTGCGACGGTTTCGGATTTGTACCCACCCCAGGCGGCGGATGGGAAAAAATACCGCAGATCGGCAAGGTCGTGATTGAGGACGACGTCGAAATAGGGCCGAACTGCACGGTCGACAGGGCAACGTTCGGCGCGACCAGGATAGGGCGCGGAACGAAGATTGGTGCGTGCGTGCATATAGCGCACAACTGCGACATAGGGCCCGATTCCATGATGGTCGGTTTTGTTGCCGTCGGGGGCAGCGTAAAGATTGGCCGCGGCTTCCTCGCGGGCGGAATGTCGGGAATCGCCGACCACGTGCAAGTAGGCGATAACGTCACGGTCGCGGGACGTGCCGGCGTCTCCAAGAACATTGGAGACGGGCTCACGGTTTCAGGATTTCCTGCGCGCGAACATTCGGAGGAAAAGCGTTTTCAGGCGTCCCTGAGGAGAGTGCGTGACTACGGGGAACGCATCAAGAAAATGGAGAAAACGGTGGGTATGACGGAGTGACCTCGCGGCCGCGAAGAACCCTCGCGGGAGACGCGGTTTTCGAGGGCAAGGGAATTCATTCGGGGGAACCTTCCGCGGTCAGAATTTCGCCGAATGACTGCGGAAGAGGCATAGAGTTTTCATTCGGAAAAAGACGGTACGGTATTTCACAGGCGCAGGCCGACGGCTCCCGACGGAATACGGTGCTCGTGTTTCCATCAGGGGAGCGCGTGTCCACGGTCGAACACCTGCTGTCCGCGATAGCCGGCGTCGGGCTTGATGACGCGTTGATAATCCCAGCGTGCGAGGAGTTTCCGATAATGGATGGAAGCCCTCTCCCTTTTGCCCGCGCGATGATGTCAATCGGTTTCGAGAAGACCGGGGAAAATCATGAACCGCCGGCGCTGGCGTCGCCCCTGTTTGTGGAGAACGAACGTTCGTTTCTGGCCGCCATGCCCGCGGACATGCTCTCGGCGGCGTATGTGATTGATTACCCCGGGTCGCCGGTGGGCACGGAGTTGAAGGACATCGACGTGACGCCGGAAACTTACATGGAGGAGTTGGCGCCAGCGCGCACTTTTTGCCTGGAGTCTGAGATAAGCGAGCTTCTGAGGACCGGCCTCGGGATGGGAGGTGACGCCGGCAATGTCTTGGTGATCGGCGCTCGGTCGAAGCCGGAATACCGGGTGTGCGCCGAATGTGCCGCCCATAAGGCGGCGGATCTCCTGGGAGACCTCCTCCTCGCGGGTTTTGTGCCGACGGCGCGGTACATTTGTCTGCGCGGGGGGCACGGCCTCCACCTGAAACTCGTTGACAGGATAAAAAAAGGTCTTTTAATAAACCATCGGAGGTAACGGCAATGAACGATAAGAAAAAAGAGTATTATGTATATGATATCAATAAAATAAAGGAATTGTTGCCGCACAGGTATCCTTTTTTGCTCGTGGATCGCATTCTTGAAATTGATCTCGACAGTCCTGTGAAACGAATCGTCGGCCTTAAAAATGTCTCCGTCAACGAAGCTTTTTTCGAGGGACATTTCCCGGAAGAGCCCGTCATGCCGGGTGTGCTGATACTGGAGGCTATGGGGCAGGTAGGATGCGTGATGATGGCGGTGGAGCAGGAAAGGCTCGGCGTAGCGCCGGGCGGTCGAAGGACCGTTTTTATCACCAGCATTTACGAGGCGAAATTCAGGCGTCCCGTCGTTCCAGGCGACCAATTGAGGACGGAGGCGACGTTGCTCCGTTTCCGGGGGAGGATAGGGAAGATGCGATTTGTCGGCACCGTGGACGGCGAGGTGGCGGCCGAAGCGGTGCTGGGGTTTATCAGCGCTTTCGCGCTCACGGCGGAACCGCGAGAATGAAAAGCCATGCCTGAGACGACGATTCATCGAACGGCGGAGATCTCGCCTGGGGCCGTTATAGGCGAGGGGGTCAGGATAGGCCCTTACTCGGTGATCGGCGACGGCGCGGTGGTCGGCGACGGCACGGTCATCGAGGCGTTTGTGCGTCTGACGTCATACGTCACGGTCGGGCGCAACTGTCATATCTTCGACGGCGTGATTCTGGGCCAGCCGCCGCAGGACCACGACTTTGGAGGGGAGACGTCGTATGTCACGATAGGCGACGACGTTGTGCTGAGGGAAGGCGTCACGATACACCGCGCCACCGGCGAAGGGCTCGCGACCAGCGTGGGACGCGGGTCGATGCTGATGGAGGGCTGCCACCTCGGACACAACGTGCGGGTCGGGGAGTGTTGCACCCTCACCAATAAAGCCGGCCTCTCGGGACACGTGCAAATGGGCGATTACGTGGTGGTGGGAGGGCTCGCCGGATTTCACCAGTTCGTGCGGGTCGGCTCATACGCCATGGTGGGAGGACTGGCCAAAATCGTGATGGACGTGCCGCCCTATTCGCTGGTCGACGGCAATCCCGCCTCCATGTACGGGCTCAACACGGTGGGTTTGAGGCGGCACGGGTTCAGCCAGGCACAGCGCAGCCGCATAAAGAATATATACAGGACGCTCTTCGAGACTGCGGCGAATTTAGAGGATGGCCTGGCATCCATCGGGGAACGGTACGCGGGCGACGCTTTCGCTGGGAAGATAGCGGCTTTCGTCGGAAATTCGAGGCGCGGGGTGTACCACTGGCATCAGGGCACCGCCGAGCACAGAGGCAGAAAAAAATGACCGTCAGGCTCAACGGGGATTTGGACGCGTCATGACACCATACAAACAGTCCTTCCCCGACAGGTTCATACTCGACCGTTTCATTCTGAGGCAGATGATCTCGCCCTTTTTATTCGGGATAATGTCCTTCACCGTCATCATGGTGGCGGGGAATCTTCTCTTCAGCCTCGCGGATCTCGTGATAAAGCAGGGCGTGGCGATATCGCTGATCGCGCGGCTTTTTTTGTATTCCCTTCCCGCCGTGATAGCGATGACGATTCCAATGAGCTGTCTTCTGGCGGCTCTTCTGGGATTTGGCAGCCTGTCCTCCAATTCGGAGCTGGTGGCGCTAAAATCCGCCGGAATTTCATTCGGAAGGATAGTGTCTCCCCTCGTGATTGCCGGCATCTTGCTTTCGATTTTCTCCTTCGTGATGAACGAGACGATAGTTCCTCTGACCACCAGGGCGGCCGCCAATATCATGCACTACGAGATCGCGAGACGGACACCGCCGGTTTTCAGGGACAATGTCTTTATCCGCGATGTGTCGCACGGACAGCTCAATCGGATAGTCTATATAAACAGGATTATGCCGAGGTCTGGAGAGATGAGTGATATACTGGTTCAGGAATTCGCCGAAGGGCACATTTCCAGGATAATCTCGGCGCCCACCGGTAATTGGGAAGCGGGACTGTGGTGGCTTCGCGACGGGCAGGTATTCGAGGTGAAACAGAACGGCATGGTGGAGATGCTGTTCAAATTCGACAGACATAAACTGAACCTCGATTTCGGGCCGTCCGATGTGGATAGGGATTCTATGGATCCGGAAGAGATGAGCCTCAAGGAATTGTACGTCTCGATGCGCAGCGCCGAGCAACGGGGAAATAACGCGGGGAGGCTCAGGATGATGTTTTACCTCCGTATCGCGGTGCCGTGGGCGTGCGTGGTGCTGGTGCTGGTTGGTTCTGCGGTGGGAGCCCGCCCTCAAAAATCCAGTTCGGGAGTGGGTCTGGGACTCTCGATCGTGATAGTGTTCTGTTATTACGTGATAATGTCGCTTTGCAAATCACTGGGAGAGGCGAATTTCGTGCCCGGCATCGTCGCGGCTTGGATACCGAACGCCGTCTTTCTCGCTGTCGGTGCTGTTCTTACCAGACGGGCCAACAGGCTTGGCTGAAACATGAAGGAGATGGTGGTCGGATGTCCGTTGCGCTGGTAGCCGGAGAAGGTTCCCTGCCGGAGGAAATAGCGTCGCGCCTCGCGGCGCGCGGGGAAAAACCCGTTGTTTACGCACTGCGCGAAGATTGCGGATCGCTGGACGAATACGCGGAAGCCGTGATCCCGGTATTGAAGGCCGAGATCGAGGCGTCTTTGAAAGACATGGCATTTCGCGGCGTCAGTCGCGTTATGTTCGCGGGGTACGTGCCCAAGACGCTGATATTTCGCCCCGAAATGATGGACAAAATGGCGAAAATGTTGGTGGAGAGCCTGGAAAACAGAGATGATCACTCGCTGCTCGGCAGTATAGTGTCGGTTTTCGAGAGGGCTGGTTTCGAAGTAGTCGGTTACACCGACATACTGAGTGATCTTCTCGCTCCGGCCGGTTTTATAGCCGGAAGGGAACCCGACGGGGCGGAACTCGGCGACGTGGCGTACGGCGTGGAAATCGCGAAGGTCATAGCCCCGCTCTCATTCGGACAGAGTGTGGTAGTGAACCGGCGCGCGGTGGTCGCCGTCGAGGCCATGGAGGGCACCGACGCCGCTATCCTGCGTTCGGCCGGGCTTTGCAAAAGGGGCGTTTTGGTGAAAATTATCAAGCCCGGACAGGACGCCAGATTCGATATACCGGTCGTAGGCGCTCAGACCTTGCATTTGATGAAGCGCGCCGGGCTTTCCTGTCTGGCCGTGCAGGCCGGACATACTCTCGTGATGGCGCCGGACGAATTCTCAGCGTCCGCGAGGGAATTCGGCATAGCGGTCATCGGAATAGCGTGTTGAAAACTGTATTCGTAAGCGCGGGTGAGGTCTCTGGAGACCATTACGTCGCCTCCACCGCAAGGTCTCTGAAAGACAAAGGTTTTGACGGCAGGATATACGGGCTGTGCGGGGAAGAGAGCAGAACGGCGGGCATAGTCGAGGCTTTATGGGGCAATGATGCCCTACACGTGATGGGCATATCCGAGGTATTCGGGGCCATAGGGGCCGTTTGGAATCTCCTGAGAGATATGAGGCGAAATATTTTGAAAACCCGCCCCGAAGCCGTCGTGTTGGCGGACAGCCCCGATTTTCACCTGCCTCTCGTGAGATCGCTCCGAAGAAACGGTTACGATGGGAAGATATTTTACATCGCCCCGCCGTCGATTTGGGCGTGGAGAAAGTACCGGGCACGGGCACTCGCTAAATACGTCGACGTATGTTTGCCTCTGTTCGCTTTCGAGCGTGACGCGCTGATCGCGGGTAAGTGCGAGGCACGCTGGATTGGACATCCCCTCGTGGAGGAATTCATGAATCTGGACATAAAACGCGAGGAAGTGGTGAAAAATATAAAAGGGCCTCCCGTTGGAGAGAGGGTTATAGCGGCGCTTCTTCCGGGAAGCAGACGAAGTGAGATAGAACCGCTGTATCCTGTCTTATCCGAGCTTTATCGGTCTCTCGACGCGGACGGCGCCGCGCCGGTATTCTCGGTTGCGATGGGTTTGAGCCCGTCCGCGAGAAAATTTCTCGCCGAACGTCTCGCGGTGTCCGGGGAGAGGTATTACGAGGGGCCAGGGAGGCAGCTCATGGGCGCGGCCGGCGTTGTGGTGGGCGCAAGTGGCACGGCCACTGCGGAGGCGCTTCTGCTGCGACGTTACATGGTGGTGATGTATAAGGTCAGTTTTTTTACGAACCTCGTCGGACGCGTGCTGCTGCGCGGGGTGAAATTTGCCCTGCCCAACATACTGGCCGGGGAATATTTCTATCCCGAACTGATCCAGGAACGCGCCACAGCCGAAAACGCCCTTGCGTGCGCGAACGACTGGCTGGGCGAAAGCGCGCGCGCGCGGGAGGAACGCACGCGCATGATGGATGAACTTGCGGGGCAGATGGGCCGTCCGGGAGCCGCCGCCTTTTGGGCGGAACAGATTCTGGGGGAACGGGAATGAAGTCATTGTTCGAAATTATCAGCAAACGTGTGAAATTATATCTGGAAGGTTATAGGTCGTATTTCAGGGTTTTAAAATACTGCCGCCCTTATATGGCGAGAATCGTGCCGGCTTTCATATGCGCGTGGGCCGCCTCGGCGATGGAGGCGGCGCCTCTTCTGGCCGTGAAGTTCGTCATCGACAGGGTGCTCTCCGGGAAGGATTTCACGCTGATGTACATCATCTCCGGCGGCATTCTCCTGATAACCGCCTTCAAGGTCACATTGGCCTACATCAACACATATCTCATGACATGGGTCGGCAACAAGGTGATCATAGACATACGGATGCAGCTATACGACAAGACGCAGAAGCTATCCTTCCGTGTCCTCTACAAAAGACGCATAGGCGAGTTCATATCGCGGATAACGAACGATGTCACGATACTGCAGAACATTCTGGTTCAGGTCGCGATGGATCTGTTCATCTGCTGCGCCAACGTGATAGCTATCTTGGGGGCCATGATATACCTGAACTGGAAACTCACTGTAATCGCTGGCATGATAATACCGGTGGCGTTTATCGTCATGAGCAGGGTTGGGAAGAGGCTGAGATCCATCGGAGCCTCCATTCAGGAGCAGGTGGCCCAGTTATCGGCGGTAGCGACCGAAGCGCTTTCGGCGATCCGCATAGTGCGGGCTTTCGCGACCGAGAGGGTGGAGTACGCCCACTTCGAGGGCAGGAACAGGGAGTTCTTCAAAGTTACCATCAAAGGCTCCAAGACAAGAGGAATGCTCGACGGCATCATGGTATTGGTTCAGTATGTGGCGTTGGTCATAGTGCTCATGGTGGGGGCCTATTTCGTGACATTGGGCGAGTCCGCGTCGGACGCTTTCACGACGGGCGATTTGATGTCGTTCTGCCTCGCGATCGGCACCCTTGCCCGTCCGGTTCAATCGATAACACGAACGCTGGCCCATTTGCGCGGCGGCATGGCCGCTGCCGACCGTGTGTTCGAGATAATCGACCAGGCCGACGAAGTTCCCCTCGCGGAACATCCGGTGGCGCTTGATCATATGCGAGGGGCAATAACGTTCGACGATGTGTCCTTCGAATACGAGAAGGGCATGAAGGTCTTGGGCGGCCTCAATTTACACATCAAGCCCGGCGAGAGAATAGCGATAGTCGGCGTCACAGGCGCCGGCAAATCGACGATAGTCGATCTGATACTGCGTTTCTACGACCCGACCGGCGGAAGGATTTCTATCGACGGCGTCGACCTGAAGGAACTCGACGTATACGATTACAGGAGAAAGATAGGCTTCGTGCCCCAGGATCCAGTGCTCATGAAGGGAACGCTCGCGAGCAATATATCATACGGGCTGGATAACTGCACGGCGGACGAAATTGACCGAGCGGCCCGGACCGCCGGCATAGCCGACTTCATCATGTCGCTTCCGAGACAATACGAGACCGAGGTCGGCGAGAGGGGCGTCACGCTCTCGGGAGGTCAGCGGCAGCGCGTTGCGATAGCCCGCGCGATAGTGAGAAACCCAGCTATATTGTTGATGGACGAGGCGACATCGTCGCTCGATTCCCTGGTAGAGTCGCAGATCCAGGGAGCGATGAACGAGGCCATGAAAGGAAGAACGTCGATAGTCATAGCTCACCGGCTATCCACCATAAGGGAATCCGACAGGATACTCGTCATATCGAACGGTGAAATTGTGGAGGAAGGGAGCCACGAGGAACTTTTGAAACTTCACGGTCACTATTACAATCTTTACCTGCTGCAAGCCGGGAGCAAGGTTGCCTGATATACTCGGAAGCTACCTGAGATACGCGCGCGGCGAGTCGAAAGGGCATTCGGCGTGGGATATCCTGCGCGTGCCGGGGGCACTGATTCGCCCCCTGGTAAGGGCGAGAAACGCCCTCTTCGACAGGGGGATTTTCCGCCGTCTCGAGCCTCCGCTTCCCGTGATAAGCGTGGGGAACATCTGCAACGGAGGCACCAACAAGACGCCCATGGTCGATATGCTCGCCAGGAGACTCACCGAATTCGGCATCTCGGTCGGCATCGTGAGCCGCGGCTACAGCGGCATTGTCAAAGAACCCCTGTGGGTCGGCCAGGGCGGGGTCAGTTCCGACCGTTCCGTCACCGGCGATGAACCCTTGATGCTGGCGGGGCGCCTGCCGGATGTGAAGGTCGTCGTCTCGCGCGACAGATACGACGGCGTGCGATACCTCCGCGAACTCGGGGCGGAGGCGGTGGTTGCTGATGACGCCTTTCAGCACAGGTGGATGGGACGCGACCTCGACATCGTGCTGGTGGATTCGACCTGTCCTTTCGGCAACAGGAAACTTTTTCCCGCCGGAATACTGCGCGAGAGCCCGGGATCCCTTGAACGCGCCGATATGGTGATACTGACCAAAGCCGAACAGGCCGGGGACAAACTGGATGGAATAAAGAGAAAAATCTCGGCATGGGTACACTCCGAATTCATATTTACGGCGCGTGTGGAGATAGAGTCGTGGCTGGAACTGTCGAGGGACGGCCAGCATATTTATGAACATGACGAGTGGGGCGAAACCCCGCCGGGGGGGAAATTCATATCGTTTTCCGCCATTGGCAACCCGCGGAGCTTTTATGTGTCTCTCAAATTGATGGGGCTGGATGTGGTACAAAACCGCGCGTTCCGCGACCATCACAGATTCACGCGGGCCGATATAGACATGCTGGAGAAAATGGTCGCGGGCGCCGGAGCGAGCGGATTGGTCTGTACCGAGAAGGACCTTCAGAACATGCCGGATAATTTCGTCATGCGCTATCCGCTCTACATACCGCGGATAAAGGTGTCGCTCGACGAAGAAGAGAGGTTTTGGAAGTCCGCCGCGAAGGTGCTGAAACCGGAGTTGATAGTGGCATCGAACGGTTACGGCGAGGACGCGATAGGCTCGCTTCTCGCCTCGCGGCTCAGAGAGAGGTTCCCCTGCGCCGGAGTCTCGGCTTTCTCGCTGGTCGGAGTCGGGCATGAATACCGCAATCGCGGGATAAAGGTGATTTCTCCCGACGCGGAGATGCCTAGCGGAGGTATCGTGAAATACTCGCTGAAGGAATTGCTCGGGGATTTCAGACACGGTCTCCGTCGGTTGATAAAGAGACAGATAGAAGTGTGGAGGGAGTACGAGGGAAGGTTTCGGACGCCCATATGTATCGGGGACGTGTATCTGCTGGCGCATACCCTCTGGGGGCAGGGGTTGTCCCCGCTCTTCGTCGCCACCGCCAAGAGCGTAAAACTGAATGGGCACTGGATGGCCGAGCGCCTGATGATGCGTCTCAGGGCGAAGCACGTCTGGACGAGAGACGCCGAGACGGCGCGCGATTTACGCCGTGTAGGCATCGACGCGGTCTTCCGAGGCAATCCCATCATGGATCTCGCGATCGAGTCGGACGGGGACGACAATCCGTGGAGCGGCATGGGACGCCCACGTGTGTTGCTGCTGCCGGGCAGCAGGCCCAGGGCTTACCAGGACGCGGGGATGTTGATGGACGCGGCGCGCCTGATATCCGAACGCATGATATGCGCTTTCCTCATGGTATTGGCGCCGACGCTCGACATTCGCAAGATGCTGGAAGAAACCGGCTGCCGCCTCGGAGACGATGGATATATTTCGGGCATGGGAATCGAGGTTGCCCTGTATACCGGTTCCGTCGCCTCCGCCGCATACGGCGCTGATTTGCTCATAGGTTTGGGAGGCACCGCGAACCAGGTTTCGGCGGGATTGGGGGTTCCGGTGTTGTCAATCCTCGAGCGCGGAAAGGCCGTTCAGAAAAAACTGCTGAAGGGCGCGGAAATGTTGGTACAGCCCGACGCGCGGTCACTTGCCGACGAGGCGGTCAAAATATTGCAGGATCCCGCGCGCCGCCTTGATATGTCGCGTGCGGGCATAGAGATCATGGGAGGTGCCGGGACGCTCGACGCGGTGGTAGAATTCGCGGCAGACGAACTCGGTTGGAACGCCAGGTGCGATTTGTTCGAAAAATTGAGAAGCATCTGGCTAACGGGCGAATGCGAGCCGTCAAATGGAGATTGCGGCTGGCGTTCATCCGGAGAAAGCGGGGAAAGATGGCGGATTCCGGGACATTTGGCTTCCAGGGTGATGAGAATTCTAAAGATATTGAAATAGGCGCTTCGACGCTCGGCATAGGAGGGCACAGGCTGGTGATCGCGGCCGGCCCCTGTGTGCTGGAGTCGTTCGAGTTGGGAATGCGCGTCGCCTCGGAACTCTCCTCGCTATGCGAGCGCTTCGGCTTTGGGTATATTTTCAAGGCGTCGTTCGACAAAGCCAACAGGACTTCGATACGAAGCGGACGCGGCCCGGGGCTTGATACTGGGCTCGAATGGCTCGCGGAGATCAAGCGCGAGATCGGCACACGGATTCTGACCGACATCCACGAGCCTTATCAGGCGGAATCGGCGGCTCGTGTCGCTGATATGCTTCAGATACCGGCGTTTCTCTGCCGTCAGACGGACCTGCTCACAGCCGCGTCGCGGACGGGCCGTCCTCTCAATGTAAAAAAAGCGCAGTTCCTGGCCCCCGAAGACATGGCGTCCGTCCTCCAAAAGTGCCGGGAATCGGGCGCGTCAGGCGTAGTCCTGTGTGAGAGGGGAAGCTCTTTCGGCTACCACGGGCTGGTGGTCGACTTTCGCTCGTTGGTCATAATGAGGCGGCTGGGAGTTCCAGTGATGTTCGACGCCACTCACAGCGTTCAGAGTCCCGGGGGTTTGGGCGGCACGAGCGGAGGAGACAGGAGATTCGCCCTGCCTCTCGCCCGCGCGGCGCTCGGAATCGGTGTCGACGCGCTGTTCATGGAAGTACATCCCTCGCCGGATGAGGCGATGAGCGACGGGCCCAACATGATCCCTCTGGGTTCGATGCCCCATGTGCTGGAGGAAATCGCAGCTTTTGACGGATTGTCGAGGGAACGCGGTTTTGCCGACCTCGACTGGCAATGATGGAGGTGAGCCGCTTGAGAAATGGATCGTTTGGCGATATGTCTGATGACGAGTTGTTGGCGCTCTGCAAATCAATTCTTGAGGAGGAAGCTCACGCCATTATCTCCGTGGCTTCCCGCTCGGAGAAAGATATCGTTCGCGCAGCTCGTGTCATTTCGTCGTGCGATGGCAGGGTTGTAGTCTCGGGACTGGGGAAATCAGGCCACGTCGGCCGTAAAATAGCGGCAACATTCGCCTCGCTGGGAGCGCCGGCTTTTTTCCTTCACGCGACGGAAGCCGCGCACGGCGATCTTGGCATGGTCTGCGAGAACGATGTTGGACTCCTCATAAGCAACAGCGGCGAGACGAGTGAGGTCCTCTCCCTGCTGCCTTATTTCCGAAGGATCGGGGCGTCGGTGATATCGATGACCGGAAAGCCGCGTTCGACCCTCGCCCAGAACTCCGATGTCGTGATAGATGCCGGTGTGGAGAGGGAGGCGGACCCGCTCGGGCTCGCGCCGACGGCGAGTACTTCCGTTCAAATGGCCGTCGGCGACGCCATAGCAGGGATATGCGCCAAATTACGAGGCATAGCGCCGGAGGATTTCGCCGTTTTTCATCCCGGAGGCGCGCTGGGCAGACGACTCCTGCTCCGCGTGTCCGACCTGATGGGGGTGGGGGATGCCCTGCCCAAGACCTCCATCGGATCCTCGGTTCGGGAAGCGCTGTTCGAGATAACGAGTAAAGGGTATGGGGCCACGGTAATAGTCGGCGAAGGGGATGAACTGCTCGGCATTTTCACTGACGGCGACCTCAGAAGGCTGATGGAACGCGAGGGTACGGCATCAATGGATTTGCCGGTTGAAGCCGGAATGACGCGCGGGTGCCGCACGATTTTGCCCGAAAAACTCGCAGTCGAGGCGATGCGGATCATGGAAAGCGCGGAGATATCCGTTCTGATTGCCGTGGACGGCAAAAAACCCATTGGCATCGTACACCTGCACGAAATACTGAAAGCCGGAGTTTCGTAGACGCGTATAAGATCGCTGATGGATAACGCTACAATGAAATTTTTTAATCGCGTCAGGCTATAAATCCCCCTTGTCGCAGGCACACGGCGGCGCGTTCGTGGTTTTTCTCCGACACCAATACCACGGGGCCGGTGCAGCCCATGCCCGTCCGTGCGAATATTCCCACCTCCCACAATTTTGTCGCGGCGTTCTCGATATCCATCACGTCAATGCCCGAAATTTCCTCTGTCACCGTTTCCTCGGGAGGTATTTCGATCTTTTCGTTCCTCGCGGGGACGTTCTCCCGCATAATCTTGCGCATTTCCATGAGGCCAGCCCTCTTTACCTTCGCGAATTCCGCCCTGGCGACCTCTCGCAGATTTCCCTTCGCCAGTTGGGTGGCGTAGGCGATGGCCCCCGCGATCACAGGCGCTCCCGAAGCCCGGGAGACAATCAGCGCCATTTTGTCCATCTTTTCGCCGATCCCCGGCCCATAACCATAACCAGTGGTTTCATAAGCGCCCCCGGATGTATAGGAAGACAATATCTTGATCAGAATATTTCCCGTCAGTGAATCGCAGACCAGGACATCCGGCGTACCCAGAAGCACGTCGTTACCCCTCATGACGCATCCGCCGCCCGCGCGTGAGGATTCAGCGAAAGTCATGTCATAACCGTTTTCCCGAAGGCGTCTCAAGGCTATTTCCGCTTGACGCGCTCCGTCCAGGTTCAGTATTCCGATAGAGGGTTTTGCAAGGCCGCAGCTCTTGGCGGCGATTGTGCCGTAAACGGCGCCAAGGACCATGCCCTCCACTCTGTCGGCGGAAGCGGCGCCGGTGGTGGTTGCGATGTACATTTCCCGGCCCGCCGCTGGCGTGACGGCTCTGCCGACGGTGGCTACACCGATGGGAAAGGGATAATGCATCGTCACTCCGCCGTCCGCTTCTCCGGCGTCCAGCATTTTCTCCATCAAACTGTGGGCCTCGGCTTCGGTGGTGGCCTTGATCGTGGTCACGCCGTCCGCCTCCGTCGTCCCGATGTAGGTAATCTTCGCTCCGCCGCGGGCGGCCAGGAGAACGCCTTCCATGACAGTTTTTTCGCCGTGCTCGCTGCCCAATCCCGTGACGCAGATTCGTGGACTTCCGCCGAAACTGCCGGTTTCCAAGCCGTCGGCGATATCGGAGAACGTTTTCGCTATAATTGCCTCTACGCTCTTATTCATGCGCGCCATTCCCCAGCAGCAGGCCGTCGGCGAAGTTCCGCATCGCTTTGGCAATCATGCTCCTGATCTCCTCCGCCGAAACGCCGCCAGCGTCTTCGGTTTTTCCGCCGTTGGGCTGAATCACGAATGAAACGCCGTCAAACAGATTGGTCATGCGTCCCAGAAAGAGACTGCCCTTGCCTATGATCATCGCCTTTTTGACCTTGCCCTCCTTTATGTCATCTATTGCGTAACCGATGTATGGCGCCCCGGAAGGAATATGCCCTTGGGTGGGCGCCCAACCGGTCATGCCATGTGACGCCACGAAATCGTTCAGGTCTTTTGGCGCGATGTCGCCGCGCTTTGCGGCCAGGGCGCCGATCATTTTGTAATTCGCCAGAGGGACGTCTCCCGCCCCGGCGGGTTTGGTGATGTCCGGGTTCTGCATTTCCGGGGAAAACTTGTCTATATCTGTCACCTTCAGGCCGAATTTATCCAGCGGATCCGTGACCAGGCTGGTAATCACGGCCTGAGGCGAGGAACCCGTGCCAACCGTATGACGCCCCACCATGTCCAGATTGATCTCGCAGCCCGTTCCGTCGTTTTGCCCAATAACCACGGAAAATCCGCCAAGACAGTCCTCCAGGGCCGAGATGCCTTTTTTGACGTGATCTTTGCCGTTCATACCCAGTTTTGCCGTGCTGCCTCCCGAGGTTACCGCTACCATTTTATAAGCGCCGGATTTCACCAAACTGGCCGCCTCAATGATCGCGTGAACCGGAGCCGCGCAGAAAGCGCGCATGTCGGAGCCGCTGGCGCCCGAGAGCCCCGCGATTTCCGCCGCCGCCTTGGCTAAGTTGCCGCCGCCGCGCTGGTTCATATCCCCGCAGGCTTCCTCCGAGCAATCAATGACATATTCAACTTCTTCCGCGTTCACGCCGGAATTTCGAACGGCGTACAGCAGCGCTAACACCGAGGAGGCTTTGCTTGCGAGGTTCTCCAGCATCACGTGGGAGGAAAGGTTTATGTCGATGTCATGGGCTTTCCTGACGCAACCCGCCAGTTTACCCATGTGATACAGCGGCTCGGCATCCTCCTCCTCCACCAGCTTTTTGATCTGCGCATCGTCGTGTCCTTCGGCGATTCTCGCCGCAATTGCTTCGGGAATTATGGGATTTCGCGCGAAAGCTTCCCGGTGCTGCCTGACGAATCCGGCTTCCAGCGACACCAGACCGAACATGTCGCTGGCTTGTAAGAGCAGGAGAAATTCCTCCTGGGGCATGATTTCCCCAAATTTGCCGTAGCGGTCGGCGTTTTCGCAAGTCTTATCGTACCATGGGGAGGGTATCTCCCCGAGTTTTCCGGGGTGGAGATTTCCTATGTAGGTTTGATTGGGGTAATAGGATACCGCGTCTTCGTACGAGCGCAGTTTGCCCGGCAGTTCTTTCAGATAAGCAGAGTCGGGGTTGACGACGCGCTCGGTTGTTTGTGTAGTGCCGTTATGCACGAGCATATCCGGAGTGTGGATCAGCACATAACTGGCGCCTTTGATAACGCTGTTCATAAATATTTCCTCCTGATTTCGATAAAACACCCACTGCCCGGCGGACCGAAAACAAAACCGGCGCGCGCTTTTGTCATACGTCGCACGCCGGTTCATGTCAGTGCGCTCAATTATACTTGCAGTACTGCTCGCGGATATTCTTCATTTCATTTACGATATCGTCGATGTTCAACACCATTTCCATCATGCCGATCTGTTCATCGTAAACCGCCTGATCGAATTCCGCTTTGACCGATGGTTCACACGCATGGTAAACTCGAAGTCCCAACTGGACTCCCGTCAATGGACCGGCGAAAGTAGGGTCGCCGTTTGTCACCGTTTCGGCAGCCAATCCCGAGGCCTCAGCTTCGGCAGCCCCCAATAGCACCACGACGTTTTCCGCCCCGTACTGCTCGGTGAAGGCATTGACCCTTTTCTGGTTTTCAAGGTCCATCGCTCCAGCGGAGGTTCAGACAAAACACTCCGTGGCGGAAAACACCGGTTCGCCTCCCGCCGTTTTCACGCACTCCTCGATGGCCGGTGACGGAATGCCATCGCGGTCGCCGATGATGATCACCTTTCTGCCCTTCAATATGCTCACTTTGATCACCCCCTTTCCGGGTTCATAAAAATTCCAAGCCGCAAAACCGGCTCACGCGCGAGGAAAACCTACAGATTTCCGTCGAGCATTGCCCGGATGTTCTCCGGCGTGGCGTCGTCTTTTACGCATTCGGCTATCTTGGCGCCGCCTTTGTACAAAGCGATCACCGGCAGTCCCAAAACCTTCTCTCCGATCGCCAGCCGTCTGGCTTTTGTCGTGTTGAGGGCGGTGAATTTGCATTTTTCCCCGTATTCGCCCTCCATAGCGTGAACAGCCGGTTTCAGCGCTTCGCACGGAACGCACCCGTCCCCGTAAAAATCCACCAGCACGACGCCGTTCGCTTTTTTGACCTCCGTCTCGAAATTTTCCTTCGTTAATTCCAGCATAGCCCTCTTCGCCTCTTTTCAATTATCCCGCCCTTTACCGCGCGGTCATACATCGAGGTATTTTTCAGCCTGAACGGCCGCTATGGCGCCGTCGGCCGCCGCGGTGACCACCTGCCGCAGGCTCTTTTTGCGCACGTCGCCCGCGGCGAAAACCCCAGGTATATTGGTATGCATGTCCTCATCCGTGACGATGTAGCCGCCGTCCATGTCCAGCATCCCCCTGAAAAGTTCCGACCGGGGGATAAAGCCGATAAAACCGAACAAACCCAGCATTCCGTCATCCTCGTTCGCGTCCACCCGAGTCAGTTCTCCGGTTTTAACATTTCTCACCGTGATGCCGCAGAGCAGCTCGTCTCCGTGGAGTTCTTCCACAACGCTGTCCCAGAAGAAAAATATCTTCGGGTTGGCGAAAGCTTTTTCCTGAATGGATTTGGCCGCGCGCAATTCGCCTCTCCGGTGGATGACGGTGACCTTGCGCGCGAATTTCGTCAGATAGACGGCTTCTTCCACGGCGCTGTCCCCGCCGCCCGCGACGTAAACATCCAAGCCCTCGAAAAAATTCGCGTCGCAGGTGGCGCAGTAAGACACGCCCTTGCCCACAAACGCCTCCTCGCCCTTGCAGCCGATGGGCCGCGGGTTGGCTCCAGTGGCGGCTATGACCGATTTTGCCCTGTAGCTGCCTCCTCCGCAGACTATTTCCTTGACGGGGCCTGACAGGCGAACCTCCTTGACGACATCATTCACCCGTTCGGCGCCGAACTTTTTCGCCTGCTCCGTCATGCGGGCGATCAAAGAAGGACCGCTTTCCCCAGCGATTTGCCCCGGATAGTTTTCTATCTCGTCGGTTATGGCGATTTGCCCGCCGTCCGCCCCTTTTTCCACGATCAGCGTTCGCAGGCGTGCACGGCCCGCGTAAATACCAGCAGACAATCCCGCCGGTCCGCAGCCTAAAATAATAACATCATAAAGTTCGTCGCTGCCGCTCATCCTCCCTCACCTTTCCACAGCCGAAAGCTCCGCCAAACGCCATTACCTTTCCAATGCGCACCTTACAGCTCATAACCTCAATCCTTTCGTGGATCAACGTGATTCTTTCACAGTAGCGACATGTCGCGAAGCGCGCGTTCCAGAAACGCGGCGTCAATCGCGGCGAAATCCTCCCGAGCGGCGGACGCCCTTTCGCCGGTACTCTGAGCGGTGAAACGCTCCCGAGCGGCGGCTATGGAAAGTATGCCCGCAGAGTCATAGCGCCGCTCGTTTCGTTCGAGAAGAAGCGAACGGTATGGCGCCCGCATCATGGGAATGTTTGGGGGGAGCGGAGCCGAAACGAGCTTCCAGGCACTTTGCAGCAGCGCCTCCGCCTTGTCCAGAACGTCGAGCGGCATTCCGTCGATTTGTACGACGGCAATTTCGCGCCCTTCGCAAAGTCTTTCGGCTTCGGGATTATTCGTCACCACACACAGCACGCTTTCGCGAGTTTTCACGACACTGCTCCCCCCGCGCTTTTTTATTCTTCGAAGATGGTCTGTTCAGAGATATCGGTACGCATGGCTTTGAAGGCGCGAAGCAAAAGCTCCCGTCTAACCGCTTTGTCTCCCTGGATGCCCAAACTTGGGTTTCCTACCGGGTAAGGAATGGCCACCCCCGGGACGATACGATTGGCGCCGACTGTCAGCATGATTGGAACGATAGTTGCGATTTGAACGACGGGAATACCCGCCGCGTTTTCTATTTCACGGGTCATCGATGCGCCGCATCGAGTGCAGGTTCCTCAGGTCGATGTGAGAATGGCTGCGTCAACCCCGGCGTCCTTCAGCTTCTCGCCTATTTCGCGCCCGAATTTTTCCGAGAACGAAACCGCGGTTCCCGTACCGGTGGTCGTGTACAGGAAAGGATGCAGCCTGCCGTAGACGCCTTCTCTTTCAAGCTCGCGCATAACGTCCAGCGGAACGACAACATCGGGATCCTTATTCGCCCATTCGCGGTCGTACCCCCCGTGAATGGACTCGTAGTTTTGAGGGGTCAGGTCGTCGAGAGCCGCAATGTCGTAAACGCCGTAGCTTTCGGCGGAGGATACGCGGATGCGGTCGGGGTTCCCGAGAGGAACGACACCTCCGGAACACACGAGGGCGATCGTCGCGTTCTTCAGGTCTTTGACGGGCGCGGCGGGCGGGATTTTCTTGAAATCCGGCATTTCGTACTCTGTGCGAAACGCCTCGCCCCTTATCTTGGCCAGAAGCATTTTTACCGCTCTCTCACCGCCGCTTTCCTCATGAATGAAGTTTTTGCGGACGCCCCTGTGGATGTAACCTTCGACGCGCGCCGGCCCCATCTTTACGCCGGAGACGAGTTTCAGCCCAAGCGCGGTCATTTCCTTCAGCGCCTTGCCCATGCTTCGGGCGTTGTCGGCGCATGGCACTATGTAGGTTTTCTTCGAGTAGAGTTCCACGCCCGGGTTTTCGGGGTACATCCCCGTTACTGTGGGAATGCCCAATTTGTCGGAGACCACGGAGGCGATGTCGCCGCAGGCGAATCCATAACGCCCCGCGTTGAAAGCCGGTCCGGCTATCAGAAGATTGGGGCTCAGTTTCCGTATCAGGTCAAGGCATTCGGCGCGAGCTTCGTCGGTGTGCTCTCCATAGAAGCCGTCGCCGCAAACGACCATTCCCACAACCTCGGCGCGGTCGCCGGCCTCTTTTTGGACTCCAAGGCCCGGCCCGGTCACTTTATCCAAAACAATTGGAGGCTGATTAGCTTTGTCCTCACCGCCGATCCCCGCGTAAAACTGATTGATGTAGTGAACGATTCGTACCATGTCATTCCCTCCTCAAACCCACTCGCATCCGACGCGGTTGTACCCGATTTCGGCGGTGGATGCTGTGATCGCCTGCATCTCAACGAACATGGAGCCGTCCTCCCGGAGACTCTCGGCGGCGCCTCCGGACAGATGGGCGATCGACTCCGGCCAGCCGAGTACCTTCTCCATAGCAGGGACTTCCAGCATTTCATTGACGTTTCCCGTCGAGACGAAACCGGTCATCTCCGGCGTTACGTCCGCCAAACTCTGACTGGCGCCATCTGTCCCGGAAGCCTCGTCGGACACGACCACTGATTTTATGCCCGCCAGTTCGAAATTTTTGGCGTTCAGGCAGAGGTCGGTATCGGGATTTCCGTATCCTTCCTCGGAGACGATAACTCCATCCGCGCCAAGCTCCTGGGCTATGGTCAGATTCATCTTCGACGCGCGCAGCTTTCCGGCGAGCACTGTGCTTTCCTGAGTGGGAATGACCCCCAGAAAATTGAGTTCTTTGCCGTGCCTTTTGTAAAGAGCCGCCACTATCGGGTTGTGCACGTGATGCCATGTGGTGTTCTTGTCGCACGCTGACACACAATTGCCGGAGACCATCCCTCCGTCAAGAACTTCGTTTGGATGCAGGAGCGTCGGCAAGCTCGGGCGGATGTCCGCTCCGTACACGTATGTGTCGTGCAAAAGCCCCTGGGTGATATTCATACAGACGTAAATTATTTTGGGCAGCGACGGATATTTTTTATTTTCCTCAGCCACCGTTCCCTTTTCGAATACGTCGATGACGTCGGCCTTGGCGTCTTTGCAACACTCTGCCAAGTGAACGGCCAGTTTCAGGCCCGCTTCGCGAAGTATCGTTTCGTACTGGTGTTTTTCGAGGTCCTCGACGGGTTCCACGTTCAACACGACGTTCAGAGTCTCGGAAAAAGGCGTGTACAGCGCCCCCGGTCCCGACATATCGACAAACCCCTCCTGAAACGCCACGATCGGCCCGCAAGTGACGACGGCAACTCCGTCGAGAACCAGCGTCCGCCCTTCTCCGCAGCGATCCATGGGTGCGCAGAACCCGGGGAAATATCCCTTGCCGTCCAATTTCACCCTAGGCTCGACCGCGTCCTTGACGGGGATGATTCGCACGCTCTCACCCGGACGCGCCAGTTCCAAATCCACTTTGGCGAAGCGCCCTTCCTCCGCCACAACGGCAATGGCCTCCTGCTTGTCCACGTACAATGTTCCGTTCTCAACATAGGTTTTGTCTCCCCATTGCACATCCCGCACTTTCACTTTGTGTAATTCCAATCTCATGAGGTTCCTCCTCTCCATTTTCCGTCAGGATTCGTTCAGATGCGGATTCCCTAGCGCTCTGCGGGCTAGTAAACTACTGTAATAAATCGTTGGAATTTTTGCAATATGTTGTTGAATAAAATAAAGGAAGAAATAAAATGTATGATAATGCAATGGAACAATACACGGAGCGCGCCGCTATTCGGACTATCGGTTCCCCTGTAGGCAAATGAAACATTGGAGCGGAATAAATGGATTGCTGCAACAGACTGCTGGGAAACCTCGGGGCTCTGTCTTTTTGTTGGCATGGACAGCACCTGAGATTTCCATCTGGGGCTAAAATTTTGATAGAATAATTTAAACGAGGAAGATAAGGAGGACGTAGCTTGATGAACTACGAAGGTCTGATCTGCCACCCTCCAATGGAAAGATCATCGTTCGAGTTGCCGGTGGTCGTAGGATGCGCTTATAACCAATGCAAATTCTGCACATTTTTCAAGCATTTGAGATACCGGCTGCTGCCATTGGAGCAAATCGAAGAAGAATTGCGGCGCGTACGGGATGTTGGCGGGAATCCAAAGCAGGTCTTTTTGGGGGATGGGAATGCTTTTGGCATAGAGACTCCCCGTCTGTTGCTTATTTTGGAGAGAATCTTTCACTACTTCTCCAATTGCCGGATGGTCAACATGGATGCTACCGTGACGGACATTCGCGATAAAACGGATAGAGAGCTGCGCCAACTAAAGAAGGCAGGAGTAAACCGTCTTTACCTGGGAATCGAGGGTGGGCTTGACGATGTCCTCGCTTTTATGCAAAAAGACCATAACATAGAGCAGGCCTATAGAGAAATCCAGCGTATGCAGAACGCGGAGCTTGTATTTAACGCCCACATCATGACTGGAGTCGCGGGAGCGGGACGAGGATTGGAGAATGCCGAAAAGCTGGCGGAGTTCTTCAACCGTACTCAGCCGGAACGGGTTGTCAACTTCTCTCTGTTTTTGTCCCGAAGCGCGCCATTGTATCGCGACATTTCAGCGGGCCGTTTTATTCCGGCGGACGAGGTGGAAAACCTGATGGAGGCCCACAGACTTTTAGAGCTGCTGAAGACAAATTTTCTTTTATACGACGGGTTTCATGATCAGTTGGGATTGCGAGTGTGGGGGATACTCCCGCAAGAACGGGCAAAAATGTTACGAAAGTTAAATGACGCCATTGCGATTTATACTCAGCGAGAGCCGATAGTAGCCTGTTCTTAATGAACTTCTCATTAAACACGGTTTGCGAATGTCCCGGAAACTCGGAAGGAAACGCTCACCTCAAACCACAGGTTGACGAGTTGAACTTCTTGTGGATACCCTTTATTTCTGGGTTCACGAGATTCGATTTTTCACCCAATGGGA
>JAISXR010000252.1 GCA_031270375.1 Synergistaceae bacterium | reverse complement strand
TTTTTGAGAATGTTACTTTAGTCTAGCGTTCCTGAGGACAGTAAACCACGCCTATGTTCCGGTCTCCGCTCATGTAGATCGAAAAATTACCGCGATAGAGGCGTATCGCTGGATGCGCGCCTTCCTCGAACGAGGCGCGGGCAAACCATTCCTCGTCGTATATATTGCCCTTCTCGCCATGGAAAACGGGCATGTAAAGCACTTCGTCGGTCTCCAGGTCGGAAAAGAAATGAGTCCCGTACGACAATTCGGGCATATGTCCCGTCCTCGGGATTCCCACTTCCACTATGCAGGCCACGCTCATTATTTCGTCGTACCTCACGGGGACGCCGAGTTCGGGATTGCTCGAACCGACTCTCCCCGGCGCCACCAGAATATATTTCTCAGGCGCCAGCGAGCTGTTCATCTCGCCCAGCGCCCTCGCCACCGCCTGAAAATCCCCGCACCTCGAATAGGTATCGGGATCGACGAACACCAGGTATTTTATTGATTCGCACACGCCGTCGGTGACCATTCGGTCGGCCCGCAATATCATCCTGCAGTCTGTGAAATCCGGTTCCAGCGACAGGTCGTGGAAGTCCTTCGTCCATAACGGACGGGCCTGCAGCAGCTCCAGCCTGTTTTCCAGAGGCTCGTAGGCAAACTCTATATCGGCGTAGGTTCCCATGTGTTCTTGCAGGAGAGGCAACAAGGCCGACATGGTTTTGAAAAATGCGGCGTGGGTTTTGGGGAAGGATTCGAACGGTATGCAGATCTTTCCCTCGGCTGGGGAAAAGATGCTCATTTTATCGAGGGGGCTGAAATACCCCTGGTTCTCGTCGTAGATATAGAGGCTCGCGTACGTCGAGAAATCGGGATGCCACCTGAACGCGTCGCGCCATACTTCCTTTATGTCGATCGTCGTGAGTTCTCCTGTGGCGCGGTCTATCACGTGAAAATGCTCCTGGGAGTGTTTCATTACTTTGTAGGCGCTGGAGCCTTCGGGGCGGAGGTAGGGGTTTGTGAGCGAGTAGGTCCTGGCGTAACCGCGTTTGGTGCTCATGGTTCCAAGGCCGAACACCATGCGTATCAGCCCGTCCTCGCGCTTGACCCTGGTGGTCCACCTCCTGCTGTTGTACGAGAAACCCACACCGGCGGTAGTGGGATAGTAGTGGTCGCCTCTCCAGCGCCCTGATATGCGCATCACGATGATGCCCATGAGATCGTCCGGCAGGTTGTGTTTTCGCCGGTAGGTCGTCGCCGCCGGAAAATACGTGCGCGCGTACACGCGTTTTATCTGATCTTCGACTGCTTTCACCCTGTCGGTGATCAATTCTTCGTTGTTCAGCAGGAACGTCGACAGATATTTCCCCGCAAAGGAGTATTTGAGCGAGTCCTCCAGCAGGGAACTGCTCCTTATGGCGATCGGATCGCGCATCTCGGCGAGGTAGCTGAACATCGCATCGGTGACGAACTTCGGCAGCGGCACACGCAGGAATTCCGCCTCCAGTTCCTCGGGAGAAGCATTTTTTCTCAGCTCTTCGAGGTTCGGTATCCGGGATATAAATTCCTTGAAAACGTCAGAGCCCACATAACGCGATCTTGGGAGCACGACCGCGCGCAGGCTTTCATCGCTCGAGTCGCGCAGCGTGCGGATGGCGAACAGGAGCGAACGCCCCTTGCCGCCGATGGCGCCGGTCCCTATGATGAAATGGGCGAACTCGGGGTCTTGCGAGGGATCCCACGAAAAATATCTCTCACGGATCTCTTCCTGAGTCATCTTCGGCCTCCCGTTGTCGTTAAAATTAATGCCCCTATTCTACCACTTATTCGCGCCATCCGTTAACGCGGCTCCGATTATGGAGCGCGAACGCCGCATTCCGGCAAAAAACGGAAAAGCATTGGAATAGTTTTATATTATCATTATAATATAATTATGGATAATGAGAGGATGATGCTTCGAGTAATGCCCGAAGACAATCGCAGGCATAAACTAAAGGATGCTTTTGACCGTACCAGCGAATTTCTCGGTTCGAGCATTGATCAAGTGGTCGGCATAAGGGATGGCGTGATGGTCACTCTCGAGGACATCAACGCGGAACTCAACGATGTCCAGAAAGAGATAAAAGATGTCCTCGCGGCAAACGATTCCGTCACCGGCGCGTACAAACATGCCCGGCATATGCTGGCCGAAGCGGAACTGTCGAAAGATTACGGCGAGCAGACCCGAATGTTCGATGAGGCCGAACGCTTCATGAGGCTGCGAATGTCGTTCGGGGAGCGGGAACGGTATCTGCGGCGCAGACGCGATGACCTCGACCGACAAAAGACACGCGCGGAGCGAACGATGGAGCGCAGCACCAACATGATGGGCAAGTTGCGTCTCGCCACCGAGATACTCAATAGCAAACTCGACTCGATGGAATCGCTCAAATCGGCGGGCAGTATGTACTCCGCCGCGCTTGCGCTCCAATTTGCGGAACGCGAGAACAAGCGTCTCGCGCGTGAGATTCACGACGGTCCCATCCAACAATTCGCGGCAGCCCTGCTGTCCCTCGAATATCTGGAGGGTGTCGCCGCAAAGGGTGACATACAAGCCGTGAATATAGAGATAGAACGTATCAAAGAACAGTTGCAGGAAGCCATGGAGGATTTCAGGGGTTTCCTGATCCAGCTCCAGCCGATCGGCCTCGAAAAGGGTCTCGGGCGCGCGATAAGACGGCTCGCGGAAAACGTGAACGAACGTCACGGCATTGAGTTCGACCTGGAACTCCAGCAGGAGGACGACAATTTTCCGTCCGTGCTGAGGTCGAACGTGTTTCGCATAGCCCAGGAGGCGGTATCGAACGCCCTCCGGCACGGTGGCGCAAAACGCATCCGCATAAAATATACCTTCGCCGACAGGGATATGGCTCTTTTGATAGAGGACGACGGGTGCGGCTTTGAACCCGAAAAAGGGCAGTTCGCGGCGACGGAACGCGGCTCGTTCGGGCTGTCCAATATGTCCGAGAGGATTCATTTCGTGGGCGGCACGATCAACATAGACAGCCATGTCGGCAGGGGCACCAGGATTGCGTTGAGGGTTCCGATAGGGAGAGATGAAAATGAAAAAAATTAGAATAGTCATCGCGGACGATCATCGCCTTTTCAGGGAGGGATTGCGCAGGCTTCTGGAACTGGAGAGCGACATCGAAATCGTAGGAGAAGCGAAAGACGGCGCGGAAGCTGTGGACCTGATATTGATCACCGATCCAGACGTGGTGCTCCTAGACATCAACATGCCGAAGATGGACGGCGGAGAGGTGATAAAGCATCTGCGCGGCTCTAATATACACTCGAAGTTCATGGCGATAACCGCGTACGACGACGAGGAACATCTCGCCAACTTGTCCGCGCAGGGCATCAACGGATATATACTCAAATCCTCCAGCATGCCGGATTTGCTTGCGGCGCTCCGCTCCGTCAGCGACGGAGAGTCTTACGTCGATCCGAAGGTAGTGGGAAAACTGCTGTCCAGTTTTAAGCGTAAAGAGGAAAATGATGTCATGCAACTCCTGACACAGAGGGAAAAAGAGGTGCTTTTCTGGCTATCGCAGGGATTCAACAATCTCGAGATATCAGCCAAGATGGTCTTGAGCGAGAAGACCGTCAAAAACCACATCTCGCATCTGCTCAGGAAACTGAACCTAAACGACCGCACCCAAGCCGCCGTGTTGGCCTGGCGAATGGGCTTGATTCAAAATGACACGCCGAATACGCTGTCCCATTAGGGATGATTTATTTCACTCCTTTCCCGGTCTACCGAATCGCCCACCGCGTCTTGAAAGAAAGCGTACGCGCCGTTCCGTTCCCGGATAACGGATAGTTTGCCCGCACTCGCCCGTGTTCTGTATATATGACGCCCCAAACGTCGACCCCTGCTACGAACTCGTTCGCGAGACAGATTACAAGGCACGCGGTTTAATCGAATGAATATACTCTCTCATTCCAAATCGCCGTTTTTCAGAATCCTGTCTATCTCCTCCCTCGACAATTTGTTTTTTTCCAAAAGCGCGTCCACAAGAGCGTCAATTTTCGCGCGGTTTTCAGAAATCGCGCTGACGGCAGCTTGCATCTCGTCGCGCAGCACTTCGTTGACGCGCTGTATGTTCCGTTCGGTCAGACTGTCGTCGGGGAGTGCCGCAAGGCCGGTCTCTTCGTCCATTCCGTAAGAAAAAAGTATTTTTTTCACGGTTTTTGTCGCGTTTGCGAGATCGCTCGACGCGCCGGACGATAAGCCGTCTTCGACGCCGTAATACACGATTTCGGCGGCCCGTCCGCCGAGCGAGGTTCGGACTCGGGATAACAGTTCGGATTTCGTGAGCATGGGCGTGTTTTCCGAACTCTGATGCTCCATATAACCGCCGTGGTCTCCTCTCGCGACGATAGTGAGATATTCCGGCGTCTTTCCATGCAAAAACGACATCAGCGCGTGTCCGGACTCGTGTCTCGCGACGCGCTCCAAATAATCGCGTCCCCAGTCTTTCTTCGAACCGTAGGTGTTCGTCTCGAACGCTTCGTCTAAAATTTCGTCGCTGATTACGCCGTCGGATTTAGCCGCCAAATCCGACGCGATATCGAGTATGGACGCCAGATTCGAAAGACTGAGCCCCGCCGAGCGTTTGGCGATCGTCAGTATCATATTGTCCGACACATCGCTCACGGGTTGTCTTTTGAGCATGACTTCGAGAAATTTCTTCCGGTCGTCCTGGTTTGGCAAATCCACCAGGATTTTTCTGTCGAAACGGCGCAGCAACGCCGGATCGAGCGTGCCAAGACGGCTGTTTTCGTCTATGCCGAAGTTCGTCGCCGCCAGGACGAATACGGGGCGTTTGGGGTCTGTGCTGAAACCGTCCATTTCGGTGAGCAGCGCGTTGAGCGCCATTTCCTCGCCGTGAGCGGAGATGCCGGCCTGACGCGTGCGCCCGATCGCGTCGATTTCGTCGATAAAAACCACGGCCGGCGCATACCTGCGCGCACGGCTGAACAAGTCCCGCACGGCTTCGGGGCCGCTTCCCTGATATTTCGTCACAAAGCCCGTGCCTGTCGCTGGAATGTACGCGACGCCGCTCTCTCCGGCCAGCGCTTTCGCGAGCAATGTCTTACCGGTTCCGGGGGGGCCGTACAGCAGCACGCCTCTCGGAAGTTTCTGTCCCATACGCTTCTTCGGGTTTTGCAAATATTCCGCTATCGCGACCAATTTTTCTTTAGCCTCCGCCGCGCCGATTACGTCGTCAAAGCGGGTATTCGGCCTCTCCTCGGCGTCCAATACGTTGTCGTTTCCCCGGATTTGAAGTTTGACGCGCAGTTCGCGCAGACGGATCGTGAGAATCGTTTCGTCGACGGACAACTTTGGGGCCGTTTCAAAAGAGAGAGCCTTGGATTGCCGCGCCAGCTCAGCGGCGGAGTTTTGCATACGCAACTGTTTTACGATGCCGTCGATTTTGTCCGTGAACACGCCGGCGTCGTCGCTGTGGGAACTCAATACGGCGCCGGCAGCCCCGCTTTTGACGAATCCCGAAATCAGCTCGCCATACTGATCCGCGTCGCCCATTATGAGCAGGTATACCGGCAGATCCGGCAGATATTGACGCGTTTCCTTGAAAAGACCGTACAGCTTTTTCACCGCGGATGAAGCTATGGGAATATGCTGGAACGCCCCTACGGTGTCGAACGGCGATTTGCCATTCCCGCGCGCGTTTATGGCGGACGCGATGTCTATCAACGCCATGTCGGCGTCGCTTATATCGGGGAGTTCCCGCGCTTCGTCGAATGAATTCACCGCCATGACGTTGTGTTTTGTCAGTTTTTTCGAGAACTCCGCGCCGTCGTTGCCGAAGTACAATATGTTCCCCTTCCGGTTTTTCGGGTACAGAATTCCTTCGGCTTCTCCGAGATTGTCGGTTTCGACTTCAAACGACAGTTTATGAAGCTTCGAAATCACTTTCGCGAAAGACTCCTTTTCCCACAAGCGCGTGACCTTGAATATTTCGTTTTTGAAAAAAAGATTGACGCGCGAGGTGAGCTTCCGGGCGTCAACCCGGCCGCCTTCGGAAAACAGCAGCGTCGGGATGAGATACTCGTCGAAAACGACATCTATGCCGAACTGTTCCTCGAAACGTGCCGCAGCCTCCTTCAGCGCGTGTTCGGCGATTTCGGTCAGGCTTTGTGAACGCAGGTGATTGAACAAAACGCAATAGCCCGTCGACATGCGCGAACATATCGCCGCCGGGAAGAATGGCCTGCCGGTGCGAGAGTCTATGTCTTTTTCCAGCGCGTCGAGTATGACGCCGGGGGAAACTGCCGCGCTGTCGTATTCATTTTCCTCGTAAAGCTGGCGCCCCGCGTTGGTGGTGAAAATGACGACGGCCGAATCGAACGTCACGTCCTTGTCGCTATAGACATCGTGCAATACTCCGGCGTCGAGTATTTGCAAAAACAGATGCACCACATTGATATGCGCTTTTTCTATTTCGTCGAAAAGGAGTATGCAATTGGGATTTTTATCGACGAAATCCGTCAAGACGCCTTTTTTGGAATCTTTATACACGTTATCGAAGCCTATCAGCGTGTTGGACGCCTGATGATCGGAGAAACCGCTCATATCGAAGCGTTTGAAGGGAATTTTCAAATATTGCGCGCCCTTTTCGGCGAGAAAAGTCTTGCCCACTCCGGGCGGACCGGCGAACACGAACAGCGCTTTCGGGCGCGCTTTGCCATCCCGCCCGAGTGCTTCCGAATTGAAAATACCTTCCGCGAACGTATGTATCGCGTAATCCTGGCCGCGAATATCGTTCAAAAGCGCGCAGCGCATCGCGTTGACCCGTTCCGACAACGCGGCCAGCGACGAAACCGCGTCGAGACGCGCGGCGGGTTCTTTCTCCGCCTTGGGCGAGATATTGAACACCGCTTTGATGACGGGCGTCGGCCGCGCGACCAATTCGCGGGCGACATCGAGAGCGGTTGCCATGTCCGGTTCTCGAGCGGCCCTTTTGAGCATATCGTTCACCAGGGATTCCGGGTCTCCGTTTGGCCGCGATGCTTTAAGCGCGCGGCGCAAAAGCGCCCTGCCCGCCGCCGCGTCAATTTTCGTCTTCCGCAGTATCTTCGCTATTTCGGCGATTTCCGCGTCGATTTCTTCGGGGTTGGCGCAATTCGGGAAATCTTTCGATGACAGCTCCGCCAGCTTCAATACCGCGAGAAAAAGGTGCTCGGGGTATATATGTTCCTGGTTGAGGTTTTGCGCCTCCGCCCGCGCGCGAACCCAAACGAATCGCATTGCAACATTGAAATCCATCACTTCACCGCATTTCGTATAAGTGTCAATGTAACCCTTATATTATCCCGGTCAGTACGACCGATACATTGTCCCTTCCGCCGCGCAAAGCCAATATGTCCTCGCTCCTGGCCGAGACGGTGAAAGCGTCGGAGTTGAGAGCGCCTTTCCTGCCGGCGAATTTCAAATCAACATTTTCCGGATTATATCAAACCAATCCTATCCTGTCCCAAACCGCTTACAGATTATCTCAGCCCAATCATACCCCAAGAACTGATCATTATTCTCCAACGCGCCGCGCATTTCGCGCGCCGTTTTGTAGCGACTGTCCGGCTCAAACGCGCACGCCTTTAGGATGATCGCGTTCAAACCGGCGGACATACCGCGTATCGGCGGTATTTTCTCGCCATTAACACGGCGCGAAATTGCGTTGTAATCGTCTCCCTCGCCGAAAAACGGCGGTTTACCGCCGTTCAGGAGACAATACATGGTCAGGCCGAGAGAGCAGATGTCCGCCCGCGCGTCATAATGTTTGTACGCCAACACTTCAG
>JAISXR010000215.1 GCA_031270375.1 Synergistaceae bacterium | reverse complement strand
TTATGGCCGTGATCGTGAGGCATGACGACTTTGCCGGTATTGCCGGTCTTGATCTCCTTGCCGCCGATTATGAGGGGAATTTCGACCTCAATGGAGCTTTGCCTTTGAATCTCCGCGATAAGAGATTCCGTTTCATGACTGCCTGGCGCATAGCCCCTGGCCGGTTCGTTTTGGGGCGTGTCGAACTTGAAAATAGCGTTATTCAAATCAAGTACCTCCTTTTAGTAAATGCAATTAAGTTGCATTTGCTAAATTATATCACGAACACGCAAAGATATTACTCAAATCACAGACAAAACTTTGGGGCGGAGCCCCAAGGTTTTGCCTGTGGTTTAAGAATATCTTTGATATTTTGACAGCGCAAAATCGAACGGATATAATAACGCGGTTATTTTTTATATCTCATTTGTAGGTTTTATTCATCGTTGAAAAGGGGATCGCGAAGTGACTAAAGACGAATTTGAGACTTTGTTGATACGGGGGGCTTTTGACGTCGACCCCGCGACGGGGGCGCTTGCGCCGCCCATCTACCAGACAGCCACTTACAAACAGTTCGAGCTGGGAGTGGAACAGCGTTTCGACTACAGCCGCTCGGCAAATCCGACGCGCGCGCTGCTCGAAGAGAGGATAGCTCTTCTGGAAGAGGGCAGACACGGGTACGCGTTTTCCTCAGGGATGGCCGCGATAACGGCTGTCTTGTGCCTGTTCCGCTCCGGCGACGAGATACTCGTCCCCCGCGACCTGTACGGCGGGACGCTGCGTCTGCTGGACGCTCACTTCAAAAATTTCGGCCTGAACTGGCGCGCCGTCGACACGACCGATCCTGATTCCCTGAAACGAGCGCTTTCTCCCGCCACGCGGGCGATCATTCTGGAGTCGCCGACAAACCCGACTCTTCGTGTGAGCGATATAGCGGCCGTCTGCGAGATCGCCCGTTCGCGCGCGGTTCTCTCGATAGTCGACAACACGTTCCTCACGCCGTATTTTCAACGGCCGATAACCATGGGAGCGGATATCGTCATTCACAGCGCCACAAAGTACCTGGCGGGCCACAACGATGTCCTGGCGGGCCTCGTCGTGCTGAAAGACGACGCTCTCGCGGAACAGTTCCAGATGATACAGAAATCTACGGGAGGCGTGCTGGCCCCCTTCGACTCGTACCTGCTCATGCGGGGCATGAAGACGCTCGCCGTCCGCCTCGACAAAGAGTCAGAAAGCGCGCTCGCGATAGCCAGATGGCTCTCTTCGCGCCCGGAAGCGGCGCATGTATATTATCCGGGACTCGATACCGACCCCGGATACGCGATAAATTCACGTCAGGCGGAGGCGGCGGGCGGATTGCTGTCGTTCGACCTCGACGAAAAACACGACATCAAAAAATTCACTTCGTCGCTAAAATTATTCACACTCGCCGAGAGCTTGGGATCAGTGGAGTCGATGGCCTGTCATCCCGCGACGATGTCGCACGCGTCCATATCGGCCGAGATGAGGGAGGAAATGGGCATTTCCGACAGGCTGATACGCCTCGCCGTGGGGCTCGAAGGGTTACCGGCGCTGATCTGGGACCTGGAAAAAGCTTTCGGCGCATCGAGACTTTGAGGGTTCTGCCTTATCCGTCAGCAGCGTGTGGCGAGTGACCTCAAGCGGCCGGTATTCCGAATGGAAGTCTTCGCGGTCGAACAGCTTGAACGCCACGATGTTTATTGTCACCACGCGCCGAAATAGATATTGTAAGGCCGGTATTCGCGCGCCTCGAAATACGACTCGATGAGAGACGACATTTCGCGCCAGTAGCTGTTGTCGCGTTCTCTGTATATTGTCCGGTACAAACCGGAATACTCCGGGTAATTCTTTTTTATGAAGCCGAGCACCCTGGGTTTGTACGCTCCGCGCAGCTTCAGGTTCTCGAACGAGAATTCGTCCGCGAAGTCCCAAACCGATGCGATCACACGCGTCACGTCGCTCAAGCCAGGGAAAATCGGCGACATGAAGAGGTACGTCTGGACGCCCGCTTCATGGAGGCGTTTCAAAGCTTCGATCCTCTTTGGCACCCCCGACGCGTAGGGCTCGACGGCGGACCTGAATTCATCGTCGGCGGAATTCATCGAAACGCCGACCCGCACGCGGCGCATCTTTTTGAACAGGTCTATATCGCGGACGACGAGGAAGGACTTCGTCAAAATCCCAACGCCGCAATCGGCGTGTACCAACTGTTCGAGAATCCGGCGCGTTATGCCGTATTTCTTCTCGTAAGGGTTGTATGGGTCGGTCACCGAACTGAGCATCACGTGCTTGCCTGCTATCTTCCGAAGATTTATCGGCGTGGGACAGCGCTTGGCGTCGATGAAATCTCCCCAGGGTTCCGTGTGGCCGGTGAAGCGTTTCATGAATTCCGCGTAACAGTATATGCACTTGTGAGGACAGCCGACGTAAGGATTTACCGCGAAATCGACCCCCCCGATGCCGGACGGGGAGATGTAGTTTTTTACATCGACGACGCTTTCACGTACCATCGCTGGGCCTGGTCAGCGCTCGTAGATATCCCTGCCTGCCGAATCAATTGCGACTATCGCGGGGAAATTCTCCACGACTAGCCTGCGTATCGCTTCCGTCCCGAGATCGGGAAACGCTATCACCTCGGACGATCTCACCGAACGGGCTATCAGAGCAGCCGCGCCGCCGGTAGCGGCGAGGTAAAGCCCGCCGTGCTCGACTATCGCGCGCTTCACCTCCGCGCTCCTCAATCCCTTTCCTATCATCACCCTGAGCCCCAGGACAATGAGCGCTGGCGAATAGGCGTCCATGCGCCCGCTCGTGGTCGGCCCTGCGGAGCCTATCACCGCCCCGGGCCGGGCCGGCGTCGGGCCGGCGTAGTACACCGCTGCACCGTCGAATTCGAACGGCATATTCTCGCCGCGGGACGCCATCTCCGCGAGCCGTTTGTGCGCGGCGTCACGCGCCGTATAAAGCACGCCCGAAACCAACAGGACGTCGCCAGCGGTAAGCGACTTTATCACGCCGTCTGTGAACGGCGTCGTCACTTTTATCGTGCCGCCGCCCATGATATCCGCATCAAAACGTCATTTCGACGTGTCTGGTCGCGTGGCATCCGATGTTCACAGCCACTGGCAAACCGGCGATATGCGTGGGATACGCCTTTATGTGAACCGCGAGTGCGGTGGTCTTCCCTCCCAGGCCCGCCGGTCCGATATCAAGAGCGTTTATCTCTTTGAGAAGTTCCTCCTCCAGACCGTTCCACAGCCAGCTCTCGTTGGTGGAACCGACGGGGCGCAGGAGCGCCTGTTTCGCCATGAGTGCCGCGTAGTCCATGGTGCCCCCCACTCCGATGCCGACAATTATCGGCGGGCACGGATTCGGCCCAGCAGCTTTGACGGTTTCTATCACGAAGCGCTTTATGCCCGCTATGCCGTCGGCGGGTTTCAGCATCGCCACCCCGCTCATGTTCTCACTGCCGAATCCCTTGGGCGCGACGGTTATTTTGAGTCTGTCGCCGGGAACCACGTCGAA
The DNA here is from genome assembly GCA_031270375.1 of Synergistaceae bacterium. Lineage (GTDB taxonomy): Bacteria > Synergistota > Synergistia > Synergistales > Synergistaceae > JAIRKI01. The sequence goes on along the minus strand of JAISXR010000215.1, from coordinate 11,896 downwards.
GTAAATGACGGCCGGGGTGTTGTCGCCGGTGTTCACCCTGTCCACCGGATCCGCGACCACGGAGGCGCGCAGATAACCTTCCCTGTAACCCCGCCGTACGCCTTCGTTCACGGCGTCCCTTACGGAACCGCCCGTCACGCGGACATCCTGTCCGATTTCGACGAAAACGACGGCCATACCGGTATCCTGACAGAGCGGAAATTCACCTTCGGCCGCTATCTCCGCGTTTTCAATCAGCTGCCCGAGGACCTCTCTCGGCGTTTCTTCCTCTTCCCCGCCGGCGGCCTGCCGTACGGCTTCCTTTATGTCCGGGCTTATCATGTAATTCGCTTCGATACAGAGCGCCTCCACAGCCTCTATTATCTCCGGCGCGGCGATGTCCCTCACCTGTGTCACCTCGTTTCCAAACTCCCGCGTTTCGGACAGGCCGTCCGGCGGAATCCACACGGAAGGATCGTCGAATTCCTCCTCGCTGAATTCTTCGTCGAATTCGATGTTGTCGCCGGGCTCTATGTCGTACTCGAACTCCAGTTCGTCCTTCAGCCTCGGCGGAGTCCCGTCCGGCGGTAAAATGTCACTCTCCGGCGCCGCGTCGCCCGACGTGGGAACGATATCCTCCGACACGGCCGATATATCCGGGCCCATGGGGGATTCCGCGCCGGGCGCGATATCCTCCGAAGAGGGAATATCCGGTCTCACCGCCCGCTCCGCGTCCGAGGAGACCGACGGTTCGGCCAACGCGTCCATCAGCGTATCCGCCGACACGCCCTTCTCCAGGGCTTCGAGCTGCGCGGCGACCTTGATTCTGCCGCCGCTCTCGACTGTTCTGAAACCGGATTCTATCAAAAAAGACGATGAATGCGTCAGGTCGGAGGCTGTCGGCGCTCCAAGCACCACGGAGACGAGCCTCACATCTCCGCTTTTCGCCGTGGCTATCAAGTTGTGTTTCGACGCCTCCGTCCATCCCGTTTTGAGGCCGTCGACATATGTGTACATCCGAAGCAGGGGGTTTTTGTTCGTGGTGGTTTTTCCGTTGTACGTTATCGATTCGATGCTGTGGTACGCGAGAGCCTCGGGATGAGCCTCGATGTAGTTTTTCGACAGGATCAGCATATCGCTCGCGGTCGTTTCCTGCCCGGCCGCCGGAAGGCCGTTCGGCGTCTTGAAAACGGTCCTCTTCATGCCCAGGGCTTCGGCCTTTGTATTCATCATCCTGTTGAACACCTCGACGGAACCGCCTATATATTCCGCTACGGCAACGGCCGCGTCGTTTCCGGACGCCACCGCGGCCCCTTTCAGAAGCTCTCCAAGGGAAACGACGTCGCCGGCTTTCAGGTTCATCCGTGCGCCGGGCTGAGAAGCGGCCCTGCGGCTCACCTTCACGCCGTCATCCAGGGTGACGCGCCCCCCTTTCACCGCGTCCATCGCGAGATATATCGTCATTATCTTGGTCAAAGACGCCGGAGGGATGCGTACGTCCTCGCTCTGCACGTAGAGCACGCTTTCCGACTTCAGGTTCATCAGAATCGCGGCGCCGGCCTTCAGAACGGCCGCCTCCGCGCAAACCACGGCACAAAACAGCATGCCCACAGCAATCGCAATAATTTCGAGGACTCGCCGACTCGCCGGCATGAATTCGCCCCTTCCCGTATAAAAAGAACGGCGTTCCGTCACAAGATATTATTTATTATCGCTTATATCCCAAAATCAATGGAGTTTCCTTTTGCGATAATATGAAGGCGCGTCGATTGGAGAATCCATCGTGAAGAACGAGTCTCCCTCGGATGTTTTTTGCGCGGACGCGGTCGCGCGCGGTTCCGCGGCGTTGGGTTTTATGACGCTCCCGCCGCTCTGTCCCGCATCCGCCGCGGCGCTGGAATCCATATCGTAACCGGTGGCGATGACGACCATCCGTATTTCCTCGTCACGGCCCATTTCGTCGTTCACCAAACCCCAGATGAAGGTCGCGTCAGGATCTATCTGCGTCTTCAATTGCTCTATGGCGGTCTGCACTTCGTGCAAACCCACGTCCATGCCGCCCGTTATGTTGAGGATGACGCCCTTCGCGCCGCTTATGGAGCACTCCATGAGCGGGCTCTCCATCGCGTGTTTCAAAGCCTCCTCGGCCCTGTTGTCTCCCTTGCCGGAACCGACTCCCATCACAGCGCCGCCGGAGTACTTCATGATGTTTTTCAGATCGGCGAAGTCCACGTTGAGCTTTCCGGGTTTTGTCACCAGGTCCGTAACGCCCTGTACAGCCTGACAGAGCACGCCGTCCGCCATGGCGAAAGCCTCCTGGACTGTGGTGGAACGGTCGGACAAAAGCAACCTGTCGTTGGGCACGACGATCAGCGCGTCGACTATCTTTTTGGTTTTTTCTATGCCCGCGTCGGAATAAGCGGTCCGCTTTTTGCCTTCGAAACTGAAGGGACGCGTCACAACAGCCACGGTGAGAATGCCGAGTTCCTTGGCCATTTCAGCGACCACCGGCAGCGCACCGGTTCCCGTGCCGCCTCCCATGCCGGCGGCGAGATAAACCATGTCGCTCCCCTTCAGGCACGACCGTATATTTTCCCTGGATTCAATGGCCGCCTGTTCCCCAATTTCAGGACGCGCCCCGGCTCCGTGCCCCTTGGTGAGTTTTTCGCCGATCACTAGTTTCTCCACGGAGAGACATTTTTCAAGACAGTGAGTATCTGTGTTTATCGCGAGAAATTCCACGCCGCCCCCCCCGGAACGTATGATGTGGTCCAACGCGTTGTTGCCCCCGCCCCCTATGCCGACCACCTTTATCTTGGCCTTGAACAGGGATTCTTCAGCGAGAGCACGTTTATCGCGGATATTTTCGCCCGCCGATGCCCCTCTCTCGCCGGACTCTTCTTCTATATAGACACGCGCTGGAGCCGCCAAACATATTCCTCCTCTGCCGCATCTTTTCTCATGCCGATAAATTTAGCACACTGGCTTATCATAAAAAGTCGGACGAAACATGTCAAGTGGAGTGATGAATATGGTTTTAAATATGATAAAGTATAGAGGGAGTTGATCATCAAAAAATTACAAAAAAACGGCAACCCCCCTATGGAGGCAACCTTGTGAGACTGCTTTTCAAATCCGTGAACCTCGATACATTGACCCCTTATCTTGAATTATGGAAAAAAACGCCGCAAAAATCGTCGGACTACTCGTCAGGAGTCGTGCTGTGCTGGGAACATGCCATGGGATACCAGTTCGCCTTCGACGAAGGTGAGGAACTGGTCTGGATAAAAGGCTCGTTCCCCGAGGAACACTATCTGGCGCCCGCCGGAGACTGGAACCTTCATTCAGACTGGGAAGGAATCATACGGGCGAGATTCGGCCGCGAAGCGGAATTCCAACTCGTTCCGGAACGTCTCCTCGATATCTGGAGAGCACGGATGGGCGAAGCGGTGACTGCGGAAGAAAACCGCGCGAGCTGGGAGTATCTGCACAGCGTATCGGAATTGGCGGAATTGGCGGGAAATAAATACATGCGCAAGCGAAACCGCGTGAATCAGTTCAGAAAACAGAACCCCTACACTTACGCGCCGATAACACCGGAAATGATACCCCGAATCGTAAGGTTCCAGGAGGAATGGCGAGAATCCTACAGGGAGTTCGGCGGTTTCGAGAGCATAGAGCGCGAAAGCGAGGGAATAATAAAAAACATACTCGGCAATTGGGAACATCTGCCCCAGCTAATGGGAGGCGTGATAGAGACGATGGGCTCCATCGCGGCGTATACGATAGCCGAAGACGCGGGCGACGGCATAGTCATGATACATTTCGAAAAAGCCAGCCTCGCCTATAACGCGGCCTTCCAGGTGATAAACAGGGAATTTCTGGCGAACGACTGCGGCCGCTTCACCACGGTAAATCGTGAGGAGGACATGGCCGACCCCGGTCTTCGCGACGCGAAGATGTCATATCACCCCGCGGATTTCGTGAAAAAATACACAGTCAAGATCAATCTGTGACGCGCCGCGAAAAAGAGGCAAAAAATCATCCCTGCCAGTAAGGATAATCCGTAAACAGATCTTTTATTTGCTCCACGGTACACGATTTCATGTGAGCGAGATTATTTCTCATTTCGTATAATAACCGCACGCGCCTTCTGTCATTTTCTTCCGGAAGATAAAGAAGATAATCATCTGTTGCGTTGAAACGCCGCAAACGCAACATTCTGTTAATGGTACCTATTTCAACGTCAACCGCGCTCTGCAGGTATTCGTCGTATTGTGTCAAAATTCTTTCTTTGCCTGTTTGAGGTTCTCTATATGAAACAGACAGAGCCTCCTCGATTTGCGTTTTCCATTTTTCGACGAAGTTAAACCTCTCTATTTCAATCATTGGGAAAATTAATTGCAGTTGCGCTTTCCAAACTCTTCTTTTCAGTTCCTGCATATCTTCATTTCTTATTACGGAAAAAATGTGAGAAGGGCTGAGTTTTTTCGAGACGACGCGTTTTTCAAACATTTGATCTTGAGCAATCTGGAGCACCAAATCAATTATATCGACTTCATCAAACCTGGCTTCGCCGATAACGCGTTCGGAAACTTCCGCGTCACGGCCGCAGAGCGCGGAAACAACAGCCGCGGCATATTGTTTCCAGTAAACAGTCAGGTTCTTCGCGGAAGCGAGGAGACTGTCGAAAAGCAATGCGTCGTAATCAGTTACGTATTCGTCGTATAAGAGCGGTTTAATATGAGAAACACAATTTTTTGCGGTGTTGGAATTATACGATTCGATTACAAATAACCCATCCGCAATCAATGTTGGTTTGTAACTATTGCAAAAAGACAGCCAAAGCGATTCTTGCGGTTCGCCGACACCTTTTATCCATAAAACTCTATCTTTCAATACTTTATTCTGTATCATATATTGTTGTATCGTTTTTCCCGAAGCGGCCCTATATCCATTCTGAGTCTCGTTATCCGCAAATTTTTTCAAAAGAAAGGCCGCGGCATCGGCAACGTTGGCAATGCCGGGACATTCATCGAGACAATCTATATAGGTGACCATCAAATCGTTTTCGTATCCGCGTAAAACGGATTCCGCGGAGCTTCGAAACTCTTTCCGCCAAGGAAGGTCTTCCGGAACGTCCAGGAGGACAAAATTTTTTGAGCGCAAATGATTTACAAGAGTGTTTATGAAAATCGCCGGCCCCCTTATGCTTTCCCACCATTGAACGCTTACGTCGTCATAATGCATTGCGATTTTCCGCCTCGAGCCGTTTGATTTCGTTTTCTATTTCATACGTATCTTTGCCAATAACCTCCAGGAACCTGCGCCGGCGCAATCTGAAAGACATTGATGACGGAGTGACCAAAATGCCCATCTCGACCATTTCCATAAGAAGGGTTTTACAGTCTCCGGAATTAATTCCGTTTAAACAACTAATCTCGAGCAGTTGTGCGTATTCAAGAATTTCTTCGACAGAATAACCATTTTTATTTTTTTCCGGATCAGTATAGTAAAGGTATGCGATACACCTTGCCAGCATGAAATAACGCGGATCCACTTCGAGCGTCCATTTTATTCTGTCATTGATACTGTTGTTCAAGTCGGCGGAATTCATTATTGAGCCGAGCTGTTTATCGGTCAGGTCGTACGGAGGATTGTCGTTACTTGCACGGTAGTAGTCAGAATATTTTATCGATAGATTGTCGACGATTTTATATCCCACAAAATGAATGATACCTGGATAAAAAATCGTGTTCACTAAGATGTGTTCCAAATATGCGTTATCCAAACTGAACCCGAGATAACGGAGCGGTTTTGTCAGCAGATTTCTCGCGTCGAAAGATGAAAGAGGTTTAATGCAAAGGGGACCGCCTAATTGTCCGAAAACCGTATTTGAATCCTGCGCCACTCTGCATACGTTATGCAAACCAGCCAGTACGAATTTAAAGTTGTTGTTTGTCGCTCTGCGTAAGTCGGCAAAAGCGTTTAAATTTGAATACGACGGAGCGGACATTTTAAACGTCTCCAATATCGAGTCAGCCTCGTCAATCATTAACAATAATCTGCTCCATCTTTGCTCCTGATGTTGTTTCTTCAGGCTGCCGCAAATATTTTCCAGGGAAATTCCGCCTGTCACATCGAGGCCGGCACTTGAGAGTTCCGTCAGTATTTTTTCAGCTAATTTCGCTTCATCTTTACAGCCAATCGCGTTTATATAAAAAGCGTATTCTTTTTTTTGCGGGTGATGAGCCCTGCTTAAAGCCCGTTCAAGAAGCGCTGTTTTGCCAAGCTGCCGCCCTCCGTAAACAATGACGGGGCCATTGGGATTGAGTATTTGACCCAATTCTTGTTTACGTCCGATGAACATTTCGTCAGATACTGCTCCGGACGTAACAAAGGGTTGGAAAGAGGAAGTGTACGGAAGCGTACAATTCAGCAAAACAGGGAGACGCTCGGTCTTTTGGTAAGTAGCCAGAAACAGCAGTAAAACCCAATCAACCAGCAGAAAGGGATTATGGCCGCTTTTTTCCGTGTGAAAACGCTCGGCGATTTGCCGCCTCGCGGGAAGATCCAAGGTTCCGTTTAAAAAAACTATCGCGGTTTGGCTCAATTCATAACCGCATATTCTATCGACAATATCATTCGGCTGCATTTTACCGAAGAGAAAAATTATATCCACTGGGGAACATAATTTCGTCCCCATGATATCGACGGGATGCAAGTACTCCGTTTTGTCTTTCTGGTCAGGTTTGATCAATGCTTTAAATGAACAATTTTTTTGACCTGGCGTTACTTTTTCGACGACAAATCCTAATTCAGTAAGCAATTGCTGAATGCTTTCCGGCCTTGCCTCCTTCGGTTGATTGGGAAGATTGCATAAAAGCCGTCTGGCGCCCTCTCGGTATTGTTCTGAGACATTACTTTGCTTCAAACGCTCTTCGGTATAATTCCAACCAAAACCGCGCAAGCTGCGGGCTTGATTTCGCCTGCAGAGATTAAGCAAATCGTCATACACATTTTTTGAAATAAATTTCAGGAACGGATTGGTATCTTTTTCCTCTATGGCTATATGTTCCAAATCTTCTATATAACCTATGTCGAAATAATTGATATATTCCTCGGCGAGAGCGAAATTTTTTTCCGGGGCCCTGAGTTTTTCCGCGGCAATATCGAGCAAAACCGTTAATTCATCACGTTTGTTGTTTTTTCTGCGGTCGGTAATGTCCAGGTCAAGTTCTTTATGCCTCGTTTGAGCGTTATCGCCGATATTTTTCCGTAACGCGTTCAGGAATCCGTTCCATATACCGAAATCGTTGGCGGAGAGAAAATCTTCTTCGAATTCATCGACTACGTCTAATAACTCTTCCCTTTGGCTTTCAGAAATTCTGCCATACGCAAACGCGATTTCCAGATCGTTTTTGAAGTCATCTGTCCTTTGATTGGCGCTCTTTTTTGCGTCGGGAATTGATACCGTATATTTCTCCGAATTATCTATCTCTTCGCAATAATCGCTCAGATACCGGCAAATAGCTTGTGCGGCGCCGATATTATCATAAAAGTCAGGGTAGGCTTTATCTGAAACGCGTAAAAGCGTCTCCCGCAAACCGATGACTGGAGCCGCAATATGTTTCAATACGTTTCTCCAGGGCTCGAAATACGGAACAGAACTAAGTTTGGGCATTATTACCGGAAGTCCGTTTTCGTCAACGCTGAAAAAACCGGAACGCAACATATCCGCAAATGTTTTTCTCCTGTCGATTGTCTCACCGGACAGTTTTTTCTTTATATTATCCAACAAATATACGAGCACCGTTTTGTCAAACGGCCCGTAAGTTTCCTTGATAAAAGGAAGTACGAGGTCTAATTCTTTTATTATCTTGCTTCGAAGGCTCAAAAGAGATTCGTTATCTCTTTTGCCGGTGTTGTTGTTTTGTTTTATGATATTGAGCCACGAATCTATAAGGTCGATTCGTTTCTTGAAACCTTCCAAAATTTTTTCGCGCGGAGCTTTGATAAGAAGCATTCTGTCCTCTTTACGCGCGATCTTCCAATTTTTATCGAATTCCAATTCGATCTTATCCGCTGAAACGATCTGAAAACCGTCTATATTTTTATTGCAGAATTTTTCATAAATTGATTTCACAAAATCAATTTCATCTGTCTTATCTTTGGAAATTATTTCAAGGCAAGTTCGAAGATCGCTTTTCGCGCCAAAACAAAGGTCTAACATGTCGGGAATGCCGTTGATCATTTTTTTTATCACCGGTAGCTCGACGAGCTGTGACGCTTCTTCGCGGAGTTTTTTTATTTTCTCTTTTTGTTTACTTTGATCTGTGAATCTGTTTAAAACTGAATCGGAAAAACCTGTCGGCGAAAGATCTTTAACTTGAAGCAGGAGATTAAACAGCGGTTTGAGTGCTCCGTACTTTTCAAAGATCGTCTCAAAATCGGAAAAAACATCCTTTGCATACTCATAAAGCGGGTGATCGTAAGACATATCAGGGGAAAAAATAGCCCGTAAAATCGTAGCAAGACTAAAAACACTTCTTTTGTCGCCGTCATTGAAAACCGCAAAGATGGAATTCGAATCATACGTGTGCGGATCCAGAGGAAAATCGGTAGCTAGTAATAGTTGTTTGTAAAGGATGTGGTACTGAGGATAATTTTCTTCGAGAGAAAGAGATTTCATTAAAACCACTGCTTGAGTCAAACTGTTTACGACAATATCGTCGTCTTGTATGTCGATGCCTTCTTGCAAGAGCATATCGCAAAGGCTTACAAATTCTTCCGTATGCTTGGGCGTCAATCCGCTTGAAAGAATATCGCCGGCTTTTTCTCTGGCGTTATTGGCTGCGATAGTTTCGCTTTGCGTAAATTCTTCAATCTCTGTTACTTCTTTTGCATCTTTATCATTTTCGTCGTCGGTCTTCTCTGGAATTAAAAACTCGGATTCCGATTTCAAAACCGAGGCAACGAGTGCGGCGTTGGAAGTATTTACGGGCGAATCGCCGCTCGCATCCAGAGTTTCAACTCGATTTGCAATGTCTGTTTTCCTTTCAATATTTTCAATTTTAGCTTCCTGAACGCGCGGTTGACTTGTTTCTTTGTGTGTTATACCTATGGCATCAGGAAAATTGGAGTTGTCATTCGGATAAGTGTCTGATAAAAGACTCAAAAAATTAATTTTTTCCCCGTCTTCATACAAAAATAATTTTTTCGTCTCGCGATCTATTGAAACGGTGAATAATCTTTGCCACGGACAGACTTTGGTCAACTGTGACGACATTGTCTCAGCGATAACTATGTTTTCGCAAATGAGAATCACATTATTAATTAAATCTCCCTTATCGGTTTTTTGCGGCACTTTCTCAGCAATTGCGCTATCTTGCCCGTTACAATAGGAGATTACAAAAAACTCAATACTCTTATGATTTTGAATTTCTCTTGAAAAAATCAAACATGGTGTCCCCTCAGGAGTAAACGCCCATTCAGAAACGAATATCATTTTTTTTACATTTTGCGCATCTCTCTTCGCGATACGCATTAAAAAAAGAACTATGCTATTGATGCGTATTAAATCTGACAATATTTCTTGACGAGATTTCAATTCTTGGGATGACAGGAGTTTTGACGGTATTTTATCCCCTCGCGACATCAACATTTCCCGGCTGGTTGCGGCGGCGAACATTTTTAAACCCTTGGGAGAAAACGCGTAGAACGCCGACTTGCTCTTTGCATCTGTAATGACAGTCAAGTAGCCTTCTTTTATAAACTTTTTCAATGACTCTTTGACATCCTGTTTTTCAAAGATATATTTTCCAATCAAATCTTCAGATAAAACCCATAAAGAAGCAAGCGTCAACAGAAATTTTCTGTGCAAATTGCTGAAAGGAGGGATAAATTTCCATACGTTATTGATTTTTTTCGCCATTTCATGGACAAAAGGCGTCGTGTGAAAAGGTGTGGATTCTTTGGCTGTCGTAAAATCGAGATTTTGCTTTTGCACTTCATTCGCAGGGAGTGTATTAGCCAAGAAAAAATATCCCGCGTATAAATATCTGGGGATTGGCTTGGGAAATTCTTTCTCTATCATTTCTTCCTCTTTAACGGAAATGTCAGAAATAAGTTGATGATTTTCGGTTAATTTCAAAAACAAATGATATGGAGACGCTTCGGTTCGTAAAAAATTGACATCGCGTTCCTCAAGCAAGGATTTTACTTTTATCTTATTTTCATCGAGAATAGCCTTGCTGTCGACATTATCGCCGGACGACACAAGCAAAAATTTCTCAAGAGTATTCCGTATTTGTCTTAATTCGTCGTCATTATTTTTTTGTTCGATCAGAAGACCTTGGATATCGGTAAAATTCTTCGTTTCATATCCGGGAAGTACTTTCCCCAGAACCTTACAAAGTGTTCCCTGTATATCTTCATACTCTTTTAATTGTTCCGCGGCATTTTTTATTAAATCAATATCGACGAAATAGTTGCTCCCCAACGCGTTTATTGCGGCATTACATTCGTTGATAGTTTTTTTCGCATATTCGTTGCGTTTCTCAATAAGAACACTGACTGTTTCAAAATCAGCCGCGAAATCTTTGGAATCAGGCTCCATGATCATCATTTCCTCCAATTAATCAGGCATCCGCGTTCTTATCGGCCGGCGGTCTCTCTCAAAAGCCGTGCCAATTCCGTCGCGCAGTAAGTTATGACGAGATCGCATCCTGAACGCTTTACGGCAATGTGGTACTCCAGGAGCGCCCGCTCTCCGTCGAGAGCCCCCGACGATATAGCGGAGCGCAGCATCATATACTCCCCGCTCACCACGTAGCCCACCAGGGGCAAATCAGTCCCGGCGCGCAGCCGGACGGCGATGTCAAGACAGGGCACAGCGGGTTTTACGATGAGCATATCGGCGCCCTCATCCGCATCCATGAGGGCATCACGTATTATTTCCCTCGGATTGGCCGGCGGGAGCTGGTAACTTTTCCTGTCCCCGAAGCTCGGCGCGCTGCCGGCGGCGTCGCGGAACGGGCCGTAAAAGGCGGACGCGAGTTTGGCGGCATAACTGATGACGCCAACCGAACTCATCCCCGCGCCGTCGAGCGCGGAACGTATCGCGCCGACGCGCCCGTCCATCATGTCGCTTGGCGCAACGAAATGCGCGCCGGATTCCGCCTGACTCAACGCCGCTTTCGACAGAAGCTCAAGCGTGGCGTCGTTGTCGACGCGCCCGTCATCCGTCAGGTGTCCGCAGTGTCCGTGAGACGTGTATTCGCACATGCAGGTATCCGCGATGAGGACTATATCGGGATATTTGCCGCGCAGAAAACGGAGCGCCCTCTGCACCGGCTGATCCGGGGCGAACGCGCCCGTTCCGTCCGCGTCCTTGTACGTCGGCAGGCCGAAAAACAAAAAAGCCGTCACACCGGCATCGACGGCGGGTTCGATGACCTCGGGCGCACGATCGGCGCTCCAGCGGCACACTCCCGGCATCGAGGGAATCGGCTCGGATATACCCTCGCCCGGACACACGAAGACCGGCAAGATCAAATGTCTGGGTTCGAGCGTGACCTCCGTCAGCATGTTCCTGAGCGCCGCGTTCTCCCTGAGCCTCCTCATCCGAACGATCGGAAAACCGCTCATCTCGCCGCCTCCGCTTTTTTCGAGGCCGGATTCCACGTTACCGTCTCGCCTCCGTCAAAATCACGGGGGGCTCCCGACATCGTGGCCGAGGATTCGGTCATCTCGATAGTCCTGAACACTACCCTGAACGGTATCTCGCTCCATTCGATCAGGGGGTTCGCCCTTTCCATCATTTCTTTCACGAGAAAACCAGGCTGCTTGACGTTCTGGATGTACACCATCGCGTCCTCTATATAGACTCCGTCAGTACGAAGGCCGAATTTTCCGG
>JAISXR010000033.1 GCA_031270375.1 Synergistaceae bacterium | reverse complement strand
GCGTCCACAGCCGTTGAGCGAATGAAACGACGTTTGAAGACAAAAGAAGGGCGCAAAATTTTTTCGCGTAGAAAATGTACGATAGAACCGGTATTTGGAATCATCAAGCATGTCATGGGGTTCCGGCAGTTTTTGCTTCGCGGAATAAAATCGGTACGCGGAGAATGGTGTTTGGTATGTATGTCATGGAATATAAAGAGACTCCACAAGATAATGAACGAAAAGGGCCTCCAGTTGATATAGAGTTCAGAAGAAAGAAGAAATAACCTCGGTCATATGTGACAAAATTATGCATGGATGGGCTTGGGGCCGGTTTGAGGTCCCGAAAAACCGACAGACTGCTAGTGCCGCCGTTTCGGAGGTCAACCAATCCGATGAATCGCAAATTCCCGATAGCTGATACCCCGCAAAAACGGCTTTTCGCGGCAATGTTCTTTCGCGTTGACGACGATCATGACGTGGAAATTGTTGTAGATTTTCACATCACATAGATTTCAGTCAGCGTCATAAAATCAGCAAGCCGTTTTGGTCGAACGACCAATGCGGATTGTACGCAACCTCCCAACAGTATCCGTCCGGATCGGTGAAATATCCGTGATAACCGCCCCAAAACGCCTTTTGCGGCTCTTTTATGATATTCGCCCCCGCTTTTCTCGCAAGATTGATTGTCTCATCAACCTCTGTTTCGTTCTTGCAGTTATAAGCAAGAGTGATGCCCGCAAAGCCTCCGGTGGTTTGTGGAGGATTCTCCGCGTTGATATCCTCCGCTAGAAGCGGCAAAGGGCAAAGTTCAAACTTTGTGCCGGGTGTATTAAAGAAAATGACTTTTGGGTCGACCTCTTTCTCATCCGTTTGAAAACCAAGCCCTTCGCGGTAAAACCGCACAGATTTAGCCATATCCCGAACACCAAGCGCTATTACGTTGATCCGATTCATCGAGCGCTCTCCTTTCCGTTTTGTCCGATAATACAGCAACACCGCTGTGTTGATAAGACTGCCGAGATGAAAATTTGTTCCGTAATTAAGGCAGTATTGACACTGACCATGCTCATTTCCCGTGTTGCTCTCGTGTTTCACGGAATATTACGCGCGTCGCTGGCGGCTTTCCGCTGCAACGCCGGCGGCCCGTTCGCGGGCGGCCGCCGGCGTTGCATGTGCGTCAAATTTTTTCCGTCACACTTCGATGACTATCTTGGTGACTTCGTCCTTGTTGCTCAGGTTCAGTTCCAGCGCCTCGCCCAGTTTTTCAAGAGGGAAACGGTGCGAAACTATATTGCGGATCGGGATCGTTCCGCTCGCTATGGCCGATATGGCGGCGGGGTGATTGTTGCGGTAGCGGAAGTTCGTGGTCACGGAGCCCTCTACAAATATCAGGCCGTTCAAGTCGACCTGCTGTTTCGGCGCGCCGAAGAGGCCGATCAGCGTGAGCATACCGCCCCTGTTGAGAAGAGGGATCGCCTGATCAATGGCTTTCTGCGAGCCGGTACATTCGTAGACGACATCGACGCCGCCACAGATGTCTTTGATCGCCTTGACCGTATCGACTTCTTTGTCGTTCAGCACCTCGGTCACGCCAATCGCCTTGGCTTTCGCGATACGACCGGGGTGACGGTCGGTCACGTATATCTCGGAAATGCCCTGCGCTTTCAGCACGAGCGCCGTGCATAGCCCGATGCAGCCTCCGCCGATTACCGCGGCGCTCTGTCCGAATTTTATGCCCGACTGTTCAACGGAGTGGACGCCCACGGCAAGAGGTTCCGCAAGGCACGCGTCGGCGGTGTCGACGCCATCGGGCAGTTTATAAACCAAACGAGACGGCCACGCGACGTATTCGCAGAACGCGCCGGGCGCGCCGGCATCCCCCGGCACCGACATGAAACGCATCTCGCCGCACAGGTTGTAGAGGCCCTTCTGACAGGTGGGGCATTTGAAACAGGGTTTACCAGGTTCGATTACGACTTTATCGCCGGGTTTGACGTTTTTGACGTTACGTCCGACCTCGGCGACCACGCCGGCCGGTTCGTGCCCCAGGGTATGCGGATACGACAAGACCCAGGCTCCGATGGCTCCGTCCTTGAAGAATTCGAGGTCGGCCCCGCAGATTCCGACGTGTTTGACGTTGACTAAAACTTCCTCGTCGCCGTATGAGGGAATGTCCTTCTCCCCTATTTCCATCTTGTGCGGCCCCATCATGAGGGCAGATTTCATTTTCGCCATTTGCGTCACACCTCCAAAATGTCAGGCGCTCTTGGGTTCATCGTAGGCCAGTTCGAAGATAAAACCGTTCACCTCAATGAACGCTATCGTCCGTCCCGGCATCGGCGAGAAAGGAGGAACGACAACTTTTTCGCCTTCGAGCGCTTTTTCCAGGTCGTCCACCTGATACGAGACGTGCGGGTTCGCGAGCAGAATCGGAAAAAACGTGCATCCGGGCGCGGGACGGAGGTATTCTATCTTGTACTCCGTCTTGTCCGGATCGGTCGCGTACAGTTGCAGCGCCTCGAAATATATCTCGTCCGGCTGCACGTTGTCGGTCGCTATGGGAACGCCCACGTGGTTGAACTTGTAATTTGCCGTCTTTAAACTCATCAAATATCCTCTCCCCCTGGTTTTGTGAGTAACGTCGATACAGACAATTCACCTGCGCCCCTTCGGCTCGCGTTCACCCCCCCGCCGTCAGGCCATACGCCTTGTCGCCCTGTTTTTCTGCAAGGCGTCGAGAAGCACGGCGCCGAGCACTATAAGATAACGAATCAAATCCTGCCAGAAAGGCGGGGCCGAGAAAAGTGTCAGCGCGTTCTGCACCAGCGCCATCAGGGCGAGCCCCAATATCGCGCCCAGCACCGAACCCCTGCCGCCGTTCATGCTGACGCCGCCGATGACGGCCGACGCTAT
>JAISXR010000019.1 GCA_031270375.1 Synergistaceae bacterium | reverse complement strand
ACCCATTGAGTGAAAAGCCATAATCGCATAAACCCTGAAATAGACAGAATCTATCGGGAGCCAAATTCATCAACCTGCGGATTGGGGGCTTGGCTAAAATAACGCAAGAACAAATATCCATGATAGAAAAATCTAAAGCAAGGAGACGCTATAATAAAAATGAGCAATAACGAGACTCGCCGGTCGATGGCGAAATACGCCGATTGTGAAGTTATATAAGAATAAAACCCGTCTTTTCTAATGCGATAACGCGCAAATCCGACAGCCTGCTAGAAAGTAATATCTTTTTCGATCAGTATGTTCTCCAATTTTCGCAGCTTCTTCCGCGCGTAATCGCTGTTTTTTTTGCCTATCGAAACTATCAGGGATTCGAGAATCGTCATGCACGCGACAATCGAGTAATGCTTGCTCGCCGGAGGCGCGTAAAGCATTATGCTGGCGTAAGGGGCGGCTGGGTTTGACGGGGAGCTCGCGATTAAAATAGACGGTATCGAGTGTGCCGCGGCATAGGCCATCGCGTTGGCGGTCGCCTTCGCGTGATGGGGGCCGCCTAAAGACATGCAAAATATCACGTCTTCGGGAGTGAGATCGACAAGATCGTCATAGAGGACGTCCTGCCCCAAATTGGCGCAAGCCACGTTCGGCAGGATATCTTTAAGCATCGAGTAAAAAAAGAATGACGCCGCTCGGGACGAACGCATTGCTACGATATAAATCGTTTTCGCTTTCAGCAGCAAGTCGACGGCTTCGTTGTAATTCTTCATCAACTGGGAAGTCATGCAGGATTTTATCGCGTCGATATTGTCCTGCGCGACCCACGGAAAAGGAAAATCGCCGTTCTCCGCCTCCCATGAACGCTCCATCTCCCACCAAAGGGAAGTATTGGTGCCGAGCAGTATGCGCTCAAAATCCTCCCGCATCTCGCGATAACTCCCGTAACCTAGGGCTTTGACCGTCCGAACGACAGTTGCCGGGCTCGCTCCGCACTGCCGGGCGAGTTCCTCGACTGTGATAAAAGCGATTTTTTGATATTTTTCCAGAACGAAAGCGCACACGACCCGTTGCGTGGGCGTGAGTTCCGGCATTATTTCGCGCAGTTTCAAGAACACTCCCGCGTCCTGTTTATTTGTCTCGTTAAAAATATCCGGCGCTTCCGCCATGACAACACGTCCTTACGCGCATGAATTAACTTCTCAATTTCATATTATACATAAAATCAATCAGCGCTACATTCAGTCAATTTACAAATCGCGCTCTTGAAATTTTTCATTCATAGATATAGAATTAATGCAATGAAATTTTCATCAAAGGGAGAGATTGTGGTGACATCGAACAATTCAGTGAGGACGTTGCTTTTGTCGGAAAACGACCTGATGGAAGCGGGCGTTATGGACATGGCCGCCTGCGTCGGCGTTATAGAGGATGTTTTTCGCCTTTTGGGCGAGGGCGACTACCTCATGGGAGGACCGCTTGAAAACGAACATGGGCAGATGTTATTTTTCCCTAAGAAACAGCGCTTCCCCGGAATGCCGGTCACGGGGCCGGACAGAAGATTCATGGCGATGATCGGTTATCTCGGAGGGAAATATAACATCTGCGGCGAAAAATGGTACGGCTCGAACGCGGAAAACCACAAGAGAGGGCTGCCCCGCTCCGTCCTGACCACGATACTGAACGACGCCGACACCGGAGTTCCGTTTACGATCATGTCAGGCAACATGATAAGCGCCATGCGCACAGGCGCTGTCCCCGGAGTGGCGTCGAAATACCTCGCGCGCAAAGGCGCGAAAAGCGTCGGTGTAATCGGCGGCGGCGTGATAAACAAAGCCTGTCTGCTCGCGATCAAAACCGCCATTCCATCTGTTGAGGAAGCGTTCCTTTATGACGTATCGCCGGAACGCGGAAAAGATTGGGCGAAAGAAGAGTCAAAGGCTCTCGGCATACGCGTTGAATATGTGGACTCCATAGAAGCTGCCGCGCGCCCGGCGGATATCATCACCATAGCGACGTCCGGCGCGAGCGTCCCGCGCATAGAGACGGACTGGCTCAAACCGGGATGCCTGGCCACTTTCACGGGGGATGCCGACCTCGACGCGGAAGCTTTCTCGAAGAACACAGTAATCGCCGATAACTGGAAAATGCATGAAGCCTTTCTCGCGGACGGCCATGAACATCCAGACGGCATAGAAGCCGTTTCCGTAGTGGCGCCGTCCTACCACTTGCTCGAATACATCGTTGCCGGCAAATACGACCCGAGCGGCATAGCGAGCCTCGGCGACATAGTTTGCGGAAGAGCGAACGGCAGAAAGAGCGACGACGAGACAATCATGTTCCTCACGGGCGGGATGCCCCTGCACGACATAGCATGGGGAAAGACCCTTTACGATAACGCGGTGAAGAAAGGATTGGGAACGGAATTCCTGTTTTTCGGCGAAGCGCACTGGAAGTGACGGACGATTTGCTGAACAATGAACCGGCGAAAGACGTGAACGCGTCTTTCGCCGGTTCATGAACAGTCAGGCTATACAGCGTCTCCACATATTGGCTGATTTGGCGTCCAAACAGTTTGTCCCGCGATTTTCACGGGGAAGGGCGGTTTCATTTCCGCGAGAAATTCCACTTTTCCAAGCGCTTCCTCGAAGGTCATCGCGGGAGTTTCCGCGAAGGGCGTCTCTCTTCCCAGATACCGGTAAGTGGATATTCCCAATCGATGATACGGCAAAAATTCCAGCTCGCGGCAGTTCGTCAGGTCTTTGCAAAAAAGCGCCGTTTCCGAGACGGAGCTTTTACTGTCGTTGACACCCGGTATCAATGGAACGCGCGCGTGAAGTCCCCGTTTCGGCCATTCCCGCGAGACGGAGCGGATATTGGCGAGGATATCCCGGTTATCCGCGCCGGTCCATTTTAAATGATTTTCAGGGTTCATCAACTTGATATCCACGTAATACGCGTCAAGGAAAGGTATTAGCATACTCGCGCGCCAATAATCGCGGGATACGCTCAATTCCGCCATAGTGTGAATGCCGCTTTCCTTGCAGCTCATCAGCAGTTCGCGGGCGAAGTCGGGATAGCACAGCGCGTCCCCGCCGCTCAAGGTTACGCCGCCCGAGGAATGGAAATAGAATATCTCGTCGCGGCGAATCAGTGCCATCACATCCGATACCGTCATTTTCTCGCCATAGACGCCCAGCGCTCCGGCTGGACAGACGCCGGCGCAAACCAGACATTCGTCGCAAAGGCTTTGATCTCTCATGATTTTTTTCGCGCCAGACGCCGGAGAAAGCGCCTTCGACGGGCAGGCGCTCACACAGCGGCCGCACCCGAGGCAGCGATTTTTTTTATAATACAGTTCCCGGTATGCGTTTTGCGATTCCGGGGTCGAGCACCAGGCACATCGCAACGGACAGCCTTTGAAAAATATGACGGTGCGCAACCCCGGCCCGTCATTGGGAGACAGCCTTTCAACACGGAGAATAACCGCTTCCCGCGCCGTTTTTTTCAACAGGCGATACCTTCGTGAGCGGTTCGTGAGATGATGTCGTCCTGAACTTCTCTTCCGAGTTCCGTGAAGTACGCGGTATATCCCGCCACGCGGATCAACAACCCCTTGTGTTCCTCCGGGCGTTCTTGCGCGTCGAGCAAGGTCTCTTTGTTTATGACGTTGAACTGTGCGTGAAACACTCCGAGAGAACACATGCTCTTCAAAAACGCCATCAGGTTTTCGGTGGATTGTTCGCTCCGATTGAAAACAGGATCGAGTTTGAGGTTCAGCAGCGTCCCCTGAGAGAAACGCCCGTGCGGAATATACGAGGCCGATTTGATGATAGCCCCCATGCCCTCCAGGTCGGTGCCGCCGCTGGGGCTGATTCCGTCGGCCAGGGGCATGTAAGCCTTGCGTCCGGAGGGAAGCGCCCCCACTTCCAGACCGAAAGGAGTGTTGCCCGAGACGGGAAGTATACCGGCGGTCATGTGACCGTAGCGGCTGTCGAACGACTCGATGTAATCGGCGATAAAAGTGAAGAGGTCGCCCGTCAACTCGTTGACTCCTTCGTCGTCATTACCGTACTTCGGGACTTCCATGCAGAGTTTCAGCACGTCTTCGTAACCGGCGAAATCGTTTTCCAAAGCATCGAGCAGCCGGCTCATGCTTACAAGTTTTTTATCGTAGACGAGTTCCCGGACGGCATAGACGCTGTTCACCAAATCAGCCACGCCGATAGCGTCCAAACCGTTGCCCACATTGTATTTCGCGCCGCCCCACGCATAGTCCTTCGCGCTGGAAATACACTCCTTAAATGTCATGGACAGCGCGGGGCACACTCGGTCGAGACAAATTACGTCGTTGACGTGATTGCCTTCCACCATGACGCGCAGCACATACCGTATCTGCTCTTTGACGGCATCGAGAAATTGTTCGTAATTTTTGAAATTACGCGGGTCTCCGGTGCGGGCGCCGGCATAACGGCCGTATTTGCGGCTCTTGCCGTCATTCAGGGCAAATTCCACCACCAAGCCCAGATTGTAGTCGGCGTAGGAGGTGTAGCAGTGCATCCGGCCCGAGAGGTTGGTCTCTACGCATCCGCAAGGGTTCCAATCGTAAGCTTCTTTGAGCGGCACGCCTTTGTTCAGCGTCATCTGGATGCCGATCTCGTCGGAATGGAAGGCCGGGAAACCGGTGCCGAGTTTTATCAGTTCAGCGACCTTGCGCAGAAATTTGTTCGGGTTGCGCGACATGTTATAGCGCACAGAAAGAGATGGCTGGTACAACTGAACGTCCATTGTGGCCTGAAGAATCATGTACGACAGGTCGTTCACCGCGTTCATGCCGCGCTCATCTACACCGCCGACACAGACATTCTGAAACATGGGATAACCCGCGGAAAATTTCGCGGTCACAGCGTCCTGGAAGAGGCAAGGTTCGCTGAATTTTACCCAGAGGCAGTCAAACAACTCCTGGGCCTCGTTGGGAGTGATTCTCCCTTCTCTCAGGTCGCCGCTGTAAAACGGATAGAGGTACTGGTCCATTCGCCCCGGATTGTAACTCGCGGCGTTTTGCTCCATGAAAATACACGTCTGATAGAAGTAAAAGGATTGGAGCGCTTCGCGGAAAGTGCGCGCCGGTTTTTCGGGCACGCGATCGCATACCGCGGCGATCTCCAGCAGTTCTTTCCGGCGCTCGGGGTTCTTCTCCAGTTTTGCCAGTCGTTCGGCCTCGCGGGCGTAACGTTTTGCCATCCTGCGCACGCCGTCAGCACTGAGGGAAAGCGCGCGAAGATAAACGGATTTCTCGTAGTCGCCGGGGCGTGCGAGGTCAATTTCCGACCGCGCCTCCGCGATGCGGCGCTCAATGCCTTCTATCCCTTCGTTTATGATTAGCGAGTATCCCGCGGTAGTTTCCCCCCATCCGCGCACAGCTTTGCGGTTTATGTAGGCGCCGCCGCAGTCGCGCAGGATGCGAGTTTTTTCTGGTATCTGGCATAGCCATTTTTCGTAGGTCGATCGGCCTTTCCAATAGGGGCGGATGACTTCAGTAAAGAGAGCGCGGTCCTCATCTGTCAGGTAGAACGGGTCGTATTCACGGTTGCTGATAGTGTCCAGCTCGTCGTCAAGCACCGACCAGCAGGTGTCGGCACACAGCAGGCCGCCTCTCTGCTTGCTGCCCGAGTTCCCCGCAATCAATTCGTCGTCCCATATGCGCACGGTCTTTTCCATGCACTGCAATCGGAACGCATATGCCTTCTGCACCGCCAGCGGTTCGCCCTCCGACTCCTGAAAGCCCCTCGTGAGAAGCGCCGCGTTTTCCAAATCCATCTCGGGTCTGGTGTTCAAAAGGCGCTCCTTCAGCCTTTCAATCCGTTTCATATAAGGCTTCTTTTGAGTTTTGTCAGCCATGATAACAATTGTCCCTCACCCTCTTTTGCCTCCTTCGCTGAGGACACCAAAAAAGGTGTCGTCCATATCTACGATCCCATCAATATTGAATGTCTCAAGTCAAAGTAAAATTTCACAGAGCAACAAACATACTATCAACGGGCCGTAGTACCACCGCCTTTATGATGTCAAAAATAACTTTTTTGAACATAAGAGGAGCATATCATAAAGGATTTTTTTCTGCAATAAATTTTTAAAAAAGAATAATTTTATTTTAATACGATGCTATGAGTCACCTCTGGCTTTCTAATAAAAACCCTTCCTTCTTGCGTACTTCAGGCGCCTTATAAAAAATGAAATTTTTCTTTTAAAAATATTTTTTGACGGAAAATTTATTTCATGATAGCCTGTACTCCTCTGAGAAGAATCGACTTTTCAAAAAATGTCTCAGCCATGCTTACGCAAAAGGGGGGATTGGTTTGGGCGAGCGGAATTAAGCATCTTGGGCGTCGTTACTGGCATTGGCGAATGAATAGCTTTAATTTGAACGGTATAGTAAGAAATAGATACGAATTCTTAAAGAGGAGGAAGGATTATGGGAAAGAGTGGTATTAAGAAGGTCATGTATTTGATGATCGGCGCGACATTGTTACTGGCTTCAGGTTCATGCGCCGAAGCGAAGGCGCTCAAGCTTTACGCGCTTTATTCGCAGGAAGGGGCTGTCACAAAGGGGTTGTTCGAGGCCGTCGAGGAAATAGAAAAAAGGACGAACGGTTCCGTGCAAATAAAAGTCTATCCCGACGGACAGTTGTGCGGCTGGGAAGAAGTGACGGAAGAGGTCCGTCAGGGCACGATAGAAATTGCTTCCGTAAATATGACCAAAAGAGATCACAAGCGGCTTGATTTGCTTTGTTTACCTTCGATCGCCCCGCTTGGAGTAAAACAGCTCGATCGCATGGCTTGGGACGAGGACTCGATTCTTCGCCAGGAAATAGAGGGCGTAATCAACTCGATGAACCTTCACAGCCTCGGCCCGTGGATCGAGCCCCCCGCGACGCTCGTCTTCAGAAAAGGAGGACGTCCCGAGAGCTTTACCGACTTCGAGAGCAAAAGAAAGAAAATAAGAGTGGTCGCAATGCCCATGATGAAAGAAGCGTTCACCAAGATGGGATATCAGACGGTGACGATCGCGTGGGCTGAGACTATGAGCGCGCTGCAAACCGGACAGGTGGACGGATCGAGCGGATTTACATTTGAGAGCGCGGCTCTTGTCGGCAAAGACGTCATCAAGCATATTGACAATAACAGGGTGCAACAGCCCTTGGGATGGATGATCATAAATGAGGACGTTTGGAACGGGTTTTCTCCCGACGAGCAGAAAATTGTGAAGGAAGTTTTCGACGAGTATTCGCGCAAGACGCTGAAAGCCTCGGCGGAAGAAGATATTGAGTACGAGAGACAGCTCAAGGGTTTTGGAATTGAAGTCGTGAACTACACCGACGAGGAGTACGTGACGCTCGCCAGGTTCATCAGGGAGAACGTCTGGGTGAATTACTACGAAGACCTCGGGGAAGACGTGATGAAAAAAATCGAAGCACGGATGAACGAAGTCGAGTCCGCGATAATCGCTGAGAACTCTCAAAACAAATAGGACGTTCGTTATGGCATGCGGCGCTTTCCGCGTTTTTCGCGCGATTGCGCCGCAAAAAGCATAAAAAAGATTTAATAATATAGAGGAGGTGCCGTTTATGAACGACGCGGCGGAGCAGCCTTTTGTCGACAGAATCATAAACTCTAAAGCAAACAGAATGTGTGTTTTGCTGCAAAAAATAATCATGATAGTATCGACTGTAATTATGCTCGCTCTACTCGCGAGCGTCGTATTGTTCAGATACGTTCTCCACGCGGACATATACGGCTATGACGAATTTCTTCTGTCGAGCGCGTTCTGGATGTATTTTATAGGCGCTACATACGCTATGTACGAAGGAACTCACGTCAAGGCCGACATAGTGGGGATGTTTTTGCCTCTTAAAAAACGTTTGAGATTAAAATTAACGGCCGGCGTAATCAATATAGCGGTAAGCGCGGTTTTGACGGTACTGGCGTTCAACCTGGCCGAGAGAGCCGTGGAAACCTGGCAGGTTTCGGCAGTATGGGATATACCTTTTCTGATATACCAACTGCCTATTTTTATCGGTTTTCTCCTTATGACGTTTTACCTCACGCTAGAGACGCTCAAAGATTTCCAAAAGCTCAAATCGGCCAATTCCAAGGGAGGAAATTGATTATGGCTATTATTTTGGCTACTGTGATAATTCTTGTCGGGCTTCTCCTCGGGGTTTATATACAGTATGTCTTCGCCGCCGCGTCGATTGTACTGGTGATATTACTGGATTACAAGAGTACGTTTCTCCTGACGTATGGATTCGGCATTATAAATTCTCTCGTTCTGTTATGCGTGCCTCTTTTTATCGCGGTTGGACTGCTGATGGAGAAGAGCGGAATCGGCAAACACCTTATAAATTTCGTGGATATTTTTGTAGGACGCGCAAAAGCGGGCCTCGCAATCGTTGCGATTGTGGCCTCCGGCGCTTTCGGCTCCATCTCCGGAAGCGCTTTCGCGACTCTTTCCTGTATCGGGAGTATAATGAAACCGCGTTTTAAAGAGTATGGATATCCAGATGGATTTACCGCGGCCCTTGTTACCTGTTCCTCGCCTCTGGGACTTCTGATACCTCCTAGCGCTCACATGGTACTGTATTCCTTTGCCGGCAGACAATCCATGCTCGCGTGTTTTTTAGCCACCGTTGTTCCGGGAGTGATCCTGATGGTATTTATGTCGATCACCTGTTGTTTCCTGTTGAGGAACAATAAAGACATCAAAGTAAGATCTAAAATGAGTTTCAAAGAGTTTTCCGGCATGGCCGCAAAACGTACCTCGTCCACTCTTCCAGCGCTTTTCATGCCTGTCATTGTCCTGGGAGGGATATACAGCGGCTGTTTTACCCCCACCGAGGCCGCCGCGGTCGCGGTCGTCTATACTATACCGGTGGGTTTCTTTATATACAGGCAACTGACTTTGAAAAATCTGGGGGAAGTTTTGATAGAAACCGCGTCCACAACCGGCGTGTGCATGGTAATGATTTTCTGTACGATGATGTTGGCCCGGATTTACATAATGGAAGACCTTCCCTTGATAATCACCGATTTCCTCCAAAGATTCGCCGTGAGCAAAAACGTCATATTGCTGGGCGTCAATGTGCTTCTGCTCATAATCGGTATGTTGATGGACGATACCAGCGCGATGCTTCTGTGCGCGCCAATATTGATTCCGGTACTGAAAGAATTTGGAGTGGACCCGATTCAGTTCGCGGGTATAATTGGAGTCAATCTCGGAATCGCGCTCCTTACTCCGCCCTGTGCTCCCTGCCTTTACTTCGGCTCCAAGGTAATGAAAATGGATATAACCTCCATGCTGCCGACTACTCTGAGTATCTTGATTTTTGCGTACCTTCCGACGTTAATTTTAACGACGTACGTCCCAGAGGTGACTCTATGGCTGCCGCGCCTGGTGCTGGGAAACTGACACGTTTAATCCTGACAAAAAAGACGGCTTCCCCAAAAAAGGGAGGCCGCCTTTTTATACCCGCGCGTTATAGAACCTGAAAATCAATTCTCGAAGAATTTTCTCATCGCGGCGTCGAGGTCAGCGGGCAATTTTGGTTCGACATAAGAATCCAGCATCTCTTTCCATTTTGCGTTCGCTCTCCGTTCGATTGGAACGCCGCCTTCCTCTTCCCATCGCGTGGCGTTTTGACGGTCACTGAGAAAAGGGATATAAAATTCTTTTCTGAAATGTTCGAGCGTGTGTTCGTGAGTGATGAATTCTCCTTTAGGGCCGACTTCCTCTATCACGTCGTAGGCAAGCGTCTCATCGTCGACCTCCACGCCGCGGCCAATCCGCTTGACCATGCCGATTATCTCGTTGTCTATCATGAGTTTTTCAAAAGAGACGCAGTTGTATGTATCGATTATGCCAGCGGCGTGCAGGATAAAATTTCCGCCCGCCATCTGAGCCATCAGCAGAGTAAACGCCGACTCGTAAGCCGCTTGCGAATCCATCATTTTCGAGTCGCTCAAAGCTCCGCTTATCCGGCACGGAATGTTGTAATACTTGGCGAGCTGCCCGTTGACCAGAGAGAACACGGCACTTTCCGGCGAACCTATGGCGAGCGCCGCGGTACGCATGTCCGCGTTGGATGATGCCGCTGAATATACTATCGGCGATCCCGGATTGACGCATTGCGCAAGGACTATCCCGGCAAGCGCCTCGGCGTTTTGGAGCGCGACAGTGCCCGCTATGGTAGCCGGAGTGGTGGCTCCGCTGATGCAAAGCGAATTGACGAGTTGCGGCTGGCCCGTTTCGGCGTAGGCGATTATCGCGCCAGTCATTTTGTCGTCGTAACTCAAAGGAGTCAGGGTACAGGGTATCGACACGATGACCGGTTTTCGTTTTATCGCGTCCATCCCGCCAAACACAAGCGCCGCCATTTTTATCGACTGCATGGACGCCTCGTAGCCGAGAGAGCTTCCCATTAGCGGCTTGTCGCTGTATTTTAGCGTGTTGTAGGTCATGACTACATGCCTGATGTTCGGATCTATATCGCACGGTTCGCAGGGAATCTGGCTATGAACGTCGATGTGCATGTTGTGGCAGAGTTTTATTATTTTGATGAAATCATCCAGCGAGCCCACGCGCCGCCCCCTGTCGAGGTCAATGACGTACGGAGAGCAGTTGGGTCCTGCGAACGTCGTATGCCGGGTGTCTATAGTGACATTTTTCTGCGGATCTCTGGCGTAAAGCGTGAATGAGGAGGGGACTGTTTTCAATTTTTCCTCGACCAGCGCGCTCGGGAAACGCACAGTCTGTCCCTCGGTTTTTGCGCCATGACGCGCGAGAATCTCCCTGGCGGGAGCGTAACTGAACACGACGCCGACATTTTGCATTATTTTGAGAGACGTCTCGTGAATCCGTTCAATCTCGTCACGCGTGAGTATCTGATATAACCGCAAGCAAATACCTCCTCAGATAAAAGCAAAAATCATTGGTTAGAAATACTCTTTTCAAGAAGCGTGGCAAGTATATCACAAAGAAATTTTTTCTGCGATATTTTTTAAAAAAAATATTTTTTCATATTCAAATGGCATTGATCTGAACGCCTTGAAATAAGAGCCTTTTCGTTTATAATTTGTTCTGGGTATGGGAGTTGAGTCCGGTTATGAGCGACGAAAAAACGAATTTGTTACGGCGTATCGCGGAACATTCCAACGAATTTTCTTCAAAACAGCGCGTTTTCGCCGAATATCTGGTAAAAAATTACATGACTCTCGCTTATTCCAAGTTAGCGGAGTTCGGACGTCTCGCCGGAGTGAGCGAGACAACGGTTGTCCGTTTCATCAACGTCCTCGGGTACGACGGGCTCTCCGAGTTCAAGGACGCGTTGCGCGACGAGATCGAGCGATCGAGAAATACTGTGTCGAAAGGATTGAACCGGTACAGCTTCGAACAGGACCGTTTCGAATTCCCGAAGGACGCTTACCGCGCGATTTTTTCGCTTGAAATGCAGATCATGGAAGAAACTCTCGCTCGAATCGACCAGGAACGTTTCCAGAAGGCGGTCGATGCGATCTACTCCGCGCCGATGCTGCTTGTTATTGCGTGCGGAACGAGCAGGGCTTACTCCCAAGCTGCCGGATTCGCCTTCGAGGTACTCCGCCCGAATGTCCACAGGATAGAAAGCCTTGACCTTATCGAAGGCGCGGTCATAAATTCGATTCCGCCCGGCGCGCTCGGTCTTGTTTTTTCAGCCCCTAGATATCCCGTCGCCATTCAAAAAATCCTCGATATCGTTAAGGAGCGCGAAGTGTTTCTGATTGGAATGACTGATGGTGTCCTTTCGCCAATCGCCCCCTATTGCGACATTCTCTTTGAAGTTCCCGAAAAATTTGTCACTTTTATAGACACCAGCGCCGCTTATTTGGCGTTGATACACTCGCTCGCGTTCGGAGTTTATCTGAAAAACCCGGATTATTCAAAGGAACGCATGAAGGAGTACAACGACTTCGTCAGGAAGAGCGGCTATTACGTGCACGATCAGTGCGAGTTAATCGAGTTTTGACATGCATAACGCCGGAGGATAAAATATCCTCCGGCAAAAGCGGTACGCGAGTCGTCGCCTGTCCGAATCAAAAAGTTTCCTGAGCGGTGCGGGCGATTATCTCTTCCTGGTGGTAGTTGTCGAGGTCGACGAAATAGTCGCTGTAACCGGCCACCCGCACCAAGAGTCCCCTGTGTTCCCGCGGGTTTTTCTGG
>JAISXR010000193.1 GCA_031270375.1 Synergistaceae bacterium | reverse complement strand
TTTGAAGATGAACTCGACGCAATACGAGTTGGGCTTTACGAACAGACAAAAGACATGACGCTGGGCGAAAGATTAGCCTATATGAAAGGCAGAGCGGAAGAAATATCAAAACAGCATGGCATTCGCTTGGTACGTTTGCCTGTTGTGCGGGCGGCACATAAAGAAAAAATACAAAAAAACGTGATGAACTAGCGAACAACAGGAAAATGGAAAAATAATTTTCCTGTAAAAATGATTATTTTTTCGGACGTATAAAACACAGAAGAGGCCATTATTTCGACCTCTCCTGCTTATATCATTAACCGGCGTGCTTACAGTTTCCCCTGATTTCCTCTTGTTTTTTTACTCTTCTCTTTCAGAATCACCCTCTATCGTCAGCTTATTTATCACGACATCAATCACAGGTTTGTCCAGTGAGGCGGTTTGTGTCTTGCCTATCGCGCGGACCGTCTCCATTCCTTCGATCACTTTGCCGAATATCGCGTGTTTGCCGTCAAGCCACGGCGTGGGGACAAGCGTTATGAAAAATTGCGAGCCTCCGGTATTGGGGCCGGCGTTCGCCATCGAGAGTATTCCATCGGCGTTGTGCGTCAAGCCGGGGCCAAATTCGTCGGGTATCTCGTATCCAGGGCCGCCCATGCCGGTGCCCAGCGGGTCACCGCCCTGAATCATGAAATCGTCTATCACGCGATGAAAGATCGTTCCGTCGTAAAAATTCCGTTCGGCAAGATCCATGAAATTGCGGCACGTTTTCGGAGCAAGATCGTTAAAGAGTTCGATTTTGAAATTCCCCATTGATGTCTCGAAAATCGCTGCGGGACGCGACACGTCGGCCGCCCATACCACGTCGGAAAACGCTGCCAGAAAAACCGCCAGAGTAGCTGCCAATAATAAAACAGAAATTTTCATACCGTTCCGTTCACTCCTTAAAAGTCATATTTATTACGCCTCTGCCGTCGAGAAAATGTGAGAAGTTGAGACGGTCGATTTTAAGTCGTCGCCTCCACCGGCTCGGGAAGTTGTTTATGGAGGCTGTCGTAGAGAACCTTCCATACCCCTATCCCCTGGTTTTCCGACAGGTGTTCCGAGACCATCTCGACGACCGTGTCCTCCAGGGCGCCGTATTCCCGTTTGCGCTCCTCTCCGCCTATCGTGCGCGCGGACTTCATCATATCCTTCCACAGCTTGCCGAATACCTGGCCCTCGAACTGTCTGCAGCTCTCCTCCAGCGCGCGTTCCTTGCGCCGGTATTCCGCAAGCGACATCGAGCCGTCGGGGTTAAGAAGGTTGGGTCTGTTTATCGCGCTGAAATCGGCCATTGTCTTGATTTCACTGCATTACAAGGGCGCCGTGCAGCGCTCCGGCTTCGTCCAACGCCTGAAGCACCGCTATCAGGTCTCTCGGGCCTACTCCGACCGCGTTCATAGCCGTGGTCAGATCCTGAACCGTCGAAGTGGCCGGAAGTTCCACCAACTGCGCTCCTTCATCCGAGTTAGACGCTATGTCGGTCTGAGGGGTTACGACCGTCCTTCCCTGACTCAAGGGAGCGGGCTGACTCACCGCCGCGCCCTCCGACACTTTGACCGTGAGGTTGCCGTGCGCGACCGACACGTTGCCAATCTTCACATTGCCGCCCATCACGATCGTACCGGTGCGTTCGTTGACCACGACCTTCGCGACGGTGTCGGGGCGGACTGTCATATTTTCTATTGAGGCCACGAAAGCGGCCGGGGAATTCGCGTATGAAGGCGGCAGCTTGACCGAGACACGCCCCGGATCGGAAGCGTGCGCTATCGCGCCGAATTTCTGGTTTATCGCGCCCGCTACCCTCTGCGCGGTGGTGAAGTCGGAATTGCGAAGCAACAGGTTTATCGCCCCGTTGCCGGCGTAGTTCATCTCGACGCCCTGTTCCACAATCGCGCCGTTTGGAATGCGTCCGACAGTGACCACGTTTTTCTTGGCCGACGACGCGGCTCCGCTCGCCGACCAGCCGCCTATAGTAAGCGGCCCCTGGGCCACCGCGTATACTTTGCCGTTTGCGGCCTTAAGCGGCGTCTGAAGCAGCACGCCGCCCTCCAGGCTTTTCGCGTCTCCCATGGCGCTCACCAGAACGTCGGTGTTCTGGCCGGGGCTGACGAATGGCGACAACTGACAGGTCACTGTGACTACAGCCGCGTTTTTGCTCTTTATCTGCTTGGGGTCCATCGTAACGCCGAACTGCTCGGTCATGTTCGACATCATCTGCATCGCCATATTACCCTTGTCTCCCGTGCCCTGAAGGCCCACCACCAAACCCATGCCTATAAGTTGGTTTTCCCTGGCGCCTTCCACCGTCACGATGTCCTTCACCCGAGTCATCGGCTGAACCACACCGGCAAACGCGGGGAGTGCGGGCACGCATAACAATATCGCCGCGCAAATCACGATTTTTTTCAAACACGAAATTTTTTTCATGACGAAGACTCCTCCGTTTTTCCCCATTATCAGAATATGGCCTGAAGCACCTGGCTTATAATGCCGGGACGCTGGGTACGCGAGATGATTCCCTTGCCGTTCACTATGACTTCGGAGTTGGCTACCCTGGAACTGTCGACCACATTATTGTGCGCCACGTCCCGAGGACTCACCACGCCCGAGTAGGTCACGTTCATCCTCTCGGCCCCGCTTAGCATCGAGCGCTCACCCTGTATCACCATATTACCGTTGGGCAGCACTTCGGTGACTATACAGCTCACCAGCATGTCCATCTTTTTCGTGCGGCTGACCTTCGTGCTTCCGCTCATCTGCGACGACGAGCCGAAACCGAACGCCTTGAGGAAAGACAAAATGCCGAAACCCGCTTTGATATCCTCATCGGTGTCCTTGCTGGAACTCGTCTTGCCCTCGTCGGTATCGGAAAACTTCTCGGATACCTTGACCATGAGGAGGTCTCCGACACGCCCGGCTTTTCTGTCGGAAAAAAGGCTTGAATTATCGTCCCAGAGCGAAACGGCAACGGCTGGCAGAGCAATCGGCGCCATCATAGACACGATCAAAATCGCGATAACCGTTTTAATCAGCTTCATTCGGATTCCCCCATTCCCCGCGTCTCACCGCGCGGTCTCCGTGTTTATTTCTACCCTGTCCTCGCCGATAATTCTCGCTTTTAATATTTTTTTGCTCGACAGGTTTTTTACTCTTATTATGTCGCCCAAACCGCCGCGCTGCATTGCTATTCCCTTCACTTCCACCCCCAGCCCGTTGGAACGAGCCACCATAGTCACAGTCGACCCCGCTCTGATAAAACTCTCCTGCCTCACGTCGCCCGTCTCTATCTGCACCCGGGCGTTCACCGTCTTACGCGTCACCGCGCCGGCAAGCTGTTCAGACGAGGAAAAACTCGTTATCATTACCGCCGCTTTCCCGATTCTCGAGCCAAGCTTGGAAACGTCCACCAGCTCGTTCCTGAGCAAAGGTTCCGTCGCGTACACTACGGGTTGATACCATGCCAACTTGACCTGTTTGTTACGTTCGCGGCCGTCTTTGTCGATGAGCTTGACGGCAATGGAACGCGTCCCCGGTGTTATTTTCGGCGGAAGCCGGTAACCACTGAAGCCCCTTATCGTTTCCGCCCAATTTCCTGGCACTACGTCGATTTCGATGCGCCACTTCCACGCGGTCATCGCTCTCAGTTCAGCCGCGATTTCGGGTTCCGGCACGACTTCGACGACATCCGGCATGACGATCGAAACTTCCCTGCCGGCGGCATCCGTATACGAGAGGGCGTCTATGATATCCCGCCGCGAAAAGGAGCCGTCGTGACGCACCAGAGCCATTGAGACGCTGTCCGAGATATCGCTGTCCCCGTATATTTCGGCGTACTCTCCCAGGTAGAACCACCCATCGCGCGCCTCGACGGACGCGGGCAGCGATATCGTGATATCCGCCGCGCGGGACGGTCCTATCAAAAACACTGTAAAAACCGCCGCCCAAACAACCGTTAGCGTGAGGGTGAGTGCCTTCATCGCCTGAAATTCCTCAGCGCCTCAGGTTGTTTGCCATGCGCAGAAGCTCGTCCGCCGTCTGAATGGTTTTGGAGTTGGCCTCATATGCCCTCTGCGCCACTATCATCTCGACCATTTCCTCGACGACCTGCACGTTCGACATCTCAAGTGTGCGCTGTTCGATGGTACCGTATCCCTCGTCTCCGGGGTTTCCTACGACCGGCGCGCCGCTCGCGGCAGATTCCAGAAACAAGTTGCGCCCTATGGAACGCAAGCCGGCGGGGTTTATGAAACGGGCCAGCTCTATCTGTCCTATTTCCTCAGGAAGCACTTCCCCGGGCATTTTTATCGTGATCGCGCCGGTCTGCGAGACCGCGAAATCGGTGGCCTCCTCCGGCACAACTACCGCCGGCTCGAGCAGATAACCGTCGTGGTTCACTACCTGTCCGTTAGCGTCTATCTTCCAGTTGCTGTCACGGGTGTAGGCTATCGTGCCGTCGGGCATCGTGACCTGATAGAAGCCCTCGCCGGTGAGCGCCATATCCGTCGCGTTATCCGTCGTCTGGAGCGAGCCCTGCATGAAAATTCGGGTCGTACCGGCGACTTTGACTCCGAGACCGACCTGTATGCCGGTAGGCACCATCGAATCCGGCTCAACCGGAACGCCCGGTTCCCTGTTTATCTGATAGATGAGGTCCTGAAAATCCGCCCTCAGTTTTTTGAATCCAGACGTATTGACGTTGGCCAAGTTGTGGGCCACTACGTCGAGATGCGTCTGCTGCGCTATCATGCCGCTTGCTCCGGCCCAAAGAGAACGTAACATCACGCGATACCTCCCGCAAAAATTTTCTTCATATCCTTCACCGTAATCAACTGGGTTTGCCCACAGACGTAAACATTCTGCTGGACATCTCGTCTTGTATCGACACTGACCTCGCTGAGGCCTCGAAAGCCCTGTTCGCCTCAATCATTCTGACCATTTCGAGCACGACTTGTACGTTGGAGCGTTCGAGCCCACCGCTCACAAGATGCGCCCCCTCGGCGGGCTGTGGCGGCCCCGATTCGGCCGTCTCCTCCAAAAGCGATTTCCCCACATGATGAAGATACGTGGGAGTTTCGAACGTCACCACCTGAAGCGTGGCGACCTGCTCGCCGTCGGCGAACACCTGGCCGCCCTCGCCTATCGCTATCCTCGTGGCTTCGCCGATTGTGACTGGACCGCCGTCGCCCCTGATGAAAGCGCCGTCATGGGTGACGAGCTGTCCCTGGTCGTTTCTCTGGAAATGTCCCGAACGGGTGTAGAAGGTATTGCCGTTTCCGTCCTGCACCACAAAAAAACCGTCGCCGTCAATGACAACATCTGTAGGGTTGTCGGTCCATTGAATGGGGCCGCGCTCCGTGGACATGGTGGTCTCGGACAGGACATTCGTCATGGAAATGGTTCCTATTGCGGAACGGCCTCTGAAATATGGGTAAAATTTGCGTTCTTCAAGTTTTTCGTTGAGAACCTCGTCGACGATTGAGTAACGCTCGACCCTATCCATCAATACTTCAGGGAATGACTTGTTTACCGCGACACGTGCCCTAAAGCCCGAAGTATCCACGTTGGCTAAGTTATTGCCAACCACGTCGAGCATCTTCTCCTGAACCAGCATCGCCGAAGTTCCCGTGTAAATTCCTCTGAACATTGCGCCGCCCCCTGTGGCTTGACGGAGGCGGCGTTTATTTCAACGCCTCCTACCGCCTCTTTTCGTAGCTGTTAGCACTGTTCCCGACTCCTTGAACTTGTCGAGTGTTTCGAGCGTTCGTCCCGTCCCCAAGACCACGCATTCCATCGGAAATTCCGCCACGTTGGTATCTATTTCCGTCTGTTGCTTGACCAGTTCCGGCAAACCCTTGAGCAAAGCGCCTCCGCCCGTGAGCACTATACCTCTCTCAATAATATCGGCTGCCAACTCGGGCGGCGTTAGCTCCAAAACCTCGCGAATTCCTCCTATTATGGAATTTATAGAATCCTCAATCGCCTTCATGACGTCGGTACTGGTCATGGTTATCTGGCGGGGCAGGCCTTGCAGAAGGTCGCGGCCCCTTATGTTCATCGACAGCTCCTCGTCCACTGGAAAACACGTCCCTATTTTGACCTTGAGGACCTCGGCAGTCTGTTCGCCAATGGCCAGGTTGAACTGCCTCCTGGTGTAACGCATTATCGCCTCGTCGAATTTATCGCCGCCGACGCGCATGGATTTCGACACCACGATGCCCCCGAGGGAAATGACGGCCACGTCGGTAGTACCGCCGCCTATATCGACAATGAGATTGCCGCCCGGTTCGGCTATTTCGAGGCCGGCGCCGATAGCCGCGGACATCGGCTCCTCTATAAGGAAAGCCTCCTTGGCCCCGACCTCGAGTGCCGCCTCGAGCACGGCCCGGCGCTCGACGTCGGTGGCTCCTGACGGAACGCATATCATCACGCGGTGCCTCATTATCCGTTCGATCCCGTGCGTCACTTTTTTTATGAAAAGCCTCAGCATGACCTCGGTCATGGTGTAATCGGCAATGACCCCATCCTTCAGAGGCCGGACCGCGATCACGTTGCCCGGCACCTTGCCTATCATCAGCTTGGCGTCGGAACCGACCGCGAGTATCCTCCCGCTGTTCTGATCCATGGCGACAACTGACGGCTCCTGCAGCACGACGCCTTTGTCCTTGATAAAGATAAGAACCGT
>JAISXR010000273.1 GCA_031270375.1 Synergistaceae bacterium | reverse complement strand
TCCAACGTCACCGTGACATCCCTCGCCATGAGGGTAAACGCCCTGACCAAGGAGGAGGTATACTGTCCTCAAGGTTATGACACTTGGCTGCAGGAGATATCCGATCCCGATTCCAAGCTGTATTCGTCGGGGGCGGATGTGGTTTTCACAGTGCTGCACGGACGGTCGCTCCTCGGCGATATAGCTTCGGATGAGCATGCGGCACTGGACGCGCTCCTGAAAATAGCGTCCACCTTGAGGGACGCCTATGAGTGTCACATGGGGATGACGTTCGTCGTCTCCACCCTTGATATTCCCGACACCGCCATCCGGCCGCTCTGTTCCGTGTCGATTCTGGCAAGGGCCGCCGCCTCTTGGAGACAGGCCCTGGAAGATATCCCGCTGCCTGTTCTCGATCTGTCCGAAATTGTCTCGGAAATTGGCCGCCGCAATTTCTACAACACTCGGGTCTGGTATATGGGAGCCGTGCCATTCTCCAAAACAGGAGAGGAAGCCATCGCCTTCGAAATCGGGACGATATGGAGAGTACTGCGGACTGCCCGCAAAAAATGCCTCGCGCTCGACCTCGACAACACGCTGTGGGGGGGCGTCATAGGGGAATTGGGACTCGATGGGATATATCTCGACAAAACGGGCTCAGGTTCGCGCTTTTACGATTTTCAGAAGAAAATCCTCGAACTCAAACGCAGCGGCGTGCTATTGACCGTGATCTCGAAAAACAACATGGTAGACGCGCTGAACGGCATCGACGGACATCCCGACATGGCTCTCCGGTCGAGTGATTTTGCCGCCGTCGCGGCGAACTGGAAGCCGAAATCACAGAACCTCGAGTCCCTCGCCCAATCTCTCAACATAGGAACCGACTCCTTCGTGTTCATCGACGACAATCCGGTGGAACGCGAGATGATGCGCATGGCGCTGCCGGAAGTGGCGGTCCCGGATTTCCCGGAAGACTCCTCGAAACTGGAGGCGTTCATGCTGGACGTCGCGCACAGATATTTCCTTCAGATAAAAGCCACCGGCGAGGACGCGAAAAAGACCGAACAGTACGCGGCTGAAGCGTCCCGCAAGGAAACAAGGGCGGCGTTTCACAGCCGCGACGATTATCTTCGTTCTCTCGAGATGAAGCTCACCGTCGAAAGCGTCGGCGAACAAAACGCGCTTCGCGCTTCCCAACTCACGCGAAAGACGAACCAGTTCAACCTCACCACCCGCCGCTATACCGAGGGCGAAATGCGCGCGATATCCGCCTCGGACGAGCATAAGGCGTACATCGGTGAACTCGCCGACAGGTACGGGGATTACGGGAAAGTCATCCTCGCGATAACACGCGTATCGGGGGACACGGCGGACATCGACACGTTCCTGATGAGTTGCAGGGCCATGGAAAGGGAAGTGGAGACAGCTTTCATCAGGGCCGTCGAGGGTGAGCTTCTGAAAATCGGGGTGAGGCATATAACTGCGCGATATGCGCCAACCGAAAAAAATTATCCCGCCGCGGCATTTCTCAAAAAGGCCGGATACGGCAAAATATCGGTATCCGAGGATGGAACGGCGTTTTATGCCGCGGATATACCGCTCGTCGCCGAACCGCCCAACATGGTGAAGGTCGAAATTCGATGAAAAAATCGCCGCGGTTGCTGATTGTGACGACAATAGCGAACACGGTCAGGGCGTTCCTCGTCCCTTACGCCTGTTATTTTCGCGGTGTCGGATGGAGCGTCGACGCTATGGCGCGCGACGTCACTCAGTGCGCCGATTTATCGCTTCATTTCGACAAGCTCATCGACGCCGAGTGGAGCAGAAATCCTCTCGACATCTCCAACTGAACGCATAACATGCGCATGATACGCGAGGCGGCGGGGGATTACGACATAGTGCATGTCCACACCCCGGTGGCGGCGTTCCTGACCCGGTTAGCGCTGCGGCGTCATAAGAGCGCCGGACGCCCAGCTGTGGTCTATACGGCACATGGCTTTCATTTCCATCATGGAGGCCGTAAAAGGAGCAATTTTATATTCCGCAAACTGGAACAGCTCGCTGGAAGATGGACCGACAAACTGATCGTGATCAACCGGGAAGATCATGACGCCGCACTTAAATTCCGTATCGTACCGGAAACCGATTTGATACAGATGCCAGGGATTGGCCTCGACTTCTCGCGATACGACGGCCCGAGCGTTCCTAAAGCCGACGTACAACAGATACACGACCAACTCGGAATGAAGGCGGACGACGCCCTATTCACGATGATAGCCGAGTTCAAGCCAAACAAGCGTCACGCCGACGCGGTGAACGCGCTGACCAGAATGGGACACTCGGTCGCGCATCTGGCGTTTGCGGGTGAAGGTCCTGTGAAAGAGTCCATTCAGCACATGGTGAAGTCCCTGGGTTTGTCCAAACGGGTGCACTTTCTGGGCAATCTGAAGGATGTTTGTCCGCTCATCATGGCTTCAAGGGCGGTGCTGATACCGTCCGAAAGGGAAGGACTCTCCAGAACCGGCATGGAAGCGGCGTGTCTCGGCGTCCCCATCATCGGCTCGGACGCGAGAGGCGTGAAGGACGTGGTGCTGCCAAACCGCGGCCTGTTGTTCCCTCTCGGCGATACGTTCGCGCTTCGCGACGCGATGCAGCAGGTGATCGAAGTCCCGTATCAGCATACGACTCCTGATCCAAGATGGCGTATCGAAAACCTGATACGGCTCCACCATGAATTGTACTCGGCCCTGCTGCGCGGGGAAGAGGCGGCGAATGAGCGATAATGGCAGGATCGCGGTACTCCTCTATCGCCTCCGGTTCGGTGGCGCCGAGCGCGTCATGCTCACGATATCCGAGGAACTGGCACGGCGCGGTTACGAAGTCGACCTGGTGACGTTCGACGCCGAAGGCGAGTTCGCGGAAAAAGTGCCCGAAAACGTCGGACTGTATGACTTGCGGTCTTTGGGCATCATCCGCGCCGCGCGCAAAATATCGGAATACCTGGCCGCCCGCTCACCTTCAGCTATCATCGCGAACGGCGACAGATGCGCGCTTGCGTCCTTCCTGGCGCGAAAACCGCGCTCCCGCGAGAGTACAAGGATAATCGCGGTGGTTCACCACGACCTCACCGGCGTGCTCGGACTGCCGGGCACTTCCGCAAAGGACAGATTTCTCGCCTGGGGCAAAAAATTTCCGATGTCCCGCGTTTACAGGCAGGTAGACGAAATAGCGGCGGTATCGGAGGGCGCCGCCGCGAGCGTAATCAATTTTCTGGGGGTTCCGAGGGATAAGATATCCGTCATTTACAACCCCGTGCCGGTGGACGAGATTAGGGAACTTGCGTCCCACGCGGCAAACCATCCCTGGTTTGCCGATGGCGCGCCCCCCGTGATAATATCTTGCGGGCGGCTCACGCCCCATAAAGATTTCGGCACACTGATCCGCGCTTTCGCCCTGTTGCGCCGGGAAATGCCGTCGAGGCTCGTCATACTTGGGGAGGGGCGGGAAAGAGAAAAACTGGAGGCGCTCATATGCTCGCTCGGTCTTGAGGACTGCGCCGCGTTGTTCGGTTTTGAGAAAAACCCGTACAAATATATCGCGAGATCCAGACTGTTCGCGCTGTCCTCAATATGCGAAGGGTTTTCGATGGTCATAACGGAAGCGATGGCGCTGGGGATACCAGTAGTGTCGACGGATTGCCCCAGCGGGCCGGCGGAACTTCTAGCCAACCACACCGACATGCTGGTACCCGTGAGAGACCCGGATTCTCTCGCGGCAGCCATGAAAAAAGGGCTCGAAATCGGGCAATGGGAAAACGATCTGTCGCGATTCACCGTCGCCAACTGCGCAGACAGATACATTTCCCTGATATCGCGTAATCTTTGAAACGCTTTACCTGGCCATTAGTTTCTCCGCGAGAGCGATATACCGCGCTCCTATAACGTCTTCATCAAATATTTTGGCGCGTTCGGCGAGTTCCGCCTTCGGCACGGGATGCGCGATAGCGTCCAGCATCGCGTCGGCCAGCGCGTATTCATCCCCAACCGGGACAAGACGTCCATAACGCCCTCTGTCCAATATCTCGGAGGGCCCGTGGGGGCAGTCGGTGGACACTATCTGGCATCCGCAGGCCATGGCCTCGATTATGACTGTCGGAAGCCCTTCAAACAGGGACGACAGCACAAAGACATCGGCGTGTGCCATCACTGAAAAAGGGTTTTTAAGGAAACCCGCGAAACTGACCCTTTCCTCTATGTTCAATTCCGCGGAAATTTTCCGCAGTTCCTCAAGAAGTGGGCCGTCGCCGGCTATTATCAGAACGGCGTCCAGTTTACGCGAGACAATTTCGAAGGCCCGGAGCAAAAGAGGGAAGTTCTTTTGTTCGCAAAGCCGGCCGACACCCAGGAAAACCGGGCGCGAATGACGCACGAGCCAAGGATGTTCCGGAGGTTCGCCGGACAGTTTCAGAAGCGATTTCGTGACCACCGGATTGTAAATGAACGCCGTTTTTCCGGGAGGCGCAATGCCGTTTGAGACCAGTGCCTCCGACACCCCCTTCGAGACCCCGACCACGGCGTCCGCCAACGGGTAGAACAGCTTCGACAGAAACGTGAAAATCCACGCCCTGATACGACTGCCTCCGTGCGATAAAAGCGAGGAATAATAAGACGGATCGTTATGGACTACGACGGCAATCCGGCTCGTGTGCCCAGAAAATATATTCGCGAATATCACAGCCAATTCGCATAAATTCGCGAAAATCACACATGGACGCGAATTTTTTATATAACTGACAACTTTTGGGATGGAAAATAACGCGTAAATTGCTTTCAACGCCAGATTTTTATATCGGCCACCATGCCGAATCGGTATCACTTTTACCGATTCGGCAATGTCATCCGTGTAAGGAGAATCATGGACATCAGACCACAGCGCGATTTCGACGGCATATCCTTTCTTCGCGAACTGACCAGCCAGATTGACCACGACGCGCTCGGCTCCGCCTCCAGACAGGCTGGGCAGGAAGAAACACACCTTTTTGCGTTTATCGTTTCCCAACGTTTTTGTCCTTCATGCGCGAGCGGTCTCACGCCTGGCTCTCCTGGCTTTCAAGCAGCCGCGTATCAGATCGAGGGGGCTCATTCCCTGCATCAGCAGGGACAACGTCAGTCCCGCGCGCAGTTCCCACAGAAAGGGAGGCAACTTATACGGCCTGTACGCCTTAAAACCGTCCCTTATGCGGGCTGTGTTGTAATAAAACGCGGCCGCTTTATCGGGTCCTTTAGGCATGCGCGCCGTCTGTGCGTTATGATGCACTGCGAACCCGGAAATCGAGATCAAGAGCGGTTCCCCGTAACGCAACCAAACACGGTGCGAAAAATCGTAGTCCTCGCCTAACGCGTAACCACCGAAGCGTTCCAGCCCCTCGTCGAAAGAGATGTCCTCGAACACCGACTTCCTGTAAGCCATGCACGCGCCCGTGAGCCACTCCGCTATTCCCGGCGAATCGGGAAACGGCGTCACATTACGGGTGGAATTCATTATCTTCCTGTATCGCGGCGGCTTGCCGAAGAAAAATCGAAAAATCAAATCCCGAAAAGCGCCGAAAAACGGATGCGCGACGTATCTATCAAGCCTGGGGTGCACATCGTGAAGCGGGAGGCCCATGCCCCTGAGCCAGGCGAAGTCGCCGAAATATCGTTTTATCGCGCCAAGCCCGTCCGACGAAATCTCAGCGTCGTCGTCGAGAAAAAAAATCACGTCTCCATGCGTCTCATGAATCGAATCGTTGCGTGTGGAAGCGAGATATTGCCGCGCTCCGCGCCTGAAGAAGAGAGAAATGCCCTTTTGCTCAAAGGGCCGTTTAAATTGCAGAACCGCGCGCTCGGTCGAGTCATCGTCGCTGGCATCCCACACGAAAACCTCAAAATCAGCCATATCCTGCCGCAGAAGGCTCGGCAAAGATATAGACGCGATGGCATCACTCCTGTTCCTCGTCACTATCACCGCAGATATCATTTCAAAGACTAGCCTCCGAAATTTTAAAATCAAACCCTTTCATGGCTCAAGAACGCAAAAAATAACAATCTACCGTGAGATTTACAAAATATCACACGCGCTTTTATCTTTAGCGAGATACCGCGGCTGCGCGTCATGCCGCGCGAAATTTTATCAAGAAGACCGCTTGAGGTACAATACATAATAAGAATATAACATTTTTGGTTTCTAGTCTAGCGAAAGAACATAATGACCTAAGGAGATATATCATAATGATACCGAAAACGATTCACTATTGCTGGTTTGGAGGAAAACCTATTCCTAAACGTATGAAACGATGGATGGAAAGTTGGAAAAAATATTGCCCGGATTATGCCATTATTGAATGGAACGAGGGAAACTTTGACTTTGACTCCAATCTATATGCAAAACAGGCTTACGAAGCGAAAAAATGGGCCTTTGTCAGCGATTACGCTCGCTTGTATGTACTTTTTCATCACGGCGGCATCTATATGGACACTGATGTTGAATTATTGAAAAATATCGATTCTTTTCTCGAAAACAAAGCTTTTTCCGGGTTTGAACAAGAAAAAACCATTCTAACTGGCATAATGGCCGTCGAAAAGGGGCATCCTCTCTTCAAGACATTACTCAGTTATTATGATCGGCGCGCTTTCATAAAAGAGGATGGAACCTTTGATCTTACGTCCAATGTGAGCATAATTACGGATTATTGTCTTGCACTGGGGTTAACGCCAAACAACACAAAACAGACTGTGGCAGATTTTACGCTTTACCCCACTGATTATTTTTGTCCAAAAAATTGGTGGACTAAAAAGCTGAATATTACAGCCAACACCTGCGCCATTCACCATTTCGAGGGCTCGTGGGTGCCCATTTCTCAAAAAATTCGCTCCGCGGTGCTTGTAAAGCTCATAAGATATTTCCCCTTTCTCCCTTACGTAAAAAGGAAACTTTTCCCAAACAAAAAATAAAATATTTCGGGCATATCGCCCTCTCCCCAGACTTCGGCGTAATTTTGCTTGAACAAGAGTTGCAAAATGTGCTTTTAACATGCTTTGGGCGCAATCCAAGTCATCATTGAACTCGCTCATAAAATTTCTGCGCGCCAAACGATTAATTCTCCGATTTTGCACGCGCCGCTGAACATTTTCATTTTTTTTCCCGAAAGGGAGCGAGGAGCTTCCGCAGACGGCGCACGATCACATGTGCCAGCCACATCGGCCCCCGATAACCATTTTGTAGCAGCGGCGCGCTGGACATGTAATCCTTCAACCTGTCCTCGTTTTTGAAAGCGACGGCGACGATGTTCGACGTTAGGATGAAATCCTCCAAGCCGTGTTCGAACCTGTACAAATTCGCCCAGGGGATTTTCATCCATTGTATCTTGAGAGATTCTCGCGTTTGCGGCCGCACGGTAACGTAATGCAGTCCGGCGTTACGCAGTAAAAAAGAGAGCGAATGCATCGTATAAACTACGCGGTGAGTGAAGTCGTCGTACCTGGAATACCCCAAAGTGGGCGACAGCGCGTTCGGGACGCGTATGGCCACAAATCCGTCATCGGCGAGCATGGAATTTATGAGTTTCAACAACGGTAATATATCTTCTTTTTCGATGTGCTCGAACACATCGAAACAATAGACGGCGTCGAATTTTTCACCGCCCTCCCTCAAAAAATCGTTCGCGTCCGCCCGATAGACGTTCAGACCATCTTTTTTCGCTGTTTTGACCTGCGATTCGTCGATGTCCACGCCTGTCAGGTTTTCGTAACCCCGCCCGCGCAGCATGAGCAAGACGCGCCCCATACCGCAGCCTATTTCCAATACCCGCGCTCCCTTGTCGCGCGGATAAATGGCATGGTCGTCGAACAGTCGTTTTGCGTAAAATATGTCCATCTTTCTGGACTCGTCGGTGTCGCTGTGCCAATATAAATATTGATACGAATAATCGAAGCCGCTGTTTTTCATCTGTTGCCTCTTTATATGCTTCCCGGAGCCCTTACGAGACTCCTTAAAGCTCTGGCGGACGTACTCTGTCTGTTCATGTAACATCACCCTCGGTCTAATCAGTCAAGTAACCTTCGAAACCCGCTCTCCAACGCTTATTTTTGTTATTATATCACCCGGGCGCGTCGTTTTTTCAACGCTGAAAAAATGTTCATTAGCCGCATATGCCACAGTGCGGCAGGCAGGATATGGCAATACCATGGATAATCCTATTGATTCCCGAGTTTAACAGTTAAGATATTTTATGACCAGCGACACTTATAATTTTCAGCGTATCGCTGTACTCAATTTCCTCATAAGGGACTTCTTCTATATTGTTATTATTGATAAGCCTGAGTATTTTGAGATATGGATAC
>JAISXR010000242.1 GCA_031270375.1 Synergistaceae bacterium | reverse complement strand
GCCAGGATTCAATTCAGCCGCTCGGCCTTCGTGGGCGAAAAACTGGCGGCATCGGCGAAGGTTGGCACTCACAAGGACGATAAATACGTCGTCAGCGTGCATACGCGCGCCGGCGAACGAGAGGTTTTCGTCGCGCGTTTCGTCGTGGCGGCCATCGGGAACATTTCCGGCGATACGGAACTGAGTGCCGCGCGGAACGACAGACATCGAGGGGGTATGCTCTGATGCTTTTCGCGCTGGACGCGATGGGAGGGGATAAAGCCCCGGCGGAACCGTGCAACGGCGCGATTCTCGCATGCAGGGAAGACCCGGAAATTTCGGTTGCGCTCGTCGGCAGGAGGGACGCGATCGCGCCCTTCCTCGAAAACGCCGAGCGTGACGTGCTGTCGCGGATAAACATCGTCGAAGCGGACGAAGTCATAGGTATGGGCGACACGCCGTCGACGTCCATACGCAGCAAGAAAAACTCGAGCCTCAGAGTAGCCATGGAGATGGTTCGCGCGGGAGAGGCCGTGGGTTGCATATCGGCGGGCAATACCGGCGCCATAGTGGCGGGCGGAGTGCTGGTAGTGGGCAGGATAAAGGGAATAGACAGGCCGGGTCTCGCGGTTCCCATCCCGTCCCTCAAGAAAACGACCCTGCTCCTCGACGTGGGCGCCACAGTGCGTTGCAAGGCCGTTAACCTCTATCAGTTCGCGCACATGGGAGCCATATACATGCGTTCGCTTGCCGGCATAGAAAACCCGAGCGTCGGGCTTTTTTCGAACGGGGAGGAAGACATCAAGGGCGACGACGCGATAAGCGAGGCGCGCGAGATGCTTGGCGGCGCGAAACTCGCTTTCGGAGGGTTTGTCGAGGGCAAGGACGTCGCGATAGGCCGCACCGATGTTGTGGTATGCGACGGATTCACGGGAAACGCGCTGATAAAGTTCGGCGAGGGAATCGGTGAAATGGTCAAGGTCGTGGTCGCGGAGCAGATAAAGAGTGGCATTCTGCCAAAAATAGGGGCACTGCTGATGAAACCCGCCCTGAAAAAAATGGCGACCCGTTTCGAGTACGAGAAAAACGGGGGCTCCCCTCTGCTCGGGGTCAACGGCATAGTCATAAAAGCGCACGGAAATTCGAGGGACAGAGCGATAGCGGGAGCGCTTCACGTCGCTTCCGGTTTCGCGCGGCTCAAAGGAACGGATTTAATAAAGGAAAGTTTCGAAGCGTAGCGACAGGAGGATAATGTATGGCGGCAATTGAGGGACGTCCGGTCGGGATACTCGGGACCGGCAGTTATTTACCGAAAAAAATTCTATCCAATTTCGACATGGAGAAGATAGTCGACACATCGGACGAATGGATCGTCGAACGCAGCGGTATCCGCGAACGCCGTGTGATATCGGGAGACGAGTCGAACGCGTCGATGTCGGCGGCGGCTTCTTTGGAAGCCATCGAAGACGCGGGAGTCGCGCCGGACGACATAGATATGGTGATAGTGGGTACTAATTCCCCCGACAGGCTCCTGCCTGGGGTGGGCCCCACGGTGCAGGCGATGATCGGCGCTTCCAACTGCGGAGGGATGGACTTGCAGGCGGGCTGCCCCGGTGCTTTGTACGGAGCGGTCGCGGCAGCTGGCGGGGTGGCCTCCGGCATATGGAAAAACGTCGTCGTGATCGGCTCGGAAGCCATCAGCCGCCTCGTCGACTGGAAACACCGCAGCACGTGCGTCCTTTTCGGCGACGGCGCCGGAGCCAGCGTGGTCGGAGAATATCGCGAAGGATCGCTCAAAATCACACATGCCGACCTCG
Source organism: Synergistaceae bacterium (assembly GCA_031270375.1). GTDB lineage: Bacteria > Synergistota > Synergistia > Synergistales > Synergistaceae > JAIRKI01. The sequence continues at coordinate 8,152 of JAISXR010000242.1, read as the reverse complement.
CGGCCGACGGGGAACAAAGCGAACTCATAACGCTGCCGGCGGGGCTTGCCGCCGAACCGGCTACCGAGGCGACCGTCCGCGACAGAAAGCATTTCATCAAAATGAACGGCGCCGAGGTATTCAAATTCGTGAACCGAAAAATTCCCCGCTACCTCGAGAATTTTTGCGCGAATTGTGGTATAAAGACGGCGGAAGTCGATTGGTGGATTTTTCATCAGGCAAATGTCAGAATTTTGGACGGAATCGCGCGCAGAATGGAAATTCCGATGGAAAAATTTGTGATAAACGTCGACAAATACGGCAATACGTCGGCGGCTTCCGTAATGATTGGCCTGCACGAAGCCAGAACGGACGGCAGGATAAAGCCGGGGCAGCGCGTTATGATGTGCAGCTTCGGAGCGGGGATGACTTACGGGGCGATGTTGATGGAGTCGTAGGGCGGGAGGCGGAGGTGTGATGATGTTCAGTTCGAACAGGATAACGAAACTTTTGAATATCAAATATCCCATAATTCAGGGTGCGATGGCCTGGGTGGCGGATGCCGATCTCGCGGCCGCCGTGAGCAACGGCGGAGGGCTGGGCATAATAGCCGCCGGCAACATGCCGCCGGAGGCCCTCGATCGTGAACTGCGAAAAATACGCACGCTCACCGACAAGCCTTTCGGGCTCAACATCATGCTCATGTCGTCCACGGCTCAGGACGTGCTGGAACTCGCCGCAAGTCATAAAGTCCCGGTCGTCACCACGGGAGCGGGGCTGCCCGGCAAAGTCATTGAACGCCTGCTGCCCCTCGGCGTGACAGTGATACCGGTAATAGCGTCCGTAGCGCACGCGGAACGCGTCGAAAAACAGGGCGCGAGCGCCGTGATAGCCGAGGGGATGGAGGCCGGCGGGCACATAGGCGAAATCACCACCATGCCGCTCACCGCGCAGGTCACGCGCGCGGTGAAAATTCCTGTCGTCGCGGCGGGTGGCGTCGCCGACGGCAGAGGGATGCTCGCGGTGTTCGCCCTGGGCGCGGAGGGTGTTCAGATGGGAACGAGATTTGTGTGCGCGGCCGAGTGCAACGCGCACGACAATTTCAAGCGGAAAATAATCGCCGCCAACGACCGCAGCACGGTCGTGACGGGCCGCACGCTGAAACATCCGGTGAGATGCATAAAGAACAAGTTCACCCAGATGTTCGCGGAGATGGAAGACGCGCACACCGCCATAGAGGAACTGGACAAATTCGGCTCCGGCAAATTGCGCGCGGCCGTGGTGGACGGCGACATGGAACACGGCTCGGTGATGTCGGGGCAGATAGCCGGACTTGTGAGCAAAATTCAGCCGGCGAGGGAAATAATCGAAGAAGTGGTGAACGAGGCCGCGAAGTTGGCCGGCGATATCGGCCGCCGTTTTGAATGACACGGAGGGATTGCAATGTCTGATTCCGATTACGCGATAGTCTTTCCGGGACAAGGCGCCCAGGAAGTGGGGATGGGGCGCGATTTCCGCGATGCGTACGAGGTCTCGCGCGATGTATTTGACGAAGCCGACGAGGCGCTGGGCTTCAAGTTGTCGAAAATCATTTTCGAGGGGCCGGAGGACGATCTGGTCAAGACCGAGATCACTCAGCCGGCGATACTCGCGACGAGCCTCGCCATCCTGCGCGCCGCGGAGCAAGAACTCGGAAGGGAACCGCGTCCTAAATTCTACGCGGGACACAGCCTGGGCGAATACACAGCTCTCGTCGCCGACGGGGTCCTGAGTCTGGGCGATGCCGTGAGGCTCGTGCACAGACGCGGGGCGTTGATGCAGGAGGCGGTTCCGTTGGGGGAGGGCGCGATGCTGGCCGTGATGGGGCTGGACATGGCGGCTGCCTCCGAAGTATGCGCGATGGCGGCCGGCGATGAGATCTGCGGCCCAGCCAACGTCAACTCGCCGGGCCAGATAGTGATATCCGGGAATGCCGGAGCTGTGGCCCGCGCGGGGGAATTGGCGAAAGAACGGGGCGCTTCCAGGGTCATTCCCCTGAAGGTGAGCGCGCCCTTCCATTGCGCCCTGATGCGCCCCGTGGCCGACAAACTGATGGAAGCCTTCGCTTCGTGTAAATGGAACGAGCCAAAAGTCCCCATAATGGCGAACGCGGACGCGAGCGCCAAGGAGAGTGCGGACGCCATAAAGGCCGCCCTGTACGAACAGACGTATAAACCGGTGCTGTGGGCCGACGGCGTTTTATCCATGGCGAACGCAGGCACGCGGCGTTTCGCGGAGTTTGGCCCCGGAAACGTCCTCTCCGGCCTGATCAAGAGGACGGCAAAGGGCGTCCCCACGTTATCCTTCAACAAAGCCGCGGACATCGGGAAAGCGGTCGATTTCCTGAACGGAGCGGCGCAATGAGCGGCAGAGTGGCGCTCGTGACGGGCGCTGGCAGAGGAATAGGGCGCGCGATAGCCATAGCCCTTGGGGCGAGAGGACACAAAGTCGCTCTGAACTACCGTAACTCGGCGGCCGAGGCCGGGGAAGCCGCCGCCCTGATAAACGCCGCCGGCGGAACGGCCGGGATATTTCAGGCCGACGTCTCCGTTCGGGAAGAGGCTGCGGCACTCGTGGAAGCGGCATCGGCCAGATTCGGCCCCGTAGGGATACTGGTGAACAACGCCGGGATCACAAGGGACAGCCTGCTCATGCGAATGAAGGATTCCGACTGGGACGATGTCCTGCGGACTAACCTCGCTTCGGTTTTTTACTGTACGCGGGAGGTAGTTCGAGGTATGATGAAGGCGAGGTTTGGACGGATAATAGCCATAAGCTCCGTCTCGGGACTGGTCGGCAACGCCGGGCAAGCCAATTACGCGGCGGCGAAGGCGGGCATCCTGGGTTTCATCAAGAGCGTGGCGCGCGAAGGCGCTTCGCGCGGCGTCACGGCAAATGTGGTCGCGCCCGGTTTCATCGAGACCGACATGACCGACGCGCTGCCGGACGAAATTAAAAAAGCGGTCATCCCGGCCATTCCGGCCGGCAGATACGGCTCGCCCCAAGACGTCGCCGAAGCCGTCGTGTATCTCGCGTCGGAAGAGGCGGGTTACGTGACGGGACAGACGCTTGCCGTCGACGGCGGCATGACAATGTGAAGGACAGGAAGGAGGTGTTACCTTATGCAATCCGAAGAGAACGCAAAAAATGAGGACGAGATACTGGAAAAACTCAAGGCGTTGGTCATAGACCGCCTCAACGTGGAAGAGGAGCAGATAAAGCCCGACGCTTCTTTTGTCGATGACCTTGGCGCCGACTCCCTCGATATCGTTGAACTCATAATGGGTATCGAGGAGGAGTTCGATGTCGAGATTCCCGACGAGGACGCCGAAAAACTCAGAAACGTCGGAGACGCCCTCGAGTACGTCAGGCAAAAACTTGGCGTAGAGGAATAGGAACAGCCGATTGCTTCATCGCGAACCGGCGGTTCTCTGAATTTGGCAATGGGGGTCAGTTCGCGTCGCGAGCGCCCCCTGCCTCCATTGAGGAGGGATTCTGTGAGAAGAATCGTCATAACCGGTTTGGGAGTCGTAAGCCCCATAGGCTGCGGCAGGGACGATTATTGGGACGCCCTTGCGGAAGGGCGCAGCGGGGTGGATTCGATATCTCTCTTCGACACCGAGGGACATTCCGCTAAAATTGCGGCCGAAGTGAAAAATTTCAACGTGGAGCCGTGGCTCGACAAAAAAGAAGCCCGCAAGACCGACAGGGTCATACATTTCGTGATCCCGGCGGCCGACATGGCCGTGAAGGACGCAGGGCTCGCGCTCGCCGGCGAAGACCTCACAAGGGTGGGAGTTTACATCGGCAGCGGCGAGGGCGGCATCACCACCACCCACGAGAATTACGGCATACTGAGGGAGAAAGGCCCTTCGAGGGTCAGCCCGTTTTTCATCCCGATGATGTTGAGCAACATGCCCGCCGCTTACACCGCCATGAGGTTCGGCGCGCAGGGCCCTAACATGGCCGTGGTGACGGCCTGCTCGACGGCCACGCACTGCATGGGAGAGGCGATGCACGCGATACGGAGGGGCGACGCCGACGTGATGATAGTGGGCGGCGTGGAGGCGGCCATCACGCCCGTCGCCATAGCCGGATTCGCCAACATGAAAGCCCTTTCCACGAGGAACGGCGACCCGGCGCGCGCCTCCCGTCCCTTCGACGCCGAACGCGACGGGTTCGTGATGGGCGAGGGCGCCGGAATACTGATATTCGAGGAGCTGGAACGCGCTAAATTGAGGGGCGCGCACATATACGCGGAGGTGACCGGCTACGCCAACACCTGCGACGCCTACCACATAACCGCCCCCTCCCCTGAGGGCGAGGGCACGGTCAGGGCGATAAACCGAGCGCTCGAAATGGCGGGATGGAACGCCGACCAGGTCGACTTATACAACGCCCACGGAACGTCCACGCCGCTCAACGACAAAACCGAGAGCGGTGCGATACGCCGTGTGTTCGGCGATTACGCGGACACGCTGCCCGTGCAGTCGACCAAGTCGATGATCGGGCACTGTCTCGGCGCGGCAGGCGCGGTGGAGGCCATCGCGGCTATAATGGCGATAGAGCGCGGGCTGATACATCCGACCATCAACTACGAGCATCCCGACCGGGAATGCCCCGTGAACGTCTCCGCAAAAGCGATGGAACGGCGCGTCGACAGGGCCGTAATAAACAACGCCGGATTCGGCGGACACAACGGGGTATTGGCGATAGAACGATTTTCGGGTTGAGACTGATGGGGTATGAACACGATCTGGAACGGGAACTCGGCTACGCTTTTCAGGACCGCAAGCTTTTTGAAGAAGCGCGGACCCACGCGTCATACGCCAACGAAAATGGGTGCGTCTGCAACGAGCGGCTGGAATTTCTGGGTGACGCCGTGCTGGAGTTGTGCGTCTCGGAAATTTTATATTCCTCCCGCGGCGACCTGGACGAGGGGGGACTTTCGAAGGCGAGGTCGCGGTTGGTCAGGGAGACAACGCTGGCTTCCTGGGCCCGCGCAATAAAGCTGCCGGAAATGCTGAGACTGGGCCGTGGGTTGGAATGTCAGGGAGGCAGGAGGAATCAGTCCATAATGGCCGACGCGATGGAGGCCGTATTGGGAGCTATCTTTCTCGACGGAGGCTACGAGGCTTCGATGGACGTGGTGACGGGTCTCCTGTATCGCATGGAACAGATCGTCTCTCCCGACCTCCGGGGCAGCGACGAGACGGGCGTCAAGGACGCCAAATCCGCCCTGCAAGAGATGCTCCAGGCTGAGGGGGACAAGCCTCCGGTATATCGCCTCACCAAACGAACGGGGCCCGACCACGCCGCCACTTATGAGGTCGAGGCGTCGCTGTCTGATGGCCGTGTCCTCGCCATAGGAAGGGGAAGCTCGATAAAAACGGCGGAGTTCGCCGCCGCGAAACAGGCATTTATCGCGTTCTCAGAGCGAAAGCGAGGGCGGAGGCGAGCGCGTTGAGCCGCCCTCGCCCGCACGAAAAACCGCGTTGCCTGGGTTTGCGTCTGGCGGCGTTTTTCTTGGGCGTGGTTTGCGTTATAGCTGGCACAGGGGAAGTGCACGCGGCGGAGACCCCGCCGGTGATTTACGCGTCACTTCCGTGGCTTGCCGATGTGACCCGCTTCATAGTGGGAAGCACCGCCGACATACGGGAAGCGTCTTTGTGGAACGCGTCGGGCGCGTTGCGGATACCCAGAAAACTTCCCCGAGGGGCGCAGCTGGTCGCGCTCGATCCGGCCGACGCATCCCGTTTCGGCATGGCGAGGGGAGAAACAGGGCTTTATCTGCTCTACGAAAATTTGCCCATAGAAGAGCGCGAACGCGGCACTCTCCCCTTCAATCCGTCGATTCTTCCTTTTTTGAGCCAGCGGCTGCTAAAAGTGCTATGCGAGATAAAGCCCGAAAATTATTCATTTTATCAGAGAAGGCTCGCCGAATTTCAATCACACATCGAGAGCACAGTGGAAGTTGGACGCAGCCTAATCGGAGCGATATCCATCCTCGACCTCACCGGTTCCGTTAGCCCCTGGGTTCGCGCTGCCTGCGGACACGCGGTGCGCCCCCCTCGCGAATTGTGGGACGCCTGGATGGGCGATACCCGCACCCCCGATCTGGCGCTCGCGGTCAAAGAGGCCGAAGCGAGAAACTGGTGGATAATAACCGACCCTTGGACTCCCCCGCAGATCAAAACGAGGATATCCGATTCGCCAAAACTGATCTCAGTGACCCCTCCCCAGGCGGAAGGGGAGTTCTTCGACTACCTGCACGCGATTTACCTGGAAATCTGGACGGCCGCGGAGGCGCCGCGAAAGTAATAAATCACGTCAATTTGTTATAATCATTATTGAAAATTGGATTCGGGGGAGTGCGCCATGTCAAAACTAAAAAACGCCTTGGCGGCGGTGCTTGTTTTCGTCATCGCGGGCGCGATGTCCGCGGAACAGGCCACGATGGTCGCCGATTCGATGCGGTACGACCCGGCCGCGTCGGTCATCACGGCTTCGGGCAGCGTCCACGTTACCCATCCGGACGGCGAGATATTTGGCGACAAGGGCTCCGGTTCCGTCGACGGCAGGAATTTCGAGATACACGGGAACGTGAGGGGGCATTTCAAGGATAATGACGGAGCCTCTGTCAGCCTGGAATGCGCCGACGCGTATCTGAACACTGGGAACGGCGGCACGCGCACGATCACCGCGAAAGGCTCCGCGACGCTGACCAGGCGTGCCGAAAAAATATCCGCCGATTCGATAACGTGGGACTTGCCGGGCGATAAGTACTCCGCTTTCGGCAATGTCCTGGGGGATTTCGAGACGTATGCCGTCGACGCTGATGCCGTTTCGAGGGACGCGCGGATTATCTCCGCGCGCGCTGTGCGAAAATTCCACGAAAAGGCGAGAAAAATGACCATATCCGCGGACAACGCCGAAGGCGTCATAATAGACGGGCTGATATCGGAACTCGCCGCGGCCGGCAGCGTCGTGATAACCGCCCCCGACAAGAGCGGCAGCATGACCAAGGCTACTGGCGGCAAATGCGTCTATTCGCGGGACAGTAACACGGTCGTCGTCACCGGAAATGCAACGGTAACGCAGACCGGGCGCAGGCTCAATTCCGAGAGAATAGTGTATTACGCCGATACGGGCCGCATAGACGCCACCGGAAATCCGGCGCTCACCTTCGAGACGGAGAGAAGATAATAAGTGGCGGGCTCGTTCTCTGCGAAAAATCTTTTCAAGAAATTCAAAAAACGCCTCGTCGCCGACAACGTGAGCCTCGCGGTGAACACCGGCGAGATAGTTGGCCTTTTGGGGCCTAACGGAGCCGGCAAGAGCACCACGTTCTACATGATGGTCGGCCGCATACTTCCCGACTCCGGCAGCGTCACGATAAACGGGCGCGAGGCGGGTTCCATGCCCATGTACGCGCGCGCGCGCCTGGGCATAGGCTATCTGCCTCAGGAACCGTCCATTTTCAGGGATCTGTCGGTCGTGAACAACATCAAACTGGTGCTTCGCGCCTGCAGGCTCGACACCAAAACCTCGGAGTCCGAGTGCGAACGGCTGATCGAGGAAATGGGCCTGTCGCGGATAGCGGGCGTCCCGGGTTACGCGCTGTCGGGCGGCGAACGCCGCAGGGTGGAGATAGCGCGTTGCCTCGCGACCAGACCCAATTTCATTCTCCTCGACGAACCCTTCAGCGGTATCGATCCGGTTGCCGTGTACGACCTTCAGGAGATAGTCGCGGAACTCAGGAAGAAGGGGTACGGGATTCTCCTGACCGACCACAACGTCCGCGAGACACTGGCGATTACGGACAGGACTTACCTCATGTACCAGGGGAAAATTTTCCTCGAAGGACCTCCCGAGGTGATCGCGAACGACCCGTCTGCCAAAAAATATTATCTGGGCGAGCGTTTCGAGTGGTAGAAAAATCCGCTCCCATGTCAGGGATGGTCAACAGGGCCATGCGCATGATGGCCGGCACACTGGCGAGCCGCGTGCTGGGCCTCCTGCGGGAAGTGCTGACGGCTGCTTACTTCGGAGCCACACGCACGCTCGATGCTTACAACGTGGCCTATACGCTGGCCAATCTGTCGCGGCAGCTACTCGCGGAGGGAGCGCTGTC
>JAISXR010000231.1 GCA_031270375.1 Synergistaceae bacterium | reverse complement strand
CAGGTAATCGACGCACTCGCGCGCCAGATCGTCCCACGCTCCTATCACCTGGCCTCTGGTCGACGACAGCCATGAGAGCATCCTCTGTGCCGCGGCATCCGACCGGGGATCCAGAATACCGGGGGAATCGGCCACGACGCAGCCGGCTCCCTTGAACCACGACACGCCTCTGGTGATGCCCGGAATACCCCCAACCGGCGCCGCCCTTCGGCCGACGAGCCTGTTCAGGAAGGTCGACTTCCCGACGTTCGGCGCTCCGACCACGGCGACGCGCGCTTCCCTGTAATTCATGCGATGCGACGATGAGGGGGCGAGCGCGGCGATGGATTTTTTCAGCGAATCGGGAATATTTTTGCGGAGGTCGAGCGACCAGGCCGGACGGCCGAGTTCCTTAAAATATCTCAGCCATTTCGAGGTGACGGCTTCGTCCGCCAGGTCAGCCTTAGAGAGTATCGTCCACACGGAGATCGCCGCCGGAAATTTTTCGGCGACGGGCGACATCGTGAGCATGGGCGCCCTCGCGTCACGAATCTCCAATATCAGGTCGAGGGCGCCGCACAGGTTCAAAAGCTGCCTCGACCCCTTTGCCATATGCCCGGGATACCATACGGTTCTGCCCACGGTTTACTCCAGCAATCCGAAACGGCTCAGCGGCCAGTATCTGAACACCGCCGGACCGCGCAGAAGAGCGGCCTTCACCGGACCCCAGAAGCGGCTATCCGCCGAGTTTGCCCTGTTGTCGCCCATGCAGAAATAATTGTTCGCGGGAATTATCTCGGCTGGCATGGTGAAATTGTCCGGATTCTTCACGTAGGGTTCGGGTATCTCGCTATCGTTGATAAATACGCGCCCTCCGACAATCTCGACCTTGTCTCCCGGAAGCCCGATTATCCTCTTCACGAAATCCCTCTTAGGATCGACTGGATACTTGAACACCACTACCTGCCCCCGCTTGGGATGAACGGTAGGAAGATGATACCAAAATTTGACGACCATCACCCTGTCGCCAGGTTCGAGAAGCGGTATCATGGAGCCGCTGGGTATCCAGAAAGCCTGAATCACGAAAGTTCGGATGATCAAAGCCAGCACGACGGCGTAAACTACGGTCTCAATGACGTCACGCCACCATGGCTTGGGTACGGGCATACTCAAAAACCTCCTTCGCGTCACATAAACAGCTAACAGTTTATACCAGCGGGCACTCGCGGGCAAGTCCTCTTGACTTAAAACGGGGGCGCGTATTATCATATAGGCAGGATGAAAATAGAAAAATTCACAAAAAATCAAGTATATATGGAGGTGTGAGAAGATGCGCCAGTATCGTTGTATAGTGTGCGACCATAAGTTCGAAACGGAAAATAGCGAAGAGGCGTACAAATGCCCGAAATGCAAGGAGCGTTTCGTCGAGTTGGTCGAAGGTCCCCGCGTCAAGGGGAAACAGTGGGGCAGCAAAAGTTACAGCGTAAAATAAAAAATGCGATTCAGCGGGCTTGCAATAAGCCCAGTTGACCTTTATAATGCACTTCGTCACAAGAGGGGCAATTAGCTCAGCGGGAGAGCGCCTCCCTCACACGGAGGAGGTCACTGGTTCGAAACCAGTATTGCCCACCAAGAAATACCAAGGCTTCACGGGAAATCACCGTGGGGCCTTTTTCTTTCCTTACTCCAAAGAAAGGGGATGATATCATGACCAAACTGCAAGAAGCGCGGAAAGACAGGGGCTTGAAGGCAATCGACCTGTGCTGCGCGACGAAACTGCACCCCGCCACAATCAGCGCGATTGAGAACAGGCGGCAGGTTCCGGGACGGGAAACGCGAGCGAAATTATGCCGGTTTTTCAAGGTCAGCCATTAACGATCTTCGTCCGAAGGCGACGATATGACGGCGGCGCTCAATAACATTCCAGGCGCGCTCACGGACGGGAAATATTTTGTCCTGTGGGGAACCGTACAACGCGACGGCAAGGCGGCAAAAGTGCCTTTCCGCATCGACGGACGGCGCGCGCGTCAATGATCCTTTGGATTGGTCAACTTTCGATGAAGCGCGGTGCGTTCTCGAAACATCTGTCGATGGGTATTCCGGCGTCGGACGAGTTCTCACGGGCGGCGATTTTGCGTGCATCGATATAGATCACGTTATCGACGACGACGGCGAACTATGGCCGCAAGCGCGGGAAATTCTGGAAGCGGTGCCGGGCGCGTATGTTGAGATGTCTCCCGGCGGCAACGGCCTTCACGTTTGGGCGCGAGGGCGGTTTGTTCGGACACTAAAGAAAAAATTCAGCTTCCCCGCTGGCCGGGCGGTCGAATTTTACGACGGTTTTAGTTCTCGCTTCATGACGATGACAGGCGATGTTTGGGACGGTCACGGCACGCTATCCGGCGACGACATGAGCGATACCTTGAACATGGTTTACGTCAGAACTTTTCAATCATGCGGCGGTAACGACGGTATTAAAAGCGCGCCGGCCAATGACGCTGGCGACAAGGTTATTGACGGCGGCGGTTCGCGACATGGGCCGGAACTTTCAGACGGTGAGATTGTACGGCTCGCGAAGGTCAGTAAGGGCGGCGCTGTCTTCAAAAAGCTGTATGACATCGGCAATTGGGGCGAGGCCGGGTTTCCGTCGTGCTCTGAGGCAAGATTGTCCATTTTGGCGCGGTTGGCGTTCTACACGCGAAAAGATGCCGAACAAATGACACGCCTCTATCGCGCATCCGCGCTCTACAAAAATAACCCCGATAAATGCGTGAGACTGGAAGGATCTGAGGTGCGAAAAGCTGTTGAGACGTGCAAGAGCGTCTACCGTGGCGTGGCGCGCTCGCCGCAGGACACCAACATTGCGGCGCGGCGCTGGCGGGAAATCAGCAAATAAAAACGCAATACGGTTCGCAATGCGTCACGTTGAACGATTCGTTAACGACCGTTGAACGTTCGTTGAACAACGCTATGTAACGCCATGTAACGCTTTGAAACGCGACAAAACGTGTTTGGTCTCGCCAAAATATAGGGCAAAGGGCGTCGGCATAACCGACACCCCATAAACAACGGTTTCCGTGCCCCTGGCCGATCTGGTTTCCAATACGCTTCATTCCTACGTGGAAGCAGACATGAGGGCGGTTCTGTGAACCGCTTTCATGCCGGGCACGGAGACGATCATTAAAAGCAGATCAACTGCGAAGAGCATAAACGCCGCCGGGAAAAGCGAAAATCCAAAGATTAGGTCAAAACATTCCTGCCAAGCGTGCAAAAGCCGCGCCAGGCCAGGGGCCTGAGCCGAAGGCGCTTCTAACGGGTTGTTCTGGTTTTGGTCTAGAATGGTGGCGACAAAATTCTCGGGACAGCCTCCGGTACTTTTTAACAAAATCGTTAAAAAGCCTTTGCCGTGTTGTCAAACCGTCGAATGCCGACAGGCGTTCCCCACAAAGAACGACGCTGTTGTTTGCGGTCATTGTTTGTCATAGGCCGCAATCCTCCGAAATATGTCCGCATTGGGGTGGTTCCCTCCTAAATACAGCAATGCCAGAGGGACAGGGGGCGGGCCTTTTCCCATATTCCAGGGCGTGTACGCGTATTTTATTTCGCCGCCGGGGTAGTATATAACGTCGCTGTCGTCCTCAAATCTAAGCACTCGTATGTATCCGTCTTCACACGGATATTCTTTTATTTCGCGGGGTTGCGGCGTTTCATTCACGGGTAAAACCTCCTTGATTTTATCCTCCAAGGGGGTAAACTGTGCTTGCTCCCTTGGAGTGTTGTTCTTATGAGCGAGAGTCAGTCTTTCCGGGAAGGGCTCTCGCTCATGCTATGCAGAAGCGCCGCGTTTCCGTCGCTTTGGTGAACAGGTCGTGGTGAACAGGTCGTAGATGTCCTTGTGCGCCGCCTTGAATCCGGTCGTGTCGAATCTGTTCTGTGTGACGCTCTTCCATGTGACTTTGAACACATCGACTTTCATCTCGTCGGTATCC
>JAISXR010000212.1 GCA_031270375.1 Synergistaceae bacterium | reverse complement strand
CTCGAAGGGGAGGTTCACGCCATCGTCGGCGAGAACGGCGCTGGGAAATCCACCCTCATAAAGTGCATCACCGGCTGTATCGAGCCGACAGGCGGAGAGATTTTATACGACGGCGGGACGTACCGGTCGTTCACGCCGACCATGGCCATACAGAGGGGTATTTGTGCCGTTTATCAGGAGTTCAACCTCGTCCCCTACCTGTCCGTCGCGGAAAATATCTTCCTCGGGCGCGAGAAGATGAAAAACGGGTTCCTCGACTACGAGGGCATGCACGCGGAGACGTCGAACATCCTGTCCCAGCTCGGGGTTTCCACCGACGTCCGCGGCAGGATCAAGGATCTTTCGGTGGCATATCAGCAGATAGTGGAGATAGCCAAGGCCGTATCGCGCAACGTCCGTCTGCTCATCCTGGACGAGCCCTCCGCGCCGCTGACCCCGCCCGAGATAGAGGCGATGTTTCGGATAATACGCCGTTTGAAGGACAGCGGAGTCACAATACTCTATATCTCCCACCGCCTGGAGGAGATTTTCGAGATCGCCGACAGAGTGACCGTGATGCGTGATGGCGAGCACATCGCGACTCTGCCTGTCGGAGAGACTGACAGGAACAGGCTCATCAGCCTGATGGTAGGGCGCGAACTCGCCAACAGCTACCCGGGGCGTGCGAGCGCGGTCGGCGAAGTCGTGCTGGAAGCGCGAGGACTCACGAATAAAAATATCTCCGGAGTGTCGTTTCATCTCAAAAAGGGAGAGATTCTCGGCCTGGGGGGTCTCGTCGGCGCCGGGCGCACCGAGACGGCCCGCGCTATTTTCGGCGCCGACAGTCTGGAGTCGGGCGAGGTACTGCTTCGAGGTGAGCGAGTGAACACGCGCTCGCCCGTGATAGCAATCGGCCTCGGCCTCGGTCTCATCCCGGAAGACCGCAAGCTGCAGGGCGTTCTGCTCAATCTGTCGGTCCGGGAAAATATCACATACGCGGCCCTGCCGCAAATTTCGCGTGCCGGCTTAGTGGATACGAAACTCGAACGGCATATCGCCGAAAAATATATCGCGGAGCTGAGAATCAAGACGCCGACCGGGGAGCAGTTGGTGAAAAATTTATCCGGGGGCAATCAACAGAAGGTCATTCTGGCCAAATGGATGGCAACGCGATGCGATATCCTGATTTTCGACGAGCCCACGCGCGGGATAGACGTCGGCGCGAAACAGGAGATATACAAACTGATGCGCGACCTGTCGGAGGAGGGGGTGTCCATCATAATGATCTCGTCCGATATGCCGGAGCTTCTGGGCATGAGCGACCGGATAGTCGTGATGAACGAGGGGCGTGTCGTCGGCGAAGTCATGGCGGCGGACGCGACACAGGAGATGATACTTGAAATGGCGTCGGCAAAAGTGGAGGAGGCTGCGAGGTGTTGAAAGAGAATAAACTGAGAAATTTATTTATCGCTTACGGCATTTATATCGTACTTCTCGTCCTGATCGTATTGTTTTCACTGCTCCGGCCGCAGGCTTTTCTGTCCCGAGACAATATCTTCAACATTCTGCGCCAAGTGGCAGTGGTCGGCATATCGGCCGCCGGGATGACGTGCGTCATTCTGACCGGGGGCATAGACCTCTCAGTAGGCGCCACGATAGGGATGGTCGGGGTTATCGTCGCGTATTTCATCTCGCCGGATAAGGGACTCGGGCTCGGGATTCCCCTGGGGCTCGTGACGGGCGTCGTGACTGGGTTTATCGTCGGCGCCGCGAACGGGTTCGTAGTAACCAGGCTGCACCTGCCTCCGATGATAGGGACGCTTGGAATAATGACCTCGGTGCGGGGAGCGGCTTATTTGTTCACAGGCGGGAAGCCGATCTTCGGGTTTCCGAAGGGTTTCGAGCTGATCGGACAGGGGTACTTATGGGTCGTGCCGATTCCAGTGATAATAATGGCGATAACGTTCGCCGTGACATATATCCTGCTGCACAAATTCCGCATCGGCCGCTATCTTTACGGACTCGGCGGCAACGAGGAGGCGGCCCGTCTCTCGGGAGTCAATGTGACCCGCGTCAAATACTTCGCGTACATCTACTGCGCCTTCTGCTGCACTGTGGCCGGGATAGTGCTCCTGTCCCGCACCAACAGCGGCACTCCGAAGGCCGGGACGAGCTATGAGATGAACATCATAACCGCCGTAGTGCTCGGAGGGATCAGCATCAGCGGCGGCGAGGGCCGCGTCACCGGCGTAGTGGCAGGAGTTCTCATTATGGGTGTGCTGGCGAACGGAATGATAATCGTCGGTCTGTCCGACTATGTTCAGCAGGTCGTGCAGGGACTCGTCCTCATCGCCGCGGTTGCCTTCGATCTGTACGCGAAACGGGTGAAGAACAAGCCGACCTTCCCTGCGGAAAGTGAGGGGAAATGACGGAATGAGCGATTTTTATGAGAGGGTGAACGGCTGGAATGTCGAGCTGGAGTTCAAGCCCGACTTCGACGAGGCTATTCGGAGAGTGTACGCGTGGTTGGACGGAGAATTTTACGACAGGCCGCCCATACGTTTCGCGCGCCATAACGCCGAATTCGAAATGTCAGACCACGAGAACCGATGGCCGACCCTGAAGGATCGCTGGTTCGACACGGAATATGTCGTGAACAGCTTTATCGAAGGATGCCGAGGAAGGCGATTCAACGCCGAGACCTTCCCAACGTTTTGGCCCAACCTGGGCCCGAATGTTTTCGCGGCTTGTTATGACGGCGTAAATTACGAATTCGGCGAAACCACCGCCTGGACGCATTCGGACGCAGACGGCGCTTATCGGAACAGCTTCGACTACACTCCGCCATCCTTCAACTGGGACAGTGAATATCGCAAAAAATTGGACGAAATGACCGATTACGCGCTGTCTCTCGCCAAAGGCCGTTTTATGGTCGGCTACACCGACATTCATCCGGGGCTGGATTGGGCCGTTGCTGTGCGAGGCAACGACACTCTGCTGTACGGCATGTACGAGAATCCGGAAGGAGTGAGGACGCTCGCTCGCGCGTCCGAGGAGGATTTCCTCAGATTTTACGGCCATTACGACGTGAAGCTGAAAGCAGCGGGACAACTGTCCGTCACCTGGATGAATATACCGTGTTACGGACGGATGCACATACCAAGCTGCGACTTCTCGAACATGATCTCGGCGAAACACTTCGAGGAGTTCGCTTATTCGGGGCTGGTGAAGGAGTGCGCCAACATGACGCACAACGTGTTCATGTCGACGGAAAAGGCGTCGCCCGCCATACCGACGCCATACTGACACTGCCCAACCTGAACGCCGTGCAGTGGGTTCAGGGCGTCGGAACCGACGCTCCGATAATGCAGTGGATCCCCTATATCCGCAAGGTGCAGGACGCCGGTAAGGGAGTGGTCGTGGATGTGACCGCGGACGAACTGGACGGCTTCATGGAGGCGACAAACCCCGAGGGGCTTTTTTTGTGTATCGCGACTGAGAGCGAGGAACAGGAACTCGACATCATGAGGCGAACGCTGAGGTGGGGCAGGGGATAAGCAAGTGGATAACAACCCACTGAATAATATCAGCATGATAGTTGATATAAAAACATAACAGTTACGCGAGAACACCACTCCAACTATCCCCAGCAAGACGTCAAGAACCAAAACGTCACCGAATAAAACGCCGCATCCGCCGATATCGCCTTCGATCACGACAGCGCAAACGCGTTGTTTCGATCCTGAAAATTCCTTGAACACCTGTTATATCAACAGGTGTCCAAGGAATTTTCAGGTTAAATGGCGCGTTATCTTGAAATGTATCAACGGGAAAATTTGAATATTTATAAAAACGTAATAGTGCGTAATAGTGCGTTTTGGTTGCCAGTATTGACAGTGACGGAAAATATGATA
>JAISXR010000170.1 GCA_031270375.1 Synergistaceae bacterium | reverse complement strand
GCGTCCATGTCCATCGTCACGCCGTCTAGCACGGTCGGTTCGTAGTACGTGGAGCTCAGGAAACGTCCGCCGCAGACCAATTTCGCCCCCTGCGCGATCGTGAGTTCCACCTGATAGTGCACTTTCCTCGCGGCCTGCTCGCTTATCAGCGAGCCCAAATCCGTTGTCTCGTCGAGAGGGCTGCCCTGTTTCAGCGCCTTTATCCTCTCGACGGCGCCCTCGATGAATCGGGCCTTGACGGCTTTCTGGACGAAAAAGCGCTTCGGCGCGCAGCAAGTCTGCCCGGCGTTCTGCACGCGACCCGCCACGGCGTCACGAATCGCCGTCTCCATATCGGCGTCGTCGAACACGATGTAGGGATCGTTGCCCCCGAGTTCCAGAAACACGCGCTTCAGCGTTTTGGCGCCCGCTTCGGCCACGCGGATTCCCACCTCGGTGCTGCCGGTAAGGCTCACGGCGTCGACCATGGGACTTCGCGCCAGCGCGTCCCCAACCGACGAGCCTCTGCCGGTGACGAGCTGCATCACGTCCCCCGGCACACCGCATTCGAGGCATACCTCGACGACCTTCATCACCGTGAGGGGGTTGTCCGACGCGGGCTTGATTATCACGGCGTTTCCGGCCGCGAGGGCGGACGCGAACTTCTGGGAGCACAATTCCACAGGATAGTTGAACGGCGAGATGCATGCCACCACTCCCAGGGGTTCCCTGCGCGTGAATATTATGTCGTTTTCCGTCCCAATCTGATAATCCGTCAGCGTGCTGCCGAAGTGCCCGCAAGCCATGGCGGCGTATCCTCGCAGTATCTGAGCGCAGACTCGGATTTCGGGACGGGCTTCGCGGATTATCTTGCCCATCTCGGCCGACAGCGAAACGGCAAGCTCCTCGCGGCGTGCGTCGATGGCGTCGGCGCATTTGTTGAGGATGCGGGCACGCTCGTGAACCGGCGTCGCGGCCCAGCGTTTTTTCCCCCTTTGGGCCGCCGCGAGGGCCGTTTCCACGTCGGCCGGCGACGCTGCGGGAACGGTGTCGATAAATTCGAGCGTGGCCGAATTCAGTACCTCTATCATCCCGCCGTCCGAGGCGCCGGCCCCGCGGCCGTCAATGAACATCTCCATGGTTAGAACAGAGAGTCGGGATTATAGTACTGCGCGATGTTCTTCGGGCTCACGCTCACCGGCGTGAGATAGACGAGTTTCTGAACCGTCTCGCCCAGGCTCCACTTCTCTATCGTCTCGAGCACTTTTGCCGCGCATTCCGCCGGGTCGTTGCGCCCGGTGGCGAGCATCTGAGTGCCGTCCGCGATGAGTTTGTACATGGTCTTGTTGCCGTCGGCGCCGCAGATCACTATGTCGTCGCGTTTGATGGCTTGTGCCGCCTCGCGCGCTCCGAGCGCCATGTCGTCGTTCTCG
This sequence comes from Synergistaceae bacterium, assembly GCA_031270375.1. Classification (GTDB taxonomy): domain Bacteria; phylum Synergistota; class Synergistia; order Synergistales; family Synergistaceae; genus JAIRKI01. The sequence continues at coordinate 3,428 of JAISXR010000170.1, read as the reverse complement.
GCGAAGATGCAGTTGATCTCGGGCGCCGCCGTCAGCATGTTCTCAGCCGCCTTCTGACCGTCGGCCTGGTTCCAGCCGCCCCACCCCTGAGTGACTATGTCGACCTTCGACGCGCCGCCGTGTTCGAGCTGATATTCCACTATGCCGGCGAGCGTTCCCATTCTGCGGGCCACTCCGAGCGTGTTGCCCGTGTTGCCGGACAAAAACCCGAGCGTTATCTCCTTGCCCGCGAATTTTTCGGCGATATCCGCCCCGACGAGCGTGCCCAACGTGTAGTTGTCGGACTGAATCATCGAGACATAATCCGCCTCCGGCGAGATGGAGTTGTCCATTATGAACACCGCCACGCCAGCCGCCGTACACTTGCGCGTCGCCTCGATCGACCCTTCCGGGTGAACGGGATTTATGACGACTATCGTGCAGCCCTGCGAGATGAAGTTCTCGATGTCGTTGAGCTGTTTGTTGATATCGCCGTTGGCGTCGGCGGTGACGTACTCGACGCCCTTCGCCTCGCAGAGTTTCTTGAACGTATCCTCCTGCGCCGAGAAATAAGCGCCGTTCAGCGTCTGCATCGAGAGCCCTATCTTCTGTTCCTTCAGCGGTTTCGCCGCGAACGCCGCGGCGGTGAGCGCGCATACCAACACGACCGCGAGAGCGATCCTCAAAAGCGTTTTTTTCATTTCCATATCCCTCCGTCTGATGACTTTAAAAATCGAACTATACCCAACAAAACAGCGCAATCCCCATCGACCGCCCCCTTTCCATACCCGTCACCCTTTCTTGCCTCCGCGCCCTTGAAGCAGCACCGCCGCTATGATGATGATGCCCTTTATCACTTGCTGCGGATAAGGAGCTACCTTCATGAGGGCCATTATGTTCCCTATCAGCCCAAGTATCAGCACACCCGTCAGTGTGTTCAGCGCCGTTCCTCTGCCTCCCGAAAGGCTCGCCCCGCCTATGACGCAAGCGGCTATGGCGTCGAGTTCCATCCCCTGACAGACCCTGGCGTCGCCAACGCCGGTGCGCGATTCTATGATGCCCCCGAGCGTACTCGCCAGAGCCGACACCACGTAGACCGACATCACGTACAGGCTGGTCCTTATGCCGGACAGCCTGACCGCCGTCTCGTTGCTGCCTATGGCCTGAACGAACCTGCCATAACAGGTATAACCCAGCGCGAGCGCGAACAGCACGAACACGGCGAACGCCAGCATCACCGGATACGGCACGAGCGAGAGAGAACCCTTGTTGAAAGCGTTCACGAATGTGTTGGCTATCGGTATCGTCTTGGCGTGGGAGATCATATAGGCCACTCCCCGGGCCGCCGTCATAGAGGCCAGGGTCACCACGAACGGAGCCATCTTACAGTACGCCACGAGGTATCCGGCCGCCGAGCCGAACGCCGCCGAGAGCACGGCCACCACCACGAAAGCGAGCGGCAGGTACATCTGGTTTCCCGCGCGTTCGTCGAGCAATGTCGCGAAGAGCACGCTCGAAAACGCCGCCACGGAACCGACGGAGAGGTCGATTCCGCCGGTCAGCACCACCAGCAGCATCCCCAGGCTCACGATGACATTGGCGGAATTTTGCCTGAGCAGGTTAAAAATATTCTGCGCCGTCATGAAGTTCTTCGACAGCGCGCTGGATGCGGCGACGAGGATGACGAGGACGACGACAGGCAGATATTTGCGCAATATATTGAGTATGCCGCCGCGCGCGGCCCCCGTGCCGGTCATCTCATACGCCTCCCACCACGAGCTTCATCGCTCTCTCCTCGGATATCTCGCCGCGCGACAGCTCCCCTTTTATCTCTCCGTTGTCGATGACGAGCGTCCTGTCACACATCCCTATTATCTCGTTGAGTTCGGATGAAATCATCAATATCGCCACTCCCCTGGCCGCCAGCGCGTTCATTATGTTGTATATCTCGACCTTGGCGCCCACGTCTACGCCGCGCGTGGGCTCATCCATTATCATTATTTCGGAGTCGGTGTTCAGCCATTTCGCCAGGACCACCTTCTGCTGATTGCCTCCGCTCAGGCAGTCCGCGCGGTTTCCCGTATCGTCGGTCTTGACCGAGAGGCGTTTTGCCAACGCCTCCGCCGTCTCTTTCTCGCGCTGTGCCGAGATCACGCCGAGGGGGCCGCGGATTTTTTTCATATTGGTCATCGTCATGTTCTGTCGTATGGGCATATCGAGCACCAATCCCTGTTCCTTGCGGTCTTCCGGTATCAGCGCGATCCCGTGTCGCCTGCCCTGATAGGGGGAGCCTATTCTCGTCTCGCGCCCGCCGACGTACACCGTTCCGCCCGTGGGACGATCCGCGCCGAATATGGCGCGGGCTATCTCCGACCGCCCGCTGCCAACGAGCCCGAAGAGACCCAATATCTCGCCCTTGTGAAGGGCAAATGTCACGTTTTGGAAGCCATCGCCCGTCAAGTTCTCTACTCTCAGGGCCTCTGGCCTCTGGCCATCCGTCTCGGCGCCGCGCGGCGGGTACATGGCGCCGAGCTTGCGTCCTATCATCAGCTCGACGACGCGGTCGACGCCGAAATCCGAAATGCGCCCGCCGCCAGTCACCTCGCCGTCGCGCATGGTAGTTATCGCGTCCGCCACGGAGAAGACCTCGTCCATCCTGTGTGAGATATAGACGATGCTCACCCCCGACTCCCTGAGAACCCTCATGGTGCCGAACAGTTTGTCTGTCTCCCGCGGCGTCAGCACCGCCGTCGGTTCGTCCAGTATCAGGATGCGGGCGTTCGTCGAGAGCGCCTTCGCTATCTCGACGATCTGCTTGTACGCGACGCTGACGTCGCACACCGGCGCGCGCACATCCATCTCGAAGCCGAGGCTTTCGACCATTCTCCGCGCTGAGGCGAACAGCCGGCTCCAACGCACGATTCCATGCGAACCGAGATTGTCCATAAAGATGTTCTCGGCGACCGTCAGGTCCTCAGCGAGTTCGAAATCCTGATACACGATGCCTACGCCCAGTTCCTTGCCCCTGCGGGGCGTGCCAATTTTCGCGCGGACGCCGTCTATGTATATCTCGCCCTCGTCGCAGTCGTATGCGCCGGAGAGCACCTTCATGAGCGTGGATTTTCCCGCTCCGTTCTCCCCCACCAGAGCGTGAATCTCGCCTCTCCGCAGCGAAAAATCGACGCCCTTGAGCGCTTTGACACCGGCAAAGGATTTTTTTATGCCGCTCATCCGCACCCTGTATTCGTCCAAATTTTCGCTCAATATGACACCTCCCGAGACGGACGCGAACCACAATACCCAAACACTTCCCGCGATTTATTCCTACGCGGGGCAAATTTTTCTTATTCTCATGTGCGAATCTTTTCCGAAGCAGTTGACTGATGTAATTATATGGCGGCGGTGAAAATAGTAAAGTAGGCACAATTTTGTTACCGGCAAAGACTTTT
>JAISXR010000168.1 GCA_031270375.1 Synergistaceae bacterium | reverse complement strand
CGACGCTCTTCCGATCTGGACGGAGTGTTTGAAACGGATCGCAATACATCGGACAACCTCGTCACGATGATCTCCATGACCCCTAAGGACGGCGGCGAACGCCCCATCTACTGGAACATACCGGAGGAAATCAGGACGCTGAATCCGCTCGTGTCGTCGACAGCCTACGACTGGATGGTGCTGGGCACGGTATACGATACTATGATATCGGTCGACCCGTACACGTTCGAGGACATGCCCTGGCTCGCGGAAAAATGGTCGATCGAGACAGTCGGCGATGGCTCGGTGCTCGACTTCACGCTGCGCGACGGCCTCACGTGGCAGGACGGGCGCCCGCTCACCGTCGAGGACGTCGCGTATTCCATCCAATTCATAAAGGACAACGACGTCCCCAGATTTTTAGACAGCGTGAAGGACGTCGAATCACTGGAATTCGACAGGGACGCGCGCACACTGCGGGTGACGATGTCCAACGTCAGCTACTGGCACCTGCACAACATCGGCGGAGGGGTGCCCATCATACCCAAGCACATTCTCGAAAATGTCCCCGACTGGCGCGCGTGGCAGCCGACGAACCGTCCTCACAAGGCGCTCGACGGAACCGAGCTGACCGAACTGATAGGGAGCGGCCCTTTCACCTTCAGGGAGTCGAGGACGGGAGAATACGTCCACATGACGCGCAACGAAAATTATTTCCTCTTCAGGGGAGATACCAGATGAAAACGTTTTTGAAGCGGGCCGGCGGCGCGCTCGTCGTGCTGGCCGTGGTGCTGGTGCTGAACTTCTTTTTGTTCAGGATAATGCCGGGCGATCCTCTCACCGCCATCGTAGACCCGAGATTTTCGCCCGAAGCCAAAGCCGCCCTCGCGTCCCAGTGGGGGCTCGACAGGCCGATGTCGGAACAGTTCCTCGTGTACGTCAGGGAGATGCTCTCCTTCCGCTTTGGGTTGTCGATGATGACCGGCGCGCCGGTGTGGGACGAACTCAAGCGCCGTGTGCCCAACACCGTGGCGCTTCTTCTGCCGTCGCTCGTTTTTTCCACCCTCCTCGGCCTGTGGCTCGGCATAAAAGCGGCGTTGAGACGCGGTTCTCTGGTGGAGAGGATAGTGCTGCTCGGCGGGGCCGTTTCGTTCTCTTTTCCGTCGTTTTTCGTGCAGTTGCTGCTCCTCATGTGCTTCTCGTACGCGTTCCCCCTATTTCCGCTGAGGGGCACATCCTCCGTTCCACCTCCAGAGGGGTTCGCGGCGGTGCTCGATTATATATGGCACCTCGCCCTGCCGGTATTTTCGCTCACGATACTCGGTTTCGGCGGTTTCGCCCTCTACATCCGCAACATGATGGTCAAGGCGCTGGGGGAGGATTACGTCACGATGGCGCGGGCGCGGGGGCTCGCTTTCCGCCGCGTGGTGTGGAATCACGCGTTCAGGAGCATCCTGCCGCCCGTGCTCACGATCGTCCTGATGTCCCTGCCCGGGGTCGTGAGCGGAGCGGTCATAACCGAGACGGTATTCTCGATGAACGGAGTCGGGCGCTTTCTGCTCGAAGCCACCAACGCGCACGACTACCCGGCCGCCAGCGCGGCGTTCTTTCTGCTGGCGCTTCTGACCGTCGCCTGCAACCTGATAGCCGACCTCTGCTACGTGATCGTCGACCCACGCGTCAGGAGGGAGGCCGCTCATGAGTAAGCGCGGCTGCGGTTTCAGCGCGGCGGTTTTGATCTTGCTGGCGCTGCTCGCCATATTTGGTCCTAACGCTTTCGGGCTGAGGGACGGCGAAATGGCTCCGCCATATTCAAAACCTTCGTGGCTGGACAAATCGACCGCATCCTCCGAGACGCTCACGGTAAAGGCCGACGCCTCCCGCGGCGACGTGTCGTTTTCGGAACATATCAGGTGGAATTACGCGCCGCCAAAACGCGTGTCGTTCACGGGACGGCTCGATTTCGGCAGGATCGAATGGACGACGCCGCTCCGCACGTTCGTCCTCTCCGACATTTCCGGCAAGTCCGGCGAAATAGACCTGGACGCCCGCGACATTCCCTTCAAAAGGGCCATGGGAGTGGATCCTTTCGACGACATGGCTTCCGTCCTGTTCCCGGTTTCCGGGGATTATTCGCTCCGCGTCGCAGGGCAGGGCGAGGTCACCATGCGAGCGGAGGGCGGCAGATGGGGGCTCCTCGGAACCGACCACAGGGGACGCGACACGGCGACCCTATTCGTGCGCGGAATCCGTATATCTTTGATAGTGGGACTTGCGGCGACCTTTATCGCCGCCGTGTTCGGGATGTCCCTCGGGCTCATATCGGGATACGCCGGGGGAATCGTGGATTCGCTGATAATGAGGACCGTCGACGTCCTCATGTCGATTCCGACGCTGCCGATTCTCATGGTGATGTCGAGCGTGTGGGGCAAAGGACTTTGGAACCTGGTCGCGGTCTTGTCGCTGTTCTCGTGGATGGGAACCGCGCGAATGGTGCGCGCGATAACGCTGTCGCTGAGGGACGCCCCCTGGGTCGAGGGGCTCAGGGCGCTGGGGGCGAAAAGGAATTACATCGTATTCCGTCATCTCCTGCCGGAGACGCTGCCGCTTCTTCTGGCAAACGTCGCGCTCGGCGTTCCGGGAGCCATACTGGCGGAAGCCGGGATATCGTTCCTGGGGCTGTCGGACCCCCGGCTGCCCTCCTGGGGGCGGATGCTGCACGAGGCTCACGCGTACGGCGCTTTCACCGTCGGCGCGTGGTGGGCGATACTGCCTCCCGGCGTGGGAATCGCCGTCATCTGCCTCGTCTTCATGGACATCGGGCGCAAACTGGAGGAACGGGCCGATCCCCGCCTCGCCGCCGCTGCGCGTCCCGACGCGGACGTGAAAGAGGCGCCCGAATGAACGGAAACGCGCCTCCGGTATCGCTCGACATCCGGGATTGGTCGGTCACTTACGCCGGCGGGGGAAGACAGGTTCACGCGGTGAAAAACTGTTCGCTCTCCGTCGCGCGCGGAAAAATCGTGGGGCTTGTGGGCGAGTCGGGAAGCGGCAAATCCACCCTGTTGATGTCGGTTCCGAAACTGCTGCCGGCCGGAGCCGTCACGAGCGGCCGCATATTTTGCGCCGGGCAGGAAATATCGTGTCTCGGCGAGGAGGAGATCAACCGCTGGAGATGGCGTCGCGTCGCGCTGATTCCCCAGGGAGCGATGAACTCTTTCACCCCGCACCTCACGATAGAACGCCATATATACGAGGTACTGGAATGCCACCTCGGTATCCCGAGACAGGATCGCGCGGAAAAAGCGGCTGAACTCGCCGCCATGGCTGAACTCGAACGTGACGCGCTTTACAGGTATCCGCACGAGCTGTCGGGCGGTCAGAAACAGCGCGCGGCGCTTGCCCTCGCGCTCGCGTGCGCCCCCGATTTCCTTCTGGCCGATGAACCGACGACCGCGCTCGACGTGATCACGCAAAAGGACGTGCTGGAGACAATAGCCTCGCTGGTGCGCGAACGCGGAATGGGCTTGCTGCTGGTGACACACGACCTGCCCCTCGCGGCGGCGGCGAGCGATTCGCTGGTCGTCATGAAGGACGGTGAATTCGTGGAACAGGGACCGTCCCGCGAAGTGAGCCATTCCCCCCGGCACCCGTACACGCGGAAACTCGTCGCGGCAATCATGGACATGGACGGAGAGAGACGATGACGGACGCCGTTTTGGAAGTCAAAAACCTGAGTCTGCGATTTCGTGGAAGATATCGTTTCCTCAGAGGGAGGGCGGCCAGCGTGAAAGCGCTTGACGCCGTGTCGTTTTCGTTGGGGCGCGGGGATACGCTCGCCGTCATAGGGGAATCCGGCAGCGGCAAGACCAGCCTTCTCAGGGCAATCATGGGCCTGCTCCCTCTTCGTGAGGGCGACATAGAGCTGTGGGGGAAATCCGCGAGGTCGATGAGTGCCGACGAGCGCTCCGATATCCGCCGCCGCTGCGGTTACGTGCTTCAGGATCCTTACAGCTCACTGCCTCCGACCATGTCGGTGATGGACGCCGTCACGGAGCCGTGGAACATAGTCCATCACGGACGCGGGAAACGCGAGGAGGGTTTGAGCCGCGCGCGTTCCCTGCTCTCCGAGATGAAACTGCCGGAGGACCTATGGCCCTCCCGCGTGAGATATTCGCTGTCGGGAGGACAGAGGCAGAGGGTCGCGGTCGCCCGCGCGCTGATATTGGAACCGGAGTTGCTGCTCTGCGACGAACCCACGGCAATGCAGGATATCTCCACCAGGGGAGAAGTGATCGAAGTCCTGCAAAGACGCGTCGGCGCGGGAATGGCCATGGTGCTCGTGACGCACGATCTTTTCCTGGCGCGCCGCGCGGCAAGACGCGGAATAGTGCTCAACAGGGGGATGATCGTGGACGCCGGCGGCACCGAGCAACTGCTCCTCAACCCGTCGCACGAATACACCCGAGCGCTGGTCGCCGCCCTGCCGAGGATATAGGCAAATTCATGGATATTAGCGCGTAGAGGTAGAGTGTATTGGATATTAGCAGGATAAGAAATGAAAAAGATGTGTTTTTTCGAACTTTTTGGAAAATATACGAATTGGCCTTTCCTTTTTGTGAACGACGGCCGTTGGAAGAACAGATTCGTATATTTACCGATAAAACTTATTTTTTGGATGTTTGGGCGGAAAACGAAGCTCTATTGGGATTTATCGGTTGGTGGAATTGCGGGGATTTGCGTTTTGTCGAACACTATGCCATTCATCCCGATCACCGTTCCAAAGGGTATGGAAGTCGGTTTTTATCCGGCTGGATAAATCAAGACACACTTCCCGTTTTATTGGAAATAGAACCGGCCGTAGATGAAACATCCCGGAGGAGACAAAACTTTTACCGAAAACTGGGATTTAAGGACAATGTCATTAAACACTGTCAACCTCCGTACCACAAAGGAGAAAAACCGTTGAATTTGTGGCTGATGTCCTATCCTCGCGAGATTTCCGCGAACTGTTATGAAAGATTTTATTCCAAGCAGCGCACGGAAATTATTCCTCAATTTTAGCACCAGGGCAGACGCATTGGGAAACGGGATGAATTAGTCTTGAGGTTCATCGGGCACATTTGAGATTATAGGACAAGGACGTCGGTTCCGAATTGAGAGGGAATTTTTTATGCAGTTCATACCGCTGAGCGAATCCAGCAACGTGTCGGTTTTCGACACGCCGTTTGCTGCCGCCGCGGTTTTCGTGGCGGCAGCCGAGACGTTACGCCCTACTCAGCAACTCATTCTTGATGTCGTTTGGAATACGAAATCCGCATGACTTCAAGCGATGGCAATATCTTCTCTCAATTCTTCCACGGTTTGCGAGAAAAGCGGCACTCCATGAATGCCCAGATTGCGGTTTATAACACGTTATGCGCATTTGATTATTTTTTTACCCCATAAGTTCCCTGCCGATTGAGAACGATTTACCGGCGGACTCGCCGATCGCGAAATACTCCGCCCCTCCCGTCGCTGGCCCGTATGCTATCGGCGAGAGTTTTCGCAGATCGGCGTTTCCGTGTTCGTCGAGGTATTT
>JAISXR010000112.1 GCA_031270375.1 Synergistaceae bacterium | reverse complement strand
CTCGTCAAGGACAAGAATTACGACATCATTTTTATGGATCATATGATGCCCGAGATAAACGGGATCGAAGCCACGAAAGTTTTGAGGTCCCGCCTGGGCTGGACGCGGACGGTTCCCATAATAGCGCTCACCGCGAACGCGGTCACCGGCATGAAAGAGATGTATATAGAGTGCGGCATGGACGACTACATCAGCAAACCCATAGAGATACCGGAACTCAACAGGATATTGCTCAAATGGCTTCCCAAAGAAAAGATATCCATGCGCGAACGCGACGAGGGGCGCGATATCTCAAACCCGGTTCTGCGCCGCCTCGCCTCCGTGCTCGACGTGAAGAAAGCCCTTCAGAACATAGGGGGCTCGGAGCAGGCTTACCTCGGCATCATCAACGCGTTCATGACGAGCGCTCCCGAGAAACTGGAGAGGATGTCCTCGTTCATTGATCGTGACGATTTCGGAAATTTCAAGGTGGATATACACTCCTGCAGAAGTTCTCTCGCCAACATCGGCGCGTTCGAAATGTCCGATGACGCGCATTTTTTGGAGTCCGCCGCGGCGGGGCACAATTATGTTTTAATGAAGAACGGCTTCAGCGAATTTTCGTCACACCTCGAAGCGCTTTTCACATTCATCCGCGGCATCGTCTCGGACGGCATATCTGAGAATGGCGAGGACGGTTCCCGGGCAAAAGGCCGCGTAGAAGTGCTGCGCAATATGCTGGAGGATGTCCGTGTGATGATAGACAACCTGGAACACGACAGCGCGATGGAGAACATGGATAAAATCACGCTCGAAAGTTATGGCAGCGACCTCGACCGCAGACTTTTTCAGGTTCGGGCGGCAATTGACTCGTTCAATTACGACAGGGCAGCCGACATGATAAAATCAATACTCAACACAGAGGACAGATGAAAATGGGAAATGACGCCGTGTTGCGTGGCATACTCGTGATTGATGATGACGCCACGAACCTCAGGATGCTCCAGGAGATACTAAAACCGGCGTACAAGGTATACGCGTCTCCTTCCGGCGAGCGCGCGCTAAATTTTTTGGAAAACAGGATACCGGATCTGATAATGCTGGATGTGGAGATGCCAGGCATGAGCGGGTACGAGATGCTGAAGCGCCTGAAGGGCGATGAACGTACAGCCTCTGTCCCCGTGCTCTTCCTTACGGCACAGGAGGGCAGAGACAAGGAAGAGGAAGCGTTCAGGCTGGGCGCCGTGGATTATATATTGAAACCGGTGACCGCCGGAGTGGTGCGGGCGCGCGTCGACCTGCACATAGAGCTGGGAGATTACCGCAAGAGACTCGAAAAACTCGTGAACCAAAAGGCGGAGCGCCTCGGCAGGATGCGGAACTCCACCTTGAAAATACTCTCCGGCGTCACGGCGTGGAGGGACGGCGGGGTATCCGGGCATATCGAACGCACGACGGCTTACGTGAGTCTGGCGGTCAAAGGCCTCTCGGAAGCGGACGACCCGGCATACCGCGTCACCCCCCAGTACGGGGACTGCGTGATAAAAGCCTCGCGGCTGCACGATATCGGGCATGTTGCCATACCCGACAGCATACTCCTGAAACCGGGGCCTCTCCTGCCGGAGGAATTTGCCGTGATGAAGACGCACACCGTAATAGGGGCCGCGATAATAGACGAGGCGATAAACGACCTTTGCGACGACTCGTCATTCCTCACGGCGGCGCGTGAGATAGTCATCTCCCATCACGAGCGGTGGGATGGCACTGGTTATCCGAACGCGCTATCGGGCGAAGACATCCCTCTGTCCGGCCGCATAATGGCAATTGCCGACACATACGATTCCATCGCCGCGGGCAACCCACACAAAGCCCCGCTCTCCCACGGAGAAGCGGTGCGTATAATCCGCGATGAGACGGGCAGTCATTTCGACCCGCGCATGATAGAAATTCTGGGAGATGCTTTCCCGACCTTCGCCGATGTGAGGGCCTGAAGGACGCCGAAAAAATGGCTGGCGCAAGAAATTTTTCGGGGTTTGCGCCCTCGGCCGCAGGAGTGAACGTGAACGACGCAAGCCATTCACATTCATATTGTGGTATACTTTTTGTCAGATTTCGGCACAGAAATACAAATTCCAAAATCACCAAAGGGAGGTAAAAGAGCAATGGCGATCAGTCTTCAAAAAGGGCAAAAAGTCGATTTGACCAAGGGCAACGCCGGGCTGAAGAAACTCCACATCGGTCTCGGGTGGGACACGAACAAATACGACGGGGGCGCTGCCTTCGACCTGGACGCCGCCGCGTTTTTGCTCGGGGAAAGCGGTAAGGTACAGTCGGACGCCGATTTTGTGTTCTACGGAAATCTCGAACATGCGAGCGGGTCCGTCAAACATATGGGCGATAACCTGACCGGTGAGGGCGAGGGCGACGACGAGGTGATAAAGGTCGACCTGTCGAAAGTTCCGGCAAACATCGCCAAAATTGATTTCTCAGTCACTATTTACGACGCGACCGCAAGGGCGCAGAACTTCGGGATGGTATCCAACGCGTTTATCCGCGTGGTAAATGACGACAACAATACGGAACTGATCCGTTACGATTTGGGAGAGGATTATTCGGTCGAAACGGCGGTCGTTGTCGCGGAGATTTACAGGCACGGCGCCGAGTGGAAGTTCAACGCGATCGGTAGCGGTTTTGCCGGAGGATTGAAAGCGCTCTGCGGGAACTTCGGGGTCAACGCATAAAGCATGAACCCTGTTCTTTGGGGATTGTGTTTCGGCACAATCCCCAAAGGCCGTAAATGAGGGGGGTACACTGTAATGGCAGTGGAACTCAAAAAGGGACAAAAGGTCAACCTGTCGAAGACGGCCGTATCGGGCGAAATCCTGATCAATCTGAACTGGACTCAGGGCATTACGAAAAAGGGATTGTTTGGACCGACTACGAAGCAGCAATCCATAGATTTGGACTTGGGCGCGTTCGTCGAGCTGAATGACGGCACCAAATACGTCGTTCAGGCCCTGGGGAATTCGTTCGGCGACCTGAAATCGGCTCCGTATGTCGCGCTCGACGGAGATGATCGCACTGGAGCGGCTCTCGGAGGAGAAAATATACGCGTCAACGGTAAAATGTCGACAAAAATAAAGAGGATGCTGGTGTATACGTTTATATACGAGGGTGCGGCCAGTTGGCGGCAAGCCGACGCCGTCGTCACCATCAAATATGCCGGCGGGGACGATATCGTAGTCCGCATGGATGAGTACAGCACTTCACAGACAATGTGCGCTATAGCCGAAATAGTCAACGTCAACGGTTCGATGGCGATCGAAAAGCTGATCCGTTTTTTCAACGGGCAACAGGACATGGACAATGCGTTTGGCTGGGGGTTCCGCTGGACGGTAGGGAGGAAATAACTGTTGGGCAGCTACGAAATACTGTATACCGAGGCTTTTCCCATCATCAAATATCAGCTTCGCCCCGGTGAGCGGCTGAAGGCGGAGTCCGACGCGATGATCGCCATGTCCGCCAACGTTGATGTGACGGGGGGCGTGGAGGGCGGGATACTGAAAGGGTTGGCCAGGATGTTTGCCGGGGAGAAGTTCTTTTTTCAATACCTCACAGCGTCGCGCGGCGAGGGCGAGGTGTTGCTAGGACATACTCTCCCGGGAGGCATTGTCGATGTTGAACTGGACGGCACATACGGGCTGCGCGTTCAGAAGGACGGATTTCTAGCGGCCACGGAAGGCGTCGAAGTGAGCACGCAGATGCAAAACCTCTTCCAGGGCATATTCAGCGGAGAGGGTTTCTTCGTCCTGAACGTGTCCGGCAAAGGGGTGGTGTTTCTCAGCAGTTACGGCGCGATCCACGCGATAAACCTCGGGCCCGGGGAAGAGATCGTGGTGGATAACGGACACCTGGTGGCTTGGGCCGACTATATGCAATACCAGATCACCAAAGCGTCCAACGGCTGGATCAACAGCTTTATGTCGGGAGAATGCCTCGTATGCCGATTCAAGGGGCCCGGCATAATACTGATACAAACGCGCAACCCAAGCGGACTGAAGGGTTTCATCAACAAGCTGGGCTTTCAGCTTAAGAAGTAGAGTGCGGGGCGCGCAAAAAGCCCCGTCCCGCCGCGGGGCTCGATGAAAACCGTCAGGGTGTGGTTCAATCACTGGTTCAGCACGGCGTATCACATTATTTGCATGATCAGGGAAGATGAGGATACCGACTTTGTGACGGTCGGAAGCAATACCGACGAAAACTGCGTCTACCGCGCCGTATGCGACGAATGGTTTACGGAAGCAAAATTCGGCGACAGCGACGAGTACGTCGATTTTTGCGTTGCCTTTTGCCTCGAACACAAGATAGACGTGTTCCTGCCGCGCCGCGACATGATGACGGTTTGCCGGCGTCTCGGCGAATTCGACGCGATCGGCGTGAAGGTGCTGGCCGAGCGGGATTACCGGATAATAAGCGCGCTCTCCGACAAGGCGGAGACCTATCGCCTGTTCGGGGACGCCGGAATGGGGCATATACCGCCTCATCGCGTCGTGACTTCGGCCGCGGAATATGAGGAGGCATATCATCGCCTTAAAACGGATAACAACCGGGTTTGTTTGAAATTTGCCTCCGACGAGGGCGCCGTCAGCTTTCGTGTAGTGGATGACAAGGTCGAGCATAACCTGACTGAGTATGCGGGCGCGAAGATTGCCCACGCGAACGTCATCGGGGCGTTATTGAGGCTGGGAAAGTTTCCGGCGCTTCTCGTCATGCCGTATTTATCCGGCGCGGAGATCAGCGTGGACTGTTTGCCGGCACGGGACGGCGAGCATATAATCATTCCGCGCTACAAGTCGTGGGGGCGAAGCGAGACGATAAAGTTCGACCCCGATATCGCGAATGTCTGCGGGGCTTTCCTGGATAAGTTCGGACTGCGCTGTCCATGTAATTTGCAATTCAAATACGAGGGCGGCGTGCCGTATCTTTTGGAAGTCAATGCCCGAATGTCGGGTGGAATTCAGCTTTCTTACGCCGCGACAGGGATCAACATTCCCAATATAGCCGTCAACCGCCTGCTTGGCGTCGAGAAACGTCGGGTTTGGGACAGGGCGACACATGTGGTGTCGTTTGTAGAGACTCCTGTACTGTTGAGGTGAATTATGAGACCGCACTTACAAATCGCTTTGCGCGACAGCACGACCGCGACGCGTTCTTATGTGATCGTAAACCCACTGCTCGCCAAACATCTGCCCTCAGTTCCGAGCGTTTCGCTGGAATACTTCAAACAGTTGGGGGACGAGGTCGCGGTGACATGCAAAGGCGAACGCGTGTTGGTGATAGGTTTTGCCGAGACCGCGACGGCGGTGGGCGCGGCGGTCGCGCACACGATCGAGGACGCTGTTTACGTTCACACCACTCGCGAAACGCTGGCTCCTCCATCGGAAAGCGGAGGAAAACTCGTCGCGGAGTTTCTGGAAGAACACAGCCACGCGAGGAATCAAGCGCTGTATTTGCGCGAGCAGCTGCGCGACCTGTCGAAATACGACAGGCTCGTATTTGTGGAGGATGAAATCACCACGGGGAAAACGATACTGAACTTTTTGCGAAACGTTGCTTACCGCGGCAAAATTACAGTGTCAGCCCTGGTGTTCAACGGTTTCGACGAAGGCGCGTTCGCGGAATACGACGCCGATTTTTGCTGTCTGCAAAAGGTCGGGTATTTCAGGCGGCTTGAATTTTCGGGGCTGCCAAACCCCCGCTCCGGTGTCGACATAGGCCTGTACCACGACAAGTGCGCGGAGTTGGCCGGGAAAATTGCCTCCGCCGTGAGCGTGACTGACATAAAGGACAAAGACGTTCTGGTTCTCGGGACGGAGGAATTCATGTATCCGGCGCTGATGTTGGGGCTAGAGATCGAAAAAACGGCGCGCGGTGTAAAATCGCACTCCACGACCAGAACACCGCTTCTGCCGCAAAGCGGAGCGGATTATCCGCTTCATTCGAGGCAGAGTTTCTCGAGCCCATACGAGGGCGAGCGCGTTACCTATCTGTATAATCTGGCCTCGTGCGACACAGTGATCATCATCACCGATGCCCTCGGTTCCGGCGGAGAGGCGCTTATCGGCGCGGTGCAAAACCGCGGCTGCGTGAATATATATTTCGTGAGGATACGGAATGCCTCTTGAAAACCGCGGCACATTTCGTCCGGCTGATGTAACACTGCTCCTCAGCGACATAACGGGTTTGATGGAGCCCAAACCCACCGAGGAACGGGAGAAGCTCATACAGGGCGGCGTCCATTATTCGGAAATGCTCCCCTTGGAATACAGGCCGTCGGAGCGGTATCTCGCCGAGTATTCGCGCGCTTTGAAGGGTTTTGCCCGCGAAACGGCGAATGCCGTTGTCGGGGTATCCGAGAAAATATACGCGCTGAAAGGCGGCGAAGTCGTGCTGGTGTCGCTTGCCAGAGCTGGAACGCCCATCGGGATATTGATCAGGCGGTACCTGCGCCGCAGGTATGGCATCGACGCGCCGCACTACACGATTTCAATGGTTCGCGGCCGCGGGATCGATAAGACCGCGATGCGATACATCCTGGACAGGCACCGCATTGCCGACGTTCAATTCATCGACGGATGGACGGGCAAAGGGGCCATCCTCCGCGAATTGTCCGCCGCCCTGGCTGAATTTACTGGCGGGCGCGACGACAGAAAATTGCTTGCCGTGCTGGCTGATCCCGCAAACATAACCGACATGTGCGGCACGCACGAGGATATCCCGATCGCGAGTTCGTTTCTGAACGCGACGGTGTGCGGGCTGATGAGCCGTACTGTCATCCGTCCGGGTATCGGCGAGGACGAATTTCACGGCGCCGCGTTTTTCGAGGAATTGCGGGCGGACGATAAGACATACGAATTCATCGAACGGATCGAAAGCCACATGGCCTCATCTGTCATCGATACGAGCGGTTCCGACGAAGTCCGGGAAATCGCTGAAAAATTCGGCATCGCGGATATAAATTTCGTAAAACCCGGAATAGGCGAGGCGACGCGAGTGCTTTTGAGGCGTCTCCCCGATATGGTGTTGATTGCGGAGGACGCCGAACCGCGGTATATCGCCCATCTCATCCAATTGGCGGAGGAAAAACATGTCCCCGTCGTTCGCTATCCGCTCAGGCGGTATAGAGCTTGCGGAATAATCAAGGCTTTGGCGATATCGGACTTGTGAGGCGTTTTGTGCTGTTCGCGTCGGATTTGGACAACACATTGATCCACTCGTACCGGGTTGCAGAAGCCGGCGACATATGTGTAGAGACCAGGGACGGCAAGAAATTATCGTTCATGTCGCCAAAAGCGCACGGCATCCTCAAAGACATCGCGGCAAAATGCGCGTTCGTGCCCGTGACCACGCGGTCGCTGGAGCAATACCGCAGACTCGACTTGGGCGTAAAGCCCAAATACGCTCTCGTCGCGAACGGCGCGCTACTGCTGATCGACGGTGAGGTCGACGAACTTTGGGCTTCGGAAACGCGCCGAAGGCTGAACGTCACGCTCCC
>JAISXR010000057.1 GCA_031270375.1 Synergistaceae bacterium | reverse complement strand
AATAATGCCAGTTCAAACGAAATCGAACTTTCACCCACTGGGTGAAAAGCCCGAATCGCGTGAAACCAGAAATAAAGGATATCCACAAGGATTTCAACTCATCAACCTGTGGATTTGGGTGTGTTTCGGGCGCTTTTCGCGGCTTGGGGGAATGTGTTATAATAAGATGAATAATGTTCTAAAGAAAGGCAAATGGTGATACTGTATGGCTGATTCCGCTTTTAACATATCGGACGCTCTGGGACGTTTGATGAACAATAAAAAACTCTATCAGAAACTGCTCGACAAATTCGGCGCGGGATACGGTGACTACGAGGACAAAGTGGTGGCAGCCTTCGAGGCGGATAACTTCGAGGAGGCGCTGCACCTCTCGCACACCATGAAGGGCCTCGCGGGCAATTTAGGCGCCACATCGCTCCAGGAGGCGAGCCTGGCTCTCGAACAGATAGCCAAGGGCGGCGCGAAGACGCCCGAATTCGGCGACGCTCTCGAAAAATTCAAAGCAGAGCTGAGAAGGGTGCTCAAAGAAGTGGCGGACGGAGTCGATCTGGGCTGACCGGGAGGGAATTCGCCGCAACCGCATGGAAGCGAATATATTGAAGGGCGTATCGAACCTCACCTCGAAATTTGCCAAATCGGCGATAAAACTGATCGGCGGGCGTAATGCCGCAGCCTTGCGGGATGGGTTCGAGACGGCGGATGTGAATATGGTCTCGTCGCGTTCGCGTATAACCGATGTCGCCGCCGCGCGCGAAATAATCGAGATCACAAAGGCTACGATCCTGTTCCGGGCGAGAAAATCGGTCTCGGGACAGGCAAACTTGGCCCAGCGCGACGTCATAAACCTGATTCAATAAAGAGGTGTTCATCTATTGGGGAAAATATTTATCGCGCTCCTGTGCGTAGCTCTCGCTGCGTCCTGCGCGCGTGCCGGCGAGGAGTTTCTGGCCGATCCCGCCATGGAGCCCTCGAAGTTTCGCGGGCTCGAATGGCGGCGGTCTCTCTCCTCGGTCCCGGATATGGTTGAACTTTACCGCGACGATGACGGAAGATCGATAACCTGTTCCCGAAAGAACGACGACCTCTCCTTCGGTGACGCCGCCTTATCGTCAATCGAATATATCTTTATCGACGGCAAACTGTCCAGGATTTCACTCGTGGCGAAGGGCAAAAAAAACGAGGACGCTCTTCTCGGCGAAGCGGCCGCCATGTTCGGGCGGGCGACGGTGCAAAGCGGAGAGGACTATTTGTGGCGGTTCACCAACGTGTCCGTGATGTTCAGCCGCGAACCGAACGAACAATCCGTACTGTTCTACAAGTATATAGGTTTCCTGAATAAATAGCCCCCAAGCGGAGGAATGCCGCCCCGCCTCATGAAAAAACGATGCGCGAAAGGTATCCCGCTCGTCCTCCAAGTAACGGCGCTTTTGATCTTCGTGATCATGGCGGTGTTCGAATTGCCGCAATCCTTCCCGCCGGGATTGTCGCTGTACGCTTTCGACACGGGCCAGGGAGACGCCTTTCTCTTTCACCTGCCCGACGGGAAAAATGTCCTGGTGGACGCCGGAACGGGAGATTTCGCCGCCGGTCTCGCCGCTAGGCTGAAAAACCTCGGCGCTCGGAAAATCGACTTAGCGGTGGCGACGCATCCGCACGAGGATCACATCGGGGGGATGCCGGCCGTGCTGGAAACATGCACCGTCGAGCGCTTCTGGGACAGCGGCTACAACCACGGCTCGCCCCTGGAACGGAAAGTTTTGACAATCCTGCGCGACAAAAAAATCAAGTTCGAGCAGCCGCTGGCCGGGTACAGGGAGATGTTGGGCGATGTGCTTGTGGAGGTATTGGCCCCGGTCAAAAAAATTTCCCAAACGGCGAGCGACGCAAACAACAATTGCCTTGTGCTGCGGATATCCTACGGGAACATATCGTTCCTGATGACGGGGGACATGGAGACGGAGCAGAGGAAGTCGGTGGAAAAATTTCCGCGTTCGACGGTTCTCAAAATCGCCCATCACGGCAGCGCCAACGGAACGGACGCCCGCCTGATGAGGGAAGTGTCGCCTGACGCTGTGATTTTCACTTATGGCAGGCAAAACTCCTACGGACACCCACACAGCGCCGTCAAGGAGCTTGTGCTGAAATCGGGAACGAGGAGCTACGCCACGGCGGACGGGGAGATCATGATGAACACTGACGGGCAGAAGCTGACGGTCAAAAGACCGTAAAAGAAGGGAACGTGAGCGGCGTGACGGTTTCGTGCTTTGTGGACAGGATAACGGAGGGGATCGCCGCCGTAATGCTGACGGACGGGGAGAACGAATTCACGGCGTCATTGCCCGCGTGGGCGTTGCGAGGGGCCCGCGAGGGCGACTGGCTGCGATTGTCGTTCGAGCCCGACCCTGGCAAAAAAAACGAGAACATCGCCGCAATAGATTCTCTCGTTAAAGAACTGCGCGGATAATATCCTCAAACAGGCGGCGCGATTTTTCTCATATTTTACTTATTTTTAATTTTTTACTCTCGACGGATTCCAATACATGCATGATAATTAAAACAATAATAGTTTCATGAGTTTTCCGATAAACGGAGGAATCTCAATGCTCACTGTGGATAAAGGGATACAATACCTTCAGGGTGCCGGAGCCAAGATAACGGCCACCAGAATCGCCATACTGAAATCCCTCGAAAACAGGCGCGACCATCCGCCGGCCGAACGTATCTTCATGGAATTGAAGTTCTCCTATCCCTCCCTTTCGATAGCCACCGTGTACAGCACGGCGTCCCTCCTCGCGCGCGGCTCGCTGATACGCATACTGTCGATCGACGAGAAGAAGGTTTACTACGATCCCAACATGGAACCGCACGGACACTTCATGTGCAGAAAATGCAAGCGCGTGTTCGACGTGCCGTTCCATTTCGAGATAGCCGCCGCGGTGAAATCGAGCGAGGAAATAGCCTCAGTGGAGGACGCGGAGATATTCTACTACGGGTTTTGCGTGCGATGCGAACATCCATAGCCGCAAAGGTCCTGTTCCTGCTGATCGCCCTGTTCCTGTACGCCGGCGAGGCGCTGGGCGCGGGGCGCCTCGTATACACGATAGAACTGCCCTTCGAAAAGGGCGCGGCAGCGAGGGTGGTTTTGCCAAGCGGAGAGGCGAGGAACCTGGGGTGCGTCGTCGAACTGCCGGAGCGGACGCGCTGGCCCAGCTACACCGCTAGCGCGTGGGGGCGTCCGGGAACCGTGACCGCGTCCGCGGTGAACGCCGTGCACATATTGACGGATATCGAAGAGGGACAGGGGCGCACAATGAGCGTGCTTCCACGGGAGACCATAGCGCCGGCCGCGGGGCCGGGGGCTGCCGTTGTCCTCGACTGCGGGGCGGGAACCTCGTTTTTCGGGGCTTGGGCTCCCCCGGCGGGCACGCGGATCACCGTGAAAAGCGGCGGCTCGGAGCATCCGCTGGAAGATCGCCTCCCTTTAGAGGGCGATACGCTCGTGTTCAAAGTATATGAGGAAGATGTCCCCTACATGGTGGATTTCGAGAACAGGCCGGGCGGACGGGTGATCGCGTGGGGGCGGGGCGTGCCTCGTGTAATCGCGCGCGTGATAAGGCCGCTTGGCGGCGTCGGCCGTTTCGAGGGGACGATGTTTCAATGGCGCGGCCGCATACGCGCCAACCACGCCGGCGTGATAGACATAAGCACGTCGGACTACGGGACTGTGGGTGGATTTCAGATAATACCCTGGGATCACGCTCTGAAATCGAAGGAGATGCAGGGAGCGTGGGGCGCGACGCAATGGATGATAATCGCCCCTCCCGACGCCGATGGCAAATCCATGCTCGGGGGAACGGCGCCGCTCTTTGACGGTATCCTCGTGCCGGGACCGTCGAGGGGCGAACGTCTCTGGGACCTGTGGTCCACTTACGGAAGAAAATCCCTCGCGCTCGCGAGGATTGACGGCGGCGGATGGGTGATGTTCCCGGACGCGTCGGGCAAATCGGACGACGCCCTGAAGCGCGTCACCCACATTCGAATTTATTTCCCGCAAAGCGGGGAACCTCCCACAAGATGAGCGTGAACGCGTGAAATGGGAAAAAACGGAATTCAGTTTACCGTGGCGCCCGAAGAGATTCGTTTACCGCTGCTTCCTTCCGGACCTGACGGGGTTCACGATTCTTCGCCGCACGGGACTGAACTCCGTGAAGTGCATTTTACATTCATTTAAAGTCCCGCACAAGGTACTCCGAGAATTTACCTGAAATTAAAATTCTTTTAAATGAAAAATTTCGATGAAAAAATAAGATTTTAAGTATACGATTTCTTGGCAAGAAGGGTACATCGTGGTAATATGTTTTATGATTAAAAAAGCATGAATTCAATTTGAGGAGGCGCCGGAATGGCATTACTGGGCAAAAAAGAGGGCAAAACCTGCGGAGGCCTCTTTATATTCGGCGGCATGATGCAATACGTGGTGCTTTCGAGCCAGGGCGGCAAATCATACCGTTTGGAAGACTGCTTTGACGCTCCTTACGACGCGTCGGCGTCCGGAGGCGAGGTATTCGCGACTCAGGACGTTGTGGAACAAAACCTGAAGGCTCTGAAAAAACACGTCGGGCGCAAATGGGCGAGCCGCAACTACGCCGGGATACAGTCAAAGGACGTGCTGCTCCGCACTGTGGAACTGCCGCGCATGGAACTGGCCGACCTGAAGGAATCCTTCCGCTTCGAGTTCGACAAATTTTTCCCCATCCCCGTGGACGAGGCGATATACGACATAGCCCTTATCGACAGGCCGGGGAGCGAAGACATGGTATCAGAGGCGCTCACGCATTGCATCGCCTCGGCGGTGCGCGTATCGGCGGTTGAAAATTTCATGCTGGCCGCCGACAGGGTCGGTCTCAAATTGAGCGGCATAGAACCTTCCCCCGTGGCGACGCTGAGGTGCCTGATGGGGCCAATTTACCCCAGCGGTTTCAACGTATACGCGCTGGCCGGCCTGGTGAGCAGCATTATCATAGCGACTTACCGGGATAACGGCATAGTGTACAGGAATACGACTCAGGCTTTCGCGGCCGACGACCCCTCCGGCAGAAACGTCGCTAACTTCACGCGAGATCTTCAGGCCACGATCAAGTTCGCGACGACTCAAATGCGGGGATTCGCGGCCGATAAAGTATATGTAGGCGGTTTTGGGCTTTCGAATTCCCAGTCCTTGCGCAGCAGCGTGGAAGACATGGTCAATTCTCCGGTGGAGACCGTAAATCCTTGGGAAATGTGGACCATAGGCAACCAGCCGAAGCAGACTTACGGTTGGGAAGTGGCTCTCGGTTTAGCTTTGAGACCGGCGGAGGTGAAGTAGCGGATGCAGGTTCTTTTCGATCTCAGGCCCCCACATCTGGTGCAGCTCCAATCGAGGAGCGTGGATGTGTCGCGGTTGTTGAGTATATTGCTGTTCATGATTTTCATGGCGTTATCCTTCTGGAACATTGGATTTACGGCCTTCAAATACCTGCAAGTGCGGCAGGAACTGAGCGCCTCGCTCGGGCGCCAGTCGGAGGTTCGCGCCCAATCGGCGTCCTTCGCGGCGACGATCGCGCAGATGAGGACACTCAAGACGCAGATCGTCGCGTACCTCGAGTTCACAAGGGAGGAACTTCCGGCCGTCGAATTCATGAAAACTCTCGAGGATACCGTCCCTGACGGGTTGAAGATATCCACATTGGACGTGACCCCGGGAAACGCTTCGATGTCCGGCGCGGCTCTCGGGGACGATCAGATAATAGTGTTCGGGGCAAACCTCGGCTCTCAGAGTTACATAGTCACGAGAGTCAGCTCGCCGGTGACCAACAAATCGGTGCTCGGCACAAGACAGATAATGGATTTCCAAATAACCTGTAGCCTCAAAAAAATTCTGGACATCGCGGCAAACGATCCCAGCAGGCAACTGGCCGTACCGGCAGTTGTCGGAGAGGAGGGCGGCATATAGTGGCGCCCGAAAAACAACAGAGGGCTTACGGTTTATTGATGTTCTTGGTGGTAGTGCTCCTGCTGGGAGCGCAATTTGTCCTGCAGTACACGTTGAGGCAGGCAAGCGACGAACTTATTTCCGTCAAAACATCTCTCTCTTCCGACGAGAGAACGCTGAACGCGCAAAGGTCCCTGAACGACAGATACAAGAATTTCCAGCAGATCGTCTCGGGACAGGCCGGAACGGACCGTAAATTCCCCGTCAACGGACACGAGCTGTACACGGCGGTCTCTAAAGTGCTCACCGATTACGGCATTGATTTCAGCAACAGCACCTCCAACATTGAGGTTCAGCCCGGAGCCACTTTTACGTTGCAGATCACCATATTGAGCGGTCAGTATTACAACGTGATAAAGGCGCTCGCGGCGATCCGGGAGAGCGGCTACATAATGAGGATATCCCAACTGAGCCTCACAGCGGAAGGCACCGGGGTCGTTAAGGGCAGGATGAGCATCGTGAGCACCGCTCAGGCGCAGAGCTAGGGGGAGTCTTCAAATGGCTGACAGTCTGGCTTCAAGAAAATCCACCGCCGCCGTCAAAAGCAGACAGGCGGCAAGGGGAGGAGAGGGCGACTCCCGTAAACTGATACTGAGCATGTTGCTGCTTGTTTGTTGCTGCGCCGCGGGATACTTCACCTGGAGCACGCTGCAGCTCCTTCAAAGTGCCGACGACGCGCTGCGGACCGTTACGATGCCCCAACCGCCCGACCCGGTGGCCGAGGATGAAAAAAACGAGATAGCGACGGCGGAAGAAGGGCTGAATAATCTGTCACAATCTTCGACGCGGGCGATGCAAACGGCCCTGATGGCTGAGACCTATAGCAGATTTCCGATTGATCTTTCGGCGGCATTGGTGAGGTCGGATCCGGTCGGCCCGGGACTTGATGAAATAGTCATAGAGCCCGAGCCCCCGTCCCTCGCCGTCGTCGCCATCATGATAACCGACACCGACAGTGTGGCGATCATCAGCGTGGACGGCGAGCAGGATATCCTGGTCAGGAAGGGCGCGAAATTTTCGGAAGGCACAGCGACAATCACCAAAATCGACGCGAAGGGTGTGACATTTACATGGCGGAAAAAAAGTTATCAGGTCACATTGTGATGACGACTAAAAAAAATACCAGGGTTTCTTCGGGGCTCCTCGCGATTATCATCTCGGTGTTATTCTTTTCAGCGCTCACCCCCGCTCCGCTCGGGACCGCGGCTTTCGCCGCCGCGAGGCGCGACATACCCCCCGGGCTCACCATGTCCAAACCCGTTTATCCCGTGCTCGCGAGCATTCAGGTGACTCAAGCGGGGGGTAACTTGCTGAAAGTGCGGCTGCGCGGTTTCGACATGCCGCTTCCGAGAGTCGCGTCCGCGCCGGGCGAGGCGAGGCTTGCGCTTCAGTGGGACGGAGCGCGCTTTCCCGAGGCGGTGGACGTGAAGGATTGGTGGAACGGGTACGACTGGGACGTCATATCGCTGGGCGGAAAAACGAGCGATGCTTGGTGGAAACAGTATGAGCTGCCGCTTTTGAGCAGGATCATCGCGGAGCCGGTCGATCTGGACAGCGTCCGGCTGATTTTCGTGACGACGAAGCCGATGGTGGTCGAAAGAATCGACGGCATCGCGGGGGCCGACGATATTTCCATAACGCTGAAGGTTTTCGAGCCCGAAAAAATTCCCGCACCGCTTCCCCCGCCAAAAGTGTACCAAAAAGGCGATCCGATGAGCATAAAGGCCCCTGTGACGCTGCAGCTCCGCGACGCGGAGATAAAATCCGTGTTCAGGATGCTGGCCGATCTGCAGAAGCTGAACCTCCTTCTCGACCCGTCCGTGCCGGACATGACGGTGACGTTCTCCTTCAATGGAGTGCCGTACAACGAGGCTTTCGCGTACCTGCTCAGAATGTCCGACCTCTCGTACTCCGTGACGGGCGGCATGCTGGTGGTCGGCAGGCCGGAGAGCCTGGGGCGCACGCTGGGGACGGAATACACGAAATCCTACAGGATGTCCTACGCCATAGACGATTCCGGCGCTATGAGGAGCGATTTGACGGGCACGCTCACGGGGTTGATATCGCTTTCCAAACCTCCGGTGCTTGACCCGCGCACCCGCGAACTCTACATAACGGCGACGGAGGAACAGCACAGGGAAATAAGCGATATACTGGAAAGGCTCGATCACCCGGGACGGCAGGTGATGATCGAGGCGCGCATATTATCGGTCGAGGACAACGCCGCGCAGGAGCTGGAAGCCATTATCTCGACGGTTTACGACGAATGGCTCGCCACTTTTGCGGGCGGAAGGTTGCGGACGGCCTATAACGAATCTAGCACACATATTTATGACGCTGAAGATCAATTGAAAATTCCCGCCGCGCCGGGCATTACGCCGAGCGACCATCCCACCTTTGACAATATTCTTTTGGATGGGGGAATGCGGCTGTTGAGCGCCGGCCTGAACGTGCTCGAATCCAAGGACAAGATCAAAAATATAGCCAACCCCAACGTCATAACCATCGACGGCAAAGAGGCGCACGTGGAAATCACGGACAACGTCAGGTACCTTTCCGGATACGACCAGAACGGAAACCCGATCTACGCCACGGTCACAAGCGGCCCCCGGATGACCTTCCTTCCGGTTATAGGCAGGGACGACGTGATGACCATAAGAATAGACATGGCGACCGGAATAGTGACAGGCACCGGCTCGGCAGGCCTTCCCTCGACCCAGGACCAAATGGTGACCACAACGGTAAGGGTCCGCGACGGGGAGCCTTTTGTCGTGGGCGGGCTTTTTCAGGACGCCAAAAGTTCCGGAAGATTCCGGGTACCGGTTCTGGGCTATATACCCCTGCTGGGAAACCTGTTCACGATCAGGAACGAAACACACAAAAAATGGGAAATCGCCATGGTAGTGATACCTCACATACTCGACGTGCCGAACAGCGAGATCCCGACCTCCGTGCTGAAAAGAACATCAATGCTGCCCTAGCGCGTGTTGAAGAAGACCGGCCGGGGGAAGGTTTCTTTTCCCCCGGTTTTTTTATTTTCGAAAATATTGAAGCGGATTATCCGAGTGGTTCGAACTTGTAGCCCGCTCCGTGAACGGTTTTTATCACGCTTGATTCTTCTTTGCGCTCCAGTTTCTGCCGCAGACGGGCCACATGCGTGTCGACCGAGCGTGTCGTGATGTCGCTGTCCGGGGCGATCCCCCAAACCGCTTCCAGAAGCGCCTCGCGGGATAGCACTTTACCGGGGTGCGAGGCGAAATGCCTCAGTAATTCGGTCTCTTTGGGGGTGAGCGCGCAAACTTCTCCCGACGCTCCATGTTTTATCGTCATGCTGTCGAAATCGACGATCGTCTCACCCACGCGTATGCAGCCGTTTTCCCCCTCTCCCGCGTCCGCTGTCCGGCGCTTCGCCGCGGATGCCCTGCGCAGCGCCGAGCGCACGCGCGCGGTGAGTTCAGCCACGCCGAAGGGTTTCACTATGTAGTCGTCGGCCCCCAATTCCAGGCCGACCACCTTGTCCACCTCCTCGCCTTTCGCGGTGAGCATCAGCACCGGCGTCGAACTGTCATCGCGGCGTATCGCGCGGCAGACATCGTAACCGCTCATCAACGGCATCATCACGTCGAGCAGAATCAAGTCGGGCGTGGCGTTTTTGTAAAATTCGAGCGTCTCTGCCCCGTTGACGGCTTTTATCACTCGATATCCCTCGAGTTCCAGCAGATCGGACAAACCCGCCAGTATGGCCGGATCGTCCTCCGCCACCAGTATTTTTTCGTTCACCGATCGTGCCTCCCTTCGGGTAGCAGCAGCGAAAATACGCTTCCGCCTCCATCTCTTGGCGAATAAACGACATCGCCGCCATGCCCGCGGGCTATATCGCGCGCTATCGAAAGGCCGAGTCCCGTCCCGCTTCGCGGGGCGGAGAGGGAATCATCGCCGCGGACGAACTCCTGAAATATGCGCTCGGCCATCCCGGGAGGCACGCCGATGCCCCTGTCGGCTATGTCCACGCGGGCAAATCCGTCTGCCGCCCGGCATTTGACCGTTATCTCCATTCCGGTGCCGGTACTCGCACCGGAATATTTTTCGGCGTTGGACATCAGGTTCATCACCACTTGTTTCAGCGCCTCCCTGTCGCCCCGCGCCATCAAATTTTCGGACACCTCGCAGGATACCGAAAATCCACTCTTCGTGAGGTGGGGCTCCAATTGGGCGACGGTCTCCCGCGCCACATCGGAGAGCGAGATCATGTCGGTCTTCAATTTCTCCCTCCCCCGCCTGGAAAAGGAAAGGACATTGTCGATGAGGCGCGAGAGCCTGTCGGTCTCGGACATCATCGTGCGAAGGTACTCGCGCCGGCGCTCCTCGTCGCTCTGTCTGCCGGAGAGGAGCAGTTCGGCGTAGAGCCTTATGGAGGTGAGGGGCGTTTTCAGCTCATGGGACACGTTCGCCACGAATGTCGTCTTCTGCGACGCCACCTTCATCTCGTAGGAGATGGCGCGCACGGCAGCGGCGCTTCCCGATATCATGACCGCTGTCAGTACGGCGACCTGAATCCAGACAACTGTGCGCGCGTAGTTGGCGCGGACGGCGAATATTCCTGGATCGGTGAGCCACGCGCCCACTTCCCAGCGCGGAAGCGCGGGCGATATCTCCCGCGCCGCGAAGGGTCTTCGCCAGTCTGAGACGTGGGCGCTGCTGTCCGGCGGCGGGGCGACCACCGGGACGCCGTTCTCGTCGAGCACGGTCAAAATTCTGGCCTCCGACAGCATGTCGGGAAGCACGTCAGCCACTCTGTCCCTGAAAACGTCCATGCGGAGCGTGCAACCCGCGAATGCGCCCCCCGGCGAGCGCATCCAGAACAAAATCTCGAGCCCGTTTTCCGCCATGTACGGCAGCAGCCCCCCGTCGGCTTCGCCCGAGATATCGGCTTCACCGGAGATATCGGCGAACGACTTGCTCTTCGACACGGTTTTTGAACGCACTCCATCGGCGGCCGCCGCGGGTTCAGGCGCGAAGCTCGCTTGCGCCGGCGCTGGCGGCGGAGGTTCCGTGAACAGGATATAGTCCGGTGCCTGCGCTTCGCTTTCCGTCACGGTTTCAGGCAATATCTCCTTCGCGGCGGGCGCGGGTTTGGCTTTCAGGGGGACGACGTTCCTGCTCATTATCTCGAACCCCTCGTCCGCCGCCTGTTGGAACGCGTCTTCGCGCGCCGCGTAATCCATCTCGATCCTGCTCTCGGCGATCTGGCGCGATATTCCCGCGCCGCGCGGGACGGAACTTTTCTCCTCGGCGCCGAAGGACGCCGGCGCGTAAATCCCGGCCTCGTTTTCACGCGCTTCCGGCTCGATCCTGTATATCCGCGTGACGAGGTCGTATATCGGCAGACGCTCGCCGCCCGTCAGAAATCCTTCGAAATTCTCGCTGAAATTTCGCGCTTCGTCGGCGTACGGCGAGAAAACCGACAGATTTCCGCCTTCCAGTTCGAACGCGGTCTCCACTATCGCGTTCGTGCCGGGCCACAGTTCCGGGGACGAGCCGGATTTCACGTACCCGGCGAGCGAGCCGCGTATGTCCTCCATAAGCTGCTCCACCCGTCGGGCGGCAAGATCGACCTCCGCCGCGAGCGCGCCTTCCAGGCGGCGTTCCACGTAAAACGACTCCCTGTCGGCGGCACGCAGCGCCAGCATGGAGAGCGCCGCGCTCGGCACGAATATAGCCGCCGCGAGAAACAATATGAGAATATTTTTACGCCGCCGCTCAGTCCCCATCCGCGTCCGCGTCGCTTGGGCCGCCGCCCGACTGCTGGTTCTTCGCGGCGTACGCACGGTTGATATTCTCCTTGCGCTGTTCGTTCGACATCGACTCGTTCTCCTCTATGTACTCGGACATTTCCTCGAAGTCCGATATCTCGCCCTGTATCGAGGCCGACTGCGGGGCGGCAAGCAGCGGCATGATGGATTTAAGGTACCCTGAGCGTTCTTTCAGCATCTCCGCGGCAGCCGCCGCTTGACCAGAGTCGGCGAGTTTGACGGCCTCCTCGCGTATCTCGGCGTTGCGCGCCATCGCCGTTTGCGCGGCTATGTCCGTGTCACGGCTTTGTTCAACAAAATCGGCGTCCGACGAATACCGGATTTCGAGCGATGATGACAGCGTCACGGAAGAACCGTCATAAGCGTCGATATACTCCACCCTCGCCGTGCCGGCTTCGAGCGCGGCGCCGTCCTCGCCGCCCGGAATTTCCAGCTCGAACAGCGCGTACTTCTCCGCGCCGTACAGGTTGTCGATTTCCATCTCTATGATATCACCATCGGCACGTCCCTCGCGCCCTATCGCCCGTATCGGGCGTACGCCGCCGCCGCATTCGAACGTGACTCTGACGCGCCGTCCGGTGAGCGAGAGCGCGTCCTTCATATCGCGCCTGAAAATGTCGGCGAGGGCACGCGAATTTTTGGCGAAATACGCGTTGCCGCCGCTTTCGGAGGCGAGCGCGGTCATCAGGTCCTCATCATAATCGAGCCCGAGGCCGATGGTGGTCACGGCAACCTCTTCCCTCGACAGGCGGCGCCCGAGGACGGATATCTCACTCACCGATGACGGCCCAACGTTCGCGAGCCCGTCGGAGAGGAGTATTACGCGCAGAGCCCGACCATCGTGCGCGAAGCGCGAAATCTCGCTCATCCCCGACACGACTCCCTCGTACAGGGCAGTGTTGCCGCCGGCTTCGACGCGCGCTATCTTGCGGCGAAAAACCTCCGTCTCTCCCGCTCCGGTCGCCTTCACCAGTATATACGCGTTCGAGTCGTAAACGATCACGGCGGCCTTATCACGCGCGTCGAGCATCCCAAGGGCCTCCATCGCGCCAATTTTCGCGTTCTCCATCTTATCGTCCGCACCCATCGAGCCCGATTTGTCGATGACGAGCGCGACGGCGAGCGGAGCGCGTTCGGTGTCTTCCCTGACGAACGGCTTGACGAGCACTCTCGCCGTAATTTTTTCGCGTTTTTCGCGCGCGCCCGTCCGCACGACGGGACAATCCGCCCCCACCTCAATACCGACCGACTCGCCCGCCAAAGCGGAGCCGAGCGGCAGAAAAACCATCGCTAATGAGAATATCACCGAAATCATGTTACGTGACATATCAGTCACCTCCCGCCATCAATAATACAAAAAACAAGCGCGAAGTTGTCACGCCCGCGTCACCGTATTGTTACAGATTTGCGGCGGGTTTCATATCCTATATTTTACGACGCTATTTGTGATAACATTGGGTAAAGAGGTGATAATCGTGCATTTAACCCTGCGATTTAATTCGCGCGAATCGAATGTACTGCGGCTTCCCTCCGCAAACCTGTGTCTTTTTCAGGCCATGCTGTACAAACTTTTGCCGCCGGAACGCGCTATTTTCCTTCACGACGAAGGTTATAAAGTGGACGGCAAGCCGATGAAACTCTTCGCGATGAGCTGGCCGCTCTGCGCGGCGCGTCCGCTGGAGAACAAGGGGCATATCGAGTACAGCCTGCCGATACGCCTCGTCGTCTCGACCCCCGTCGTCGCCACTCTCGACGGCCTGGCCGGCGGCGCCTTCGGAACCGAAGACTTGCGAATCGGCAATACTCCGGTCATATGCGAGGGATTAGAGGCGGTCCCTCTCACCGTGACATCGGAGGAAGTCCGCGTAAAAACCCTCTCCCCGATAACGTGCTACTCGCGGATGCAGAGAGGCGACGGGCGAAAGTATACCGCTTACTTCCATCCTTCCTCAACTGACTTCTCCGAGTCCGTCCACAACAACCTCGTCAGAAAATTCCGCGCGCTCTATCCCGATCATGAAATACCTGATGGCAAAGTGGAGATAAGACCGTCAGGAAAAGCGCGCGAGCGGGTGGCCAAATTCGACGAAAAGAGCAATTTTCCTATCAAAGGCTGGGACGG
>JAISXR010000039.1 GCA_031270375.1 Synergistaceae bacterium | reverse complement strand
ATTTTTTTACGGTGAACGACAGTATTTCCCCGTCGTTCTCCACGAAGCCGATGCGTTTCAGGCCGCCGCGAAATTCTTCCGTCAGCGCGCCGTCGCTCAGGCCAGCGCGCGGGTCGCCGCCGCGGTATGTGTATTCCATCATGTAGGTCGCCGTTCCGGGGCGGGCGTACTCTTCACCCAAAAAATCCAATTTGCTCACACGGTGGAAAATGACGCCTCTGTCGGCTGTCATGAAAGCGAAATTGTCTCCGGCGCGGTCTTTAGACACTGTGGCTACCGCTATCATGATGTTGTTGTATCTCAAATCTTCGGCGCGGCGCGCGACATCCTGGCCGATGCCCTCGTATATGCCGGCAAGGATATTTACGGGGATACACGAGACGAGTATGTCTCCCTCGAAAACCGCGCCTCCGGCCTCCACGCGCCAGACGGCGTTTTCTTTTCGCACGGACGTTGCGGCGCGCGAAGTATGAATCTTGACTTTTTCGTTCAGCCTGCCGGCGAACGCGTCGATGAAAGCGGCGGTACCCCCGGCTTTGGGATAAGAAAAATATAGCTGGTGAGTATAGCCGTCGACCGTCTCTCCCGCCGCGCTTCGCATGATATCCTCGTCGGGAGGGCGGGGAATGCGCTCGACCATCTGGGTGTCCATGAAAGAGGGGTCGAATTTCCAGATTTTTTCGTTATAAGGCCGCAGATAAAGGTCGGTTATGCCCTGTCCGAATGTTTTGAGGAAAAATTGCAGCATGTTGCGCGCCTCGTAATCGCGGTAAGGATTATCGAGAAATTCCTTGAGGCATCTTTCGCAATCCTCGCGCGGCAGGCGCGACAGGTCATTTTCAAACGGATACTGCACGAAACGGTCCTTGTGAATGATCCTGTTCGAACGGCGCAGGCTGTTCACGTTATCTCCCAGGATATCCAACATGAACGACAGTGTTTCACCGTCCTTCGAAAAAAATATATGAGGGCCGATATCTACGAAACGCCCGTCGTGGATAAAACTGCGGCACAGCCCGCCAACCCGGCTCTCTTTTTCGATTATATCCACCGTGGTTATATCCGGTTCGTTTTGCAAAAAATAAGCCAGCGAAATGCCGGCCAGCCCCCCACCCAAAATAACGAGCCTCATATCATCGTCTCCCTATTAGTGTTGTTACTTCCGTGCCTGACCGAAAATTTAAGCGCGATCCAATTTTGAAAAACCGTTTGAGGGATGATATAATAATATCAATGTAAGAACCGCCCCCGATGGTAGGGCGGCCCAAGGAACCAGCCTCTCGGCGGTTTACCGGATCACTCCGAATATCTTGAGTATCGACAGTATCAACTCAAGAAACTGGAGGATCACAGCAAGAAGAGGAGCAAGGCTTATCACCTTGGAGAGGGTGCCTTTCTCCTCTTTTTCTTTGCCGGGAAGGCCGTTTCCGTCTTTCGACATCCGCGTCACCCCCCTCAGAGGTCAAGACCCGCACTCACCGGCTCCTGCTTTGCCGGAAGGCCCCATCACGCTTATTATATCATCGTTTGTTCAATTAGTTCTCAAGGTGCGGTGTTGCGCTATACCGTCGTCTCCTCAGCCATTATCCAATCTACGGCGTCTCGCAAGCAGTCGAACGTCATATCCGGTTTGGCCTCGCATTTGCCGTCCGCAAGGGCGGCACCCGTCAGGACACCAATTGCTTTGGTGCCGGCGCTCTGACCGGCGGCGATATCCGACGTCCGGTCGCCTATCATGTACGAGCGGTTCAGGTCTATGTTGTAGCGCTCAGCAGCGCTCAGCAACATCCCCGGTTTCGGCTTGCGGCAGTCGCAGTCTTTCTTGTACTCCGCTATCTCACCCTCGAAGCCCCTGTCTGGGTGATGCGGGCAGAACAGCAAATCGTCCAGATACGCGCCCTCGCTGCCCAACAGAGTGTCCAGCCGCGCGTGGATGGCTTCCAGTCTCTCCAACGATACCTCGCCGCGCGCCACGACCGGCTGATTGGTGACGCATATCGCGAGCAGACGCGATGCGTTCAGCGTGGCTATCGCTTTCGCGGCGCCGGGCAATAACAGTATTTGCTCCGGATCACTGATAAAACCGTCCTCGGCATTTATCGTCCCGTCCCTGTCCAAAAACACGGCCCGTTGCTTTTTTTTCAAATTGCGCGCGGCGGGAACGCCGTTTTTTATATCTCTCTCCACGGACTCAAGGCGCTCTGGCGTCCCCATGTCATGCGCGTATTCAGGGGAGCGGTAGGCGAAAACGACGCCCGAAGGTACTAGCGGCGCGATCACGTCCCGGTCGAGGTCGCGTTTTTTCGCCTCTCCCGCAGGGAGCG
The DNA here is from genome assembly GCA_031270375.1 of Synergistaceae bacterium. Classification (GTDB taxonomy): domain Bacteria; phylum Synergistota; class Synergistia; order Synergistales; family Synergistaceae; genus JAIRKI01. The sequence goes on along the minus strand of JAISXR010000039.1, from coordinate 30,312 downwards.
CTGATTCGCTGAAGATATATATGCCGGCGTTTGCCAGATTGCGCAGGTATTCTTTTCGTTCGTCATGTTTGGACTTCCATGCCGTCACCCGCGCCCGGGCGTCGGTCACCACCGCGTCGCTGTCGCGCGGGTGGCTGTTGGGATGGACGAACAGGCTGACGCCGGCGTTGTGTTCGTCATGAAACCGGATGAACATGCCGAAATCCAAATCCACGTAAACATCACCCATCAATATCAGTGTTTTTCCCCGCGGAAGAAGCGAGAGGGCCCCGCCGGTGCCAAGGGGTACATCCTCGGTGATGTAATTGATCTCCGCGCCAAACGTTTTACCGTCTCTGAAATACGAACGTATGAGGCTCTCTCTGTAACCAATGATCAGGGTTATCCGCCTTATTCCCTGACTGACCAGCGACTCCACTTGATGCCGCAGCATCGGTTTGCCCGCAACCGGGATCATGGGCTTGGGCAGATCGTGAAACATTCCGCCCATGCGCGTCCCCCGCCCGCCGGCCAATATCGCGGCTCTCATATCGCTCTCTCCGTCGAGATACTCATCGCGCCAGCCTCAAATGCCCTTCGGCTTTTCGCCGACATATATTATCGTGGAGCCGTTGCGGCTGAAGCCGAATTCCATGTACCGAAGACGCGCCAGGGCATTTTTCACGGCGTTGTGCCGGTGTTCAGGCACGTAGAAAATCAAAAAACCGCCGCCGCCCGCTCCCAGCAGTTTTCCCCCGAGGGCCCCGGCTTTCATGGCTTCTTCGTAAGCGTCGTCGATAGTCGTGTTCGTGATCCCGTGCGCCATCCGGCGTTTGTATTCCCAACCGGCGTTCATCAGAGGCCCCAGGGCGTCGATATTGTCGTTCGTCAGCTCTTTGTGAAGTTCTTCGGTCAAATCGCCGATGGCTTTTTGAATTTTTTCTTTCTCAGCGTCGCGCGCGATATTGTCGCCCTGCGCTTTCAATATTTCGGACGCGGAACGCAGATCGCCCGTGTAGAACATAAGCAGGTTTCTCTCCATGCGCTCCGTCGATTCCTCCGACATTATCACCGGTTCCACACTCACGGTTCCGTCCCTGTTGAAGCGGTACACGCGAAGCCCGCCGAAGGCGGCCGCGTACTGATCTTGTTTGCCTATGGGCTCGCCCAGCAGTTCTATTTCGGTCCGGCAAGCCTCGGACGCCAGGCGCTCGGCCGAGACGTATTTGCCAGTATAAGCGTACAGTGTGTGCAACAGGCCAACCGTGAAAGAGCTGGACGAACCCAGTCCCGTCCCCGCGGGGACATCGGCCGTGCTCGCTATCTCGACGCCGTTCAGGCCGAACTGCCCGAGCAAAACGCGGAATATCGGGTGTTTCAATTGAGAGGGCTTGCCGACCAATTCGTTTTTCGAGTATTTGCAGATGAGTTTATCGGGATAGAAGAACGGATGAATGGAGATGTAAATATAACGGTTCAGCGCAACGGACAGCACCGCCCCGCCGTGCTTTTTGTAAAAAGCCGGAAGATCGCTGCCTCCCCCGCAAAAGCTCACTCGCGTCGGCGTTCTGGTTATGATCATATCGCAGCCTCTTTTTTCTTTTCCCGCATCAGGAAAGACAAAGTTTTTCCCATTCCCTCCGACAAACCCACGGTTTGTTTCCAGCCGAGGTTTTTTAACCTGTCAGTATTGAGCCAATGCCCGTGCGGCGGCAGGTTTTTTGTCTCCGGATGATCGAACATCGCGTGCCGACACCCGATTCGGGCTATATTACCCGCGATTTCGCCGATACTGGGGAGTTCTCTTCCCTGGACATTATACGCGAACCCACCCTTTCCGAAAACCGCGGCGAACAGCATCGCCGCCGCCGCGTCGGCGACGTAGCATAACGGTCGCAGCAGATTCATTCCGCCGCGCACCCGCACCGGTTGGCAGCTCAGGATATCTTTCATGAAATCGCACACGAAAAGACCGCTTTCGAGGTTCATCAACGGGCCGTAAAGGCGCGAGAGTCTGGCGGACAGGGCGCGCAATCCGTATTTTTTATGATAGCAGGAAAGGGCGTTTTCGGCAGATTGTTTCGCAAGCACATAGCACGACCTGGGCTCCAAGGAATCCAGCGGAAAAAGAGGCGACGTTTCGTCCCTCTCGCCGTCAGCGGCGCCGTATACCTCGTGCGTCGAAGCGAGCGCGAAACATTCACAATCATGTCTGATCGCATACCGGAGCAGGGAAAACGTTCCCTCGATATTCACCGACAACACTTCCTCCGGATCGCTGCCGAAGACGCTCGGCCCAACGGGACCGGCAGCGTGAAAAACGCAGTTGACCGCCTGGTCCGTCGCTAGAGGAGCGCGCACATCCTGAATCAGCATCTCGCACTCCCGCTCTCCGAAAAGGGACGCGGCTTTTCTGCGGTCCCTTCCCAAAAGTAGCAGGCGTATCGCGCATCCGCGTGTTCGATTCACTTCAATCGCGGATAAAGCCAAATAAGCCCCCAACATTCCCGTGGCGCCGGTTATCAAGATTGTTTTCCCGGCAAAAAAATCCCACAGCCCCAGTTTCGCCAAGTATTCGATGTCCGAAGTCAGAACCGCGCTGTCCATCGTCTCTGCCGCCATATTACAAAACATCCTCTTCCTCGGGATTTTCCTGAAAAATCGCGTGAAGGGCTTTCAGATACGCTATATCGTCGGGAGTGGTCAATTTGACGTTCGTCTTCCGCCCGTTCACGATGTAAACCTTTTCGCCGAGTTCGATGAACATCTCGCAGCAATTTATCGTATTGTTCATGCCGCGTTCATAAGCTCTCCGATAAAGCTCGAGACCGTATCGCAGACGGTAGGTTTGCGGTGTTTGAACGGTAAAACTGCTGTCCCTGTCCATGGCGGTACAGGCCGATTGCCCGTCTGGCGACGAAATCAGCGAATCGGTACTGCGAATACTTGTCATCGCGTTGCCGAAGGCTAGAGCGATCTCGATGTTCTTGCTGATTATCTCGCGGGTTATAAAAGGACGCACACCGTCGTGCACCACTACGATATCGTCGGGGCCGCAATCTTGTTCCAACGCGCATAAACCGTTGTAAACGGACATCTGCCGCGATTCGCCCCCGGAGAGCACACGATCGGCTTTTCTGATCCCGTAAAAATCTATCAATTCCTTGAGGTAAGGCTCCCACGTCGGAAGACATACGACGCACACCGAGTCGATTTCATCGTGTCTTTCAAATTTGTCGAGCGTATGTATTAAGACAGGTTTACCGCCCAGCTTGAAAAACTGTTTCGGAGGTTCCCCCGCCTGATTCATCCGCAAACCCAATCCTCCGGCAAGGATCAAAGCGAAATTCATATGATTACCCCCATCGAGCACTTTTTTTGTTTCATATCCCCCGCTGCCTTACTTCCTCGTTTATTTTGGCGAGTTCCGGCTCCGCGTCGAGCAGGGCTATGATGTCGCCGATCGTGAAATCGGGGTTTTGGGGACAGAACGCCCCGATTATTCTGCTCACCAGTGTCAAATCTTCGGGGGTATCTACCGTCAGACGATAGACGCTCAGGTTTTTTTCGCATCCCATCCTCAAAATCCTGTAGCGCTCGGGACGGTTAAGGATGAAATTCGTCACATGCTCCCTGTCGGGCTCCGTGGTTCCCTCGGTGAAAGCCTCGGCCAGTACCGCGGCCGAAAAAACCTCCGTGTCCGTGCCCCTGGGGTAGGCGTCAATGATGTTCAAGGAACAGTAATCGAGCTCTCCCGCGCTATCCAAAAAATGCCGTATGACGCTGTCGGACAGACCGGGGTCTATCAGCGGGCAATCCGCGGTGTAACGGACCACCGTTTCGGCTCCGTGGAGCGCCGCGGCTTCGTGATAACGCGACAGCACATCCAACTCCGATCCCCTGTACGACGCGACTCCCATCTGATCGCACAGTGCGACCACTGGATCGTCGGCGGTGTTTTTTGTCGTCGCCACCACCAATTCGTCGAGCGACGGCACACGCTTCAAGCGCTCCAATTCGTATTGCAGGAGAGGCTTGCCCAGCACTTTTATCAATATCTTGCCGGGGAGACGCGTCGACGTCATCCTGGCCTGAACTATGCCTACGGTTCGCATATTGCCCTTATCCGTTCGGCCGACAGAAAATGCGGATTGGTGCCCGAGTTATACTCGAAACCCATTGGGACGGGCAGGCCGGAAACGCCCTCGGCGTCAGCGGAATAATCCATGTTCGAGATGTAAACGAGCGATGGCTGTATCACGTAATGATTCTCGAATTCGAGCGTGAGATGGGAATCGTCGGCCGGACACATCACCTCGTGCAGCTTCTCCCCCGGCCTTATGCCTATTATCCGAAACGGGATGTCCGGGGCCAATGCGCGCGCGATGTCTGTTATTTTCGCGGACGGTATTTTTGGCACGAACAGCTCGCCGCCCTTCATGCGCGAAAACGCCCTCATCACGAAATCCACTCCCTCCGACAGTGTTATCCAGAAACGCGTCATGCGCTCGTCAGTTATGGGCAGTTCCCTCGCCCCGCCGTAAATCAGCTTCTTGAAATAGGGGATCACCGAGCCGCGCGAGCCGACCACGTTTCCGTACCGAACCACGGAAAATCTCGTCACCTTGCGCCCGGCCAGGTTGTTGGCGGCCACAAAGAGTTTATCGGAACACAGTTTGGTGGCGCCGTAGAGGTTGATGGGATTCGCGGCCTTGTCGGTGGAAAGGGCTATGACCTTTTTCACGTTGTTCGCCATTGCCGCGTCGATGACGTTTTGAGCACCCATTACGTTGGTCTTGATGCACTCCATCGGGTTGTATTCGGCCGCCGGCACCTGTTTCAGCGCGGCCGCGTGGACCACGTAGTCGACGTCGGTCATGGCTGTATCGAGCCGGTGCGCGTCCCTCACATCGCCGATGAAGTATCTCATGCATTTCTCGCCGAAAACATGCCCCATCTCGAACTGTTTCAGCTCGTCGCGAGAATACACGACTACCCTCTTTGGGCTGTAACGCTCGAGAAGCGTCTTCACGAAATATCTGCCAAAAGAGCCGGTGCCTCCCGTTATCAGAATCGACTGATCGTCGAACATCGGGCAATCCTCCAAACCTGCGCGATTTTAAAATATTTTATCTCATTGCGGCGAAAATATGCCATCACAAACATCAAAAAAGCGGAAAGGGCCACGCCCTTTCCGCCCGTTTTACGCGTTCCTGTATGATGGAGCTTAGCTTCGCAGGAGCGACAGCACGTTCTGCGGCAATTGGTTCGCCTGCGCCAGCATCGAGGTCCCAGCCTGACTCAGGATGTTGAGCTTCGTGAAGTTCATCATCTCCTTGGCGAGGTCGAGGTCGCGGATGCGGCTCTCGGAGGCGGTGGTGTTCGTGCTGGCCGTAGTCAGGTTGTTGATGGTGTACTCTAATCTGTTCTGATACGCGCCCAGCTTGGCCCTCTGTCTCGACACCTTGGATATAGCGCTGTCGATGGCTCCTATAGCGCGGCTCGCTGCCTTCTTGTCGGTCACGACAAGGTTGTTCAGGCCCAGCGACAGCACTCCCATGTCGCCGATGTCGATTGCCATGTCCTCGCCCTGGTTGGCGCCTATCTGGAACACCGTCGTGTTGTCGGAGAGGTGAACGATGATCTCGGTCGGTGTCGAACTAGACAGAGTATCGAACGACAAGGTGTTTTCGTTCCATGTCGCATTAATGCCGGACATCGGGTCGAACACCACGTCGACATTGGGATGCACCAGTCCGTAAAGGATATTTCCGGTGATTTTCACGTTCGACGTTATGAGATTCCCCGAGTGCGCGTCAGTGACGGTAATTCTGCTCCGGCTCTCGTTGGAGGTTTGAATGACGTTCAGCGAGAACGCCTTCACTATCTCCTCGTCGCCGGATAACGTCAACTCCCCCGCCACCCCTGGCATGATCGAACGTATCACGAAAGTGCCGAGCACCGATTCGTTGGAGTGGGGAATCGCGTCTTCGACGAACGAGACGAATTTGTCCGAGTTTCCTATGACGTATTTCGCCTGCCCCAGATCGAACGCTATGGCGTCGTTGAGTTTCTGCTTGACGTCGTTGAGCGTGTCCGTGGAGTACAGCGTCACCGTCGTGTTCTTTCCGTCGCCTTGGAACAGGGTGATGCTCTTGGGCGAGTCGAGGAGAAACACGCCATTCGCGTCCCAGAATTTGTCGAGGTCCCGCAGGCAGACATCGCTTTTGGCTATCTGGCCGATGTAGGCCGCCTCGAAGGAAGCGCGGAGACGTGATGTGCCGCTAGCGATAGTGCTGAAATTATTGTTGAAGGTAATTATGATGTTGCCTTCATACACCGTACCGTTGGCCGAGTTCAGGTAGAAGTTCCTGAACTGAACGTCCCTGTTCTTCACCTCGTTCACGTCGATGGTGTACCGGTTCTGTATTATGGCGCCCGCGGAAACGGCAGGCGCGCCGTTTGCGTCGACCCCGGCGTACCATGCGTTAGGCCAGGTTGGGTTTATCGTCGCGGAGACCACTATGTCGGTCATGTTCGCTTTGGCTGTCCCAGTGGCGTCTTGCCCGTTGGCCGACAAGTTGAGGACGATTTTATTGCCAACCGCGAAATTTTTGATCGCGCCCGCCGCGCTGGTCAGCCTCATTGCGCCGTCAGAGAGAAACGTGAAGCCCAGCATGCTGTAGCCGCCATTCACAGGCCCCACGCCGGCCGTGGTGACGATCAGGTTATCGTCGGAATAGCTGTACAATGTGCCGTCGACGCCCAATGTGTTGACCTGAGCACGGAAAGTCACCGCATTGGCCCCCGTATTGACATTGATTACCTCGAGCAGGATGTTGGTGTTCTGGAGCGTCAAGTTGTTCGGTTTCGACGGATCCGCCGCTTGCTGGATCAAGGACATATTGACCGCAAAAGCCGCGGTAAACTGAGCCCGCGTCATGCCGTACGTGCCGCCGACCTGCCATGTTGCCGATGACGCTCCTTGCTGGTAGATGTTGTACTGACCGGCGGGCAGATTGTCGACCTCTATGTCCTCGAAGCCGCTGTTCTTGTCGACCAACAGGTTCATGATCACGTTCTTGTGTTTGATCTTGAATATGTCGCTCTTCTGTATCTCTCCCCGGCCGGCTGTCGTATTGATTGATATTTTATAGTTGCCTTCCATGGCCGACTTTTGGCCGAACTGGTCGACCTGCCTCAAACCGCCGTTTACGATGACCTTGGTGCTGAGATCACTGGTCGACCAAAGCACGGCGGCCGATCCGTCGAGCAGTTTTTTCTTGTTGAACTGCGTGGTGGTCGATATACGCTGAATCTCTTCCTTGAGCTGGTCAATCTCGAGCTGGATGTAACTGCGGTCTTCCTGGGTGAGTGTGTCGTTCGCCGACTGCACGGCCAGCTCGCGCATCCTCTGGAGGATGGAGTGCGTCTCGGAGAGCGCTCCTTCCGCCGTCTGGATCATGCTGATGCCGTCCTGCGCGTTCGACACCGCGCGGTCCAGGCCGTTTATCTGGGCACGCATCTTCTCGGATATAGCGAGCCCAGCCGCGTCGTCGGCGGCACTGTTGATACGAAGCCCCGTGGACAACCTCTCTATTGATTTGGACAGAGCGTTGTTCGTCACCGTCAGTGCGTTATAACTTTGTAGAGCCGGTATGTTGCTCATAATACGCATGATTACGCGACCTCCCTGTACTAACTGTTCTCCCCGCGTTTCCTCAGGGGATGACTTAGTGAGATCGACCCGCGTGGCATTGAACGCGCATCCGTGCTCCCGTCAATACGACAAGCGACGCCGATATATCTTCCACTACGGTGATTATCGTCAATGAAAACAGAAATCTTTAGTCTTCATCTCTTGAAGAAAATAAATACAAGAAAACAGGCGAAAAATTCAAGGCAACTTTGGAGTAAACAAAGATTTTGACCGCCTGTCGACACGAAGATCGCAACCAGCCAGGTTTTTAATAGTACCGTGGCGCCGGCGTCGCAAGAAGCGGCTTGAGCGTTGGACGCGGACATTTCATAGACGTGTTTGTCGCTTTCGATGACCAGCATCATTGCACCTTCTCATACGCAAAATATTCAACGGTTACGAGTCATTGCAACGGGCAATAGCGGCTCCACAATCCGCGGACATGTTCGCGCGCTTCTTCTTGAAATCGCGTGAAACAGCCGGCGTATCTGACGTTTGGCGGAATGGTCGTAAGCTGCGCGTATCCTCCCAAGAGCAGGAGGGCGTTGAATAAATTTTCCCTTATCTCGGTCTCCGTAGGTTCGCCGCTTTCCGGCGGGGAGAGCCAGACGTACGCGAGCAGTCTTCGATACTCGTCGCGAGGAGGCTCGTCCATTTCCAGCCAGACAGTTTCGCCGGCCAAATTTTTTTCAGTGAATGCCAAAGCTTCAGGACCAAAAGGCTCGGCGGACTCTCCCGGTTTAGCGGTTTCCGGGGTGTCGGCGCCGATGAAACGGACACGCTCCTCTTCCCCTTCGATAAGGACGATAATCTCATCACCGCCGACGACACAACGAACCTTCGCCTCTACTGTTTCGACGGCAAAAGCCGGCACGGTCGACAAGAGAAAAAATACAATACTCAAGCCCAGTGTAAAATTTTGTTTGACAATATACATTTCACCTTCGCACGTTATAAATATATTTATCAAATAGCCTCACAGACATATTAGCGCCTTGTCATTCGTCCTCAGCCTTTCACGAACTCCCGGACCGATTTCGCGATTCCGGCGGCGTCGAGACCGTAATATGCCAGCAGTTCTTTGTATGGGCCGCTTGTTGCGTACGTATGCGGTACGCCTAGTTTTTTCACTGGGACCGGGCATTCCTCACTCACGATCTCCTGTATTATCGTGCCCATGCCGCCTATGACGTAGTGTTCCTCCAGCGTGACGATGCGGCCCGTTTTGCGGGCGCAGCTGATCACCAGTTCCCTATCTATAGGCCATACGGTCGGCATTCCGATTATGCGGGCGTCAACTCCCCCATTTGCCAAAATACTTGCCGCTTCTATGGCAGTGCCCGTGAGAACGCCGGTCGATATTATCGTCACATCCCCGCCCTCACGCAGCACGCGGCCTTTGCCGATCACGAACGGCCCGGGCTCGAAAAGCTCCGGAATGGGGTCGTTGCCAATTCGCATGTACACCGGCCCGGAATGTTCGAGCATGGCGTGAACAGCCGACTTTATCTCGCCCGGATCCTGCGGGGAAAGCACTGTGACACCCGGTATCATCCTGATGATGGCAAAGTCCTCCAAGCTGTGGTGCGTGGCGCCCAGATCGCTGTAGGATATACCGCCGTTGCGGCCGACTATTTTCACGTTCTGCTTCATATACCCCACGTCGTTACGGAACATCTCGAAAGGACGCGCCGTGACGAACGGGGCTATCGCGCAGAACACCGGTACGCGGCCCGTAGTGGCGAGCCCGCTGGCTATGCCAACGATGCCCTGCTCCATTATGCCAAACTCGAAATACCTTTCGGGATAATCTTTTTTAAAACCGCCCAAGCCGGAGCTGCCGCCGCTGTCCGCCGACAGCACCACGATATCGGGATTTTTCGCCGCTTCCTCGTACACGGCCGCGCCGAAAGTTTTCCGCGGGTCGGAATATTTATTAGCGTCCATCACAACGCCTCCCCGAGCCGAATGGCCTCGTCGAGTTCCCGCTCGGCGGCGGAGAGTTCTTCGGCACCCGGTTTCCAGTAATGATACGCGGCTATACCCTCCGCGAAGGATAATCCCTTGCTTTTAATCGTGTGGGCAACAATCGCGGTGGGGCGGCATGTTTCGAGGGGCACGCTCTCCAGAGCGCCGACCACCTGGGACATGTCGTTGCCGTCTATGTCACGCGTGGCCCATCCGAAAGCCGCGAAACGCCGCGCGATCGGCTCCATGTTCATCACTTCCGCCGTGCGCCCGCTTATCTGGAGGCCGTTGTCGTCAACCAGAACTGTCAGATTTTCGAGCCCATAATGAGCCGCGGTCGCCGCCGCTTCCCAGTTGCTGCCCTCCGGCAGTTCTCCGTCGCCCGTCACGGTATAAACCCGTGCGCCCGAATCGCGCAGGCCGAGCGCCATGCCGACCGAAATCGAAAGCCCATGTCCCAACGCCCCGGTGTTGGCTTCTATGCCGGGCAGCTTGTGCATGTCGGGATGTCCGGGCAGTTTCGTGCCGAGTTTGCCGTATGTGTCGAGCAGGGATTTGTCGAAAAAACCGCGTTCGGCGAGGGCGGCGTACTGCGCCATGCACTTATGCCCGGCGGAAAGGATGAAACGGTCGCGATCCGGTTTTTTGGGGGCTTCGGGGTCGATGTTCATCACGTGGAAATAGAGCGCCGTCAGGATGTCCATGCAGGACATGGCCCCCCCCATATGGCCGGCGCCGCCGCCGCGCACCATGCGGACTATATTGCGGCGGCACCTCGCGGCATGAAGTTCCAGTTTCTTTACGGTCTCCTGATTGACGGACACGGTTATCCGCCTTTCTTCTCGTATTCGGTTATGCGGTCGACCTTCGAGGCGCTTCTGGAGTTTCGCTCGTAAGTGTTGGCAAGGTACTCTTTGACCAGGCACTTTGCCAGCTCGATGCCGGTGACCTGCGAGCCCATCGCCATGATATTGGCGTTGTTGGAGAGCTGCGCGCGCTGCGCCTGATACACGTCCGCCACGAGGGCGGCATACGCGCCTTCCACTTTGTTGGCGGCTATCGACATGCCTATGCCGGTGCCGCAGATGAGCACGCCGCGATCCGCTTTGCCCGCGACGACATCGGCGGCGACGGAGAAAGCCACGTTGGCGTATATCGGATCGGCGCTGCCGTAATCCAGCACGTCGTGCCCCAGCTCTTTCATGTATGGAATCAACTGTTTTTTGAAATCCTCGGCGTTTGGATCGGCGCCTATAGCTATTTTCATCTCACTGTTCGTCCTTTCAGATTGTTGATAATTACGCTTCGAAGACAGATTTATCAATTTTGATTATATCATAACAAGATTTGGGACACATTTTTCACGTACACCCACACATGATTTGATGTTTACCATCAAAGGGAGAGCGGAGTGTTAAAATACCTTCGTGACGATTGATCGGATACATTTCTATTTGAAACGGAGGGTTATTCAATGTTGAGAAAAATAGTTCGCTCATGTTTCGCCGCCGCGCTCCTCCCCGCGCTGCTGCTATGTCCCTCGAGCATCGCGAGCGCTGCCTCTCCCTCGGTCCGGGCGGTCGATTTTTATCCTGCCGGGGCGAAGTTCGTGTTCAGCGTGGAAGCAGACGGCGATTTCGAGTTCGACCTGCCGGGGGCTTTCGATCCGGACAGCGTGAGGTGCCTGACGCGGGAACATGTCGCCTCGCTCGAATATGACGCCGTTCTCGTCAGGGAAACCGCTCCGGAGGAACTGGAGGAACTCTGGCGCAAGATCGACGACGCGAAACTGGCGCTGGACCTGATATCCGGCGATAGGTCGGCCATGATGGAGGCCGTATCCATGCTGCAAACGCCGCCGGCTCCCTTCACGAAGAAGATGTCCGACGCCGCGTCCCGGATCGAATATATCCGGCGCGCGCTCGAATTTCGCCGTCAGATCGAGAACGACATGGCGGACTTGGGGATGAAAGAATCGAAGGCCCGCGCGGAATGGGAGAAAGTCACCCAGGAATTCGAGACGAGGCGGCAGGAGCTGGAGTCGAAAAAGCCTTTCAACTCGGATATGTCGATAAAGGCGCGGGGGACCGTTGTGTCTCCCGCGACACTCGTCTTCGAGGCCCGCACGAACGCGGCGGGATGGCGGGTTGGATACGAGATGAACATGAACGGCGCCACCGGCGACATCGACGCGGGCATGAGAGCGGAAGCGTGGCAGAACACCGGCCTCGACGCGGAGGGAGAACTGTCGTTCCACACCAGAGCCCCTTCGTTCGCCGTGGCTCCGCCGGAAGTCCTCTCACTTTCCGTCTCTCTCCTCGACGCCGATAGGGGACGCGGACTTGGCGCGCCGGCAGCGCTCGATGGGATGGCTCCGGTCGCCGCCGCGCCGCCGATGCCGGCGGACAGCGCGAATTACAGCCAGCAGCAAGAGGCGCTTGAGGTCATTTCGACCATGGCAAACGTCACGGTGAAGGGTAGGGGGCGCGTCGGCGGAGACGGCGACATCGCGCGAGTGGAGATTGGAACGTTCTCCATGAAGAGCACGCCCGTCCTGATATCGATCCCGGAGCAGAACAAAGAAGCGTGGATCATCGCGAGCATGGACATGGCGCCGCCTCCGCTCCTGCCGGGCCAGGCCGAGCTCACAGTGGACGGCGCGCCGTCAGGGAGGACTGTTATTTCCGAATCCGCCGCGGACATGATGAGGATACCATTCGGGATGGCTTCGCGCGTCACGTCGAAAAAAGAGATGTCCGTGTCCACAGAGGCGAGCACCATCTTCGGCCAGAAAACACGAAATGGCGGCTACACCTTGGAAATAACCAACGCCATGGATACGGAGCGTAAAATAACGGTCCGTGATCGCATGCCGATACCCACTACCGACAAGATAACCCTCGAAGTGAAGCGCATAGATCCGCTTCCGGCGGAGCGGGACAAGGAAAACAGGCTGACATGGGAAATCTCGCTGAAACCGGGCGAGACGAAAAAGATAACGGTCGAATACGCCCTCAAATATTCCGGAGACGGCGTAATATCCTACAACTGACGGCAATGAGAACACTTGCGCAAAATCCTGAACCGTCTGAAAGGCAGAATAAGGCACAAGTAAAGAGATTGCGCCTTCTCCCGTCGGAAGTTCAGAGGACAATAACCCGAGTATCGGGGAATTATTGTCCTCTGACGGGGCTAAGTCCTAAGAAATGCTCTATTTACAGCGTTTGCGCGGTTTCGTAATACCCATCCCAAAAAAACGTTTACCAGTGCTTTACGGCCTCGACGTATATATTTGAAAGCCATGAACACGCAGGCGTATACCGCCTAAAACTCGAACACGTCCTCCGAATCGGGGCGCTCGTGCCAATATATCTTCCAGCCCAGATACCGGGTCACGGCCTCGTGCACCGCCGCCGCAGCCTTCGACCTCGCCATCGCCACGTGGTGCTCGAAACCGTTTCGGCAAATGGTTTTCATCAATCTCCGCATGTTTGGTATCTCGACCACCGCTATGCCGCCGGCCATATCGAAAGGACGGTCGACGAAACGGGCTTCCCCGAGGTAACCCTTTATAAAGCCCCTCGAATCGTCCGTAGATATCCTGAAATACGTCGCGTCGCCCGGAGCAACCTTTCCCTTTACCGCCCCGAAGCATTTCTCTTTTTTTATCGTGCGCGACAGCACGTCCAGATACCCCACTTCGAGGGCGTTACTCATGAAGCTCTTTGGATAGTTTGAACAGTGGGTATTGGCGCAGGTGTTCGCTTCGAGACCATAGTTGTTGTTCCAGTCCATGAAGCCCGGAACGCTGCCCGACGCCAGAAGGAGCGCGTACATGGATACCGCGCCGGCGACATCTCCCTCGCAGGCGGACGGCAGCATGCGTTCGCCCATCATGCTCATTGTCAGGCAGACGGCGCAACCGTAGTTGTTTTCGAGGGAGTCCCAGCACTGTATGGCCGACGCATCCAGCTCGTTCTCCTCCATCAAGCGGTCTATGGCGACCGACAGTTTAACGGATTTGGACAGAACTTCGTCGGAAACGGCCTCGATGTTTCCGTAATCGCGGACTTCCGCCAGCCTGTCCCTGTACGCCGCCTCAGCGGCGCTCACGCGGTTCGAGGCTGCAAACACCTGAGAGAGGTCGACAGGTACGACATTTATGCCGGTGCGCTGCAACAGTTTTTCGCTGAAACGCACGGTCTGGAAAGCGGCGGGGCGCGTTCCGAAAAGTCCGACGCGGGCCTCGCGCAGCCCTTTCACGGTGCGGCAGACAGAGGCGAACTTTATTACATCGGCCTCGAAATTTTCGCCCGCGACATCGCAGGTGTGCGTTTCAGTGAGGGTATACGGGATGCCGTACTGATACAAATTATTGCAGACGGATAATTTTCCGCAGAAAGAATCCCTGCGGCTGTCGAGGTCTACGTGATTCGGATCGTCGTTGGACGCCTGAATCAAAACGGGCACGCCGAGCGCGGCACGTTTCAAGGTTTCGGCTATCGCGACCTCGTCTCCGAAGTTCGGCAGCAACACTATCACACCGTCAATTTCACCGCGACGGCGTTTGAAGAGTTCGGCGCAGAGTTTCGCGTCGGCCAGTGTCTCTATCGAACCGGACGGAGTTTCGGACGTCTCCGTTATGACGGCTCCGTAATCGAGGCGTTTCAGCAGTTCCAGTATGCCGCGCCTGTCCCCGTCCGCCAGCGCCGGATTAAAAAACGCCCGCACGCCTATTATCACGCCGAAAGTAATCTTGCGTTCCGTGAATCTCAAAATTATCCTCCCCTTCCCCTTTAAACCTCGGGCTCCGCCCGAACCCGGCAGGGAGCAAGCTCCCCGCACCCTCTAAAAGGGGCCCGGGGAACTGGTTCCCCGGCGGGGTTTGGGGCAGAGCCCCGAGGTTCTGAAATTACTACGCGGTGAGCGCGGCGCGGCGCTGAACTTCCGACTGAAATTGGTCGACTATTACCGCCGCTATTATCACAACGCCCTTTATGACCCTCTGCCAGAACGACGACACGCCCATCATGACCATGCCGTCGTTCATTATTCCTATGACGAACGCGCCGATGATCGCCCCTCCTATGCTGCCCCGTCCTCCCGCCAATGACGTGCCCCCAAGGACGGAAGCCGCTATCGCGTCCATCTCGAAAGCCTCGCCGGTCGCGGGATGCGCGGCCACGAGCTGGGAACTCACTATCAGGCCCACGATGGCCGACATTATTCCCGATATCATGTAAACCCTCCGCTTGACGCGGACGACATTCACCCCGCTGAGGCGCGCGGCGGTCTCATTCCCGCCGACGGCGTACACATGGCGTCCGAACGGGGTTTTGCGGGCCGTATATATCAGACATGCGCTGATGACTATCATTATCCATATACTGTATGGGATGCCCAGAAAAGTTCCCGCTCCGAGGAGGGGAAAACCTGTGTTATGGTGCTCCGGCGAGCCCGTCAGGTTGGGGAACGTGCTGCCGCCCGAGCGAAGCAGGGCGGCTCCGCGCGCTATATACATCATTCCGAGCGTGACGATGAACGGAGCTATGCTGAACCTGGTTATCAGAAATCCGTTGACATAGCCGATAACCGCGCCCAATACGACCGACACCGCCATGACGGCCCACACGTTAAAGTAGAGGATATATCCGAACGCCTCTATCTTCACGCCCTCGTATATCAGGCCACCGGCTATCATTCCAGTAAGGCCGGCCACCGCTCCGACCGACAGATCTATGCCTCCCGTGAGTATCACGTAGGTCATGCCTATGGTGAGCAGCGCGTTTATGGCGACGTGTTTCACCAGTATGACCAGCGTGGCGGGCGTCCTGAAATTGGGGACGAATATGCTGAACACCGTGAAAACCACAATCAGCGCGATGAAAATCCTCAGATTTATGAGAATGTCGACCACAGAAAACCGTTTTCCCATCAGACAGCTACCCCCGTTTTCACGTTTGCGGCGATGTTGGCCGCTGAAGCGCGAACCAGTTTTTCCCTCGTCATCTCGCCTCTTTTGAATTCTCCGGTCAGTTTGCCCTTGGAGAGTACCAGCACCCTGGACGGTATGGTGAGTATTTCCTTGAGTTCGGATGACACGAGAATTATGCCCAGCCCATCACGCGCGAGTTTCGTTATTATATTGAACACATCCCGTTTGGCGGCCACGTCGATGCCGCGTGTCGGCTCGTCCATCAGCAGGACGCGCGGCTTGGTGAGAAGATTTTTGCCTATGACCGCCTTCTGCTGATTTCCTCCCGACAGCGACGAGACCGGGGCCAGCACGGAATGCGTCTTGAGGCCCAGTTCGCCCGCCATTCTCTCGACGTCGCGCCGTTCCCTGGCGCTCGCTATCGAAAACAGCCTGACGTACTTGCGAAGGCTCGACAGCGTCATGTTATCGAGAATCGGCAGGGAGACGATAAGTCCCTGGTTTTTTCTGTCCTCGGGAATCAGCGAAAAACCGTTGCGTATTCGTTCTTCTATGGAAACTCCAACGGCATCCGTGCCGGCAAGAGAAATTCGCCCCTTCATCTCGGGGAAGGCTCCGATGAGACATTCCAAAAGCTCCGTACGGCCAGCTCCCATCAGCCCGTATATTCCCAGTATCTCGCCCTTGCGGAGTTTGAACGAGACATCCTCGACCCTGTACGAGCCGCCGCGGCCCGGCAGAGAGAGGTGTTCCACTTCCAGCAGGATTTCGTCGGAACACGTATCCGGGGAATCGACGGCAAAATCGTCGCTGCCGGTCATCTGTCTTATTACCCACGGAAGATCCACGTCCGATATGTCGCTCTCCGCGACCAGACGTCCGTCGCGCAACACCGTGACGCGGTCGCCGATCTTCATTATTTCTTCCAGACGGTGGGAGATGTATATTATGGCGACTCCGTTCGCTTTCAATTCATCAATGACGCGGAACAACACCGCCACTTCCTGCTCGCTCAGCGCCGACGTAGGTTCGTCCATTATGAGAATTTTCGTGTCGTGCGACAGCGCGCGGGCTATCTCCACTATCTGTTGTTGGCCTATTCGCAGGTTGCCGGCGATTGTGCCGGGGTCGATATTTTGCTGAAGGCGTCCCAAAATTTCGGACGCGCGAGCGTTTTGCCCCCTGTGATCAATGGCAAAAGCGTTCGACATGCGTTCGTGAGCTATAAATATATTTTCCGCGACCGTCATGTTCGGGAAAATATTGAGTTCCTGAAAAATAATTCCGATGCCGTACATCCCGGCCTCGTGAGTGGACGAGTAACGGGCGGCATTCCCGAAAATCGCTATTTCGCCCTCCGTGGCGGTTTCCGCGCCGGCTATTATCTTCATGAGCGTCGATTTGCCGGCTCCGTTTTCACCGACCAGCACGTTGACGCGCCCCGCGTAAACATCGAAATCGACGTTATCGAGGGCCGTCAAGCCGGGATAGATTTTTTTTATTCCGCGAGCGGTCAATATGGGTTCCATCGGCTAATTCCCGCTTCCCGCCCGTTCCATCGCGACCGGCGTCACCACCAGTTTGGGGTCTCCGTTCAGGTATGTGGCCGCCCCGATTATCTCAAATTCGTCTCCGTTGTAATCTTCGTTCTTAAAATCAAACCGCTTCACGACGTCGTCGCGCACCTTGAAATTCAGCTCGTTCGCCAGTTTGGCGAAGTCCACCTGGTTGGTGAAATCCTCGAATTTCACGAAATCGAGAAAATCGCGGATAGCGGTTCCTTTGAATATCGGCCCCACCTGAATCACGAGGTCGGGCACGCAGTCATACGGCTCGAGATCGGCTTCCGCGCGCGCATTGGACTCGGAGCTGACGCTTAAAATTTTTACCTTGCCCTTCAGCGAAAAATTGAAAGGATTGTTTTCCTTTACGGCTCTGTAGCCATATTTTTCGCAGGTAGCGGCCTCGTCGCCTTTCAGCCCGTGTATCAGTCCGGCAGCATCCGCCGCCTTGTCCGTCATGTGCGGGAGAACGCTTTCGTCCCAAATACTCGCCACATACTGCTTTGCGTCGAATTTATCGTTGTCGAAATAGAAAGCGACTTCCGTCTTTTTGTCCGTGTTTATTTTTTCAACCGTGCAGGAGAACGCGAGAAAAATGACGAACAACGCGAACGCCGCTATTTTTATAAGCTTTATACGCAAATCTCCTCCCCCTTTTCTCTCGAATCGCAAGCAGAACCTCGGGCTCCGCCCGAACTCGGCAGGGGACAAGCCCCCTGCACCCCCTTAATTTTTTTATTTTCACCTTGCGGTGAAAATAAAAAAATTAAAAAGGGTCCGGGGGACTAGTCCCCCGGCGGGGTTTGGGGCAGAGCCCCAAGGTTTTGTCTGTTATTTAAGCGAGAAGTTATCCACCTTGCCTGCGTTGTCCTTCGTTATCAGGACGCAGTCGACGAGCTGTTTTTCGGACTGTCCGGTGGAGCCGCTCTTGATGTACTGGTCGGCCTGTTCGACAGCCATCTCGGCGATTCGGGCGATCGGCTGCAGGCCGGTGGCGAGGATATCGCCCGCGAGTATGGCGTCGCGCACGTCGTTGGAACCGTCAAAACCCGCCACTATGACGTCGTTCTTGCCCGCGGCCTTGAGCGCGGCCGAAGCTCCCATCGCCATGGTGTCGTTGCCGCAGATTACGCCCTTTATGTTGGGATTGGCCTGAATGATGGACTCCATCTTGGAGAACGCCTCCGGCTGGCTCCAGCTCGCGCTCTGCTGCGCAACCATCTTCATGTCGGGATACTGGTCAATTACGTCGTGGAAGCCCTGTGAACGGACTCCGGCGTTGGTGTCGGATTCCAGCCCGAGCAGTTCGACATATTCGCCCTTCTCACCCATCGCGCCGACGAAAGCTTCCGCCACAAGCTGCGCGCCCTGGAAGTTATTGGAGACGATCTGGGCGGCCGCCGTGCCGGTCTCGTTTATCTCACGGTCGACAAGGAAGGTCGGGATGCCGGCGTCCTTCGCTTTTCTGACCGCGGATATCGTGGCGTCCGCGCCGGCGTTGTCGAGGATTATCGCGGCCGCCTTGTCGGCTATCGCGATGTCGAAAAACTCGTTCTGTTTGTTCGCGTCGTCATCATGCACATATACCCTGGTCGCGTACCCCAGTTCCTTCGCCTTGGCCTCCGACGTATCGGCCGCCGTCTTGAAAAACGGGTTGGAATGAGCCGGCGTTATTATGACGATCAATTTTTCCGCGGCACACGCGAGCCCCGCGAAAGCCAACATGAAAGAACATACCAACAGAGAAACAGCCACGTATTTTTTCAACTTCAACAACCTCCCACAAGTTTTTTTGAGACCGTTAAAGGGCGGTCCCTTCCCCTATCACGCCGCCAGTTCGGACGCCACTGCCGAATCGGTTATCAATGTGCTTATCCATCCCCCTTTCAGCGCGGCCTTTATGGCCTCCAGTTTTTTGCGTCCCCCTCCCACGACCACCGTATTGTTTATGCGCCTGATCTGCGCGGGGGATATGCCGATAACGCGCCTGTCAAAACCGGAATCGACCATCCTGCCTTCTCTG
Organism: Synergistaceae bacterium; assembly: GCA_031270375.1. Lineage (GTDB taxonomy): Bacteria > Synergistota > Synergistia > Synergistales > Synergistaceae > JAIRKI01. The sequence goes on along the minus strand of JAISXR010000039.1, from coordinate 11,146 downwards.
TCAAAATACCTCAGACATATGTCTCCTACCGCTCCCAGTGAACGCAGCTCCTCCTGATCCGCGCTGTTGGTCTCGTTGCGGGATTCGCGAAGCAGACGGGACGGAACGAGAGATCCAATGCCCACCAAAAGCATGGTCGCCCGTTCATACATTTCGAACACACGCCGGCAGGTCGCGTCGTCGAGAAGCACATTGCGCGCTTCCTCGGATTCGCATATTCCAGGCACCATCAAAAAAACTCCCTGAGCGCCGGCGATACGCGCCATCGACTCCGTCAGTTGCGTAGCGAAAGAAATCGTTGAAGAAACTCCCAGCCCGCCGAGAAGTTGAACGACGTGAGACGTCCTGCCCGCGGTTATCGGGCCGCGCATCGCCTCGACCGCAGCGAAGAGCGTCTCGCTCCACGACGACACGCCAATGACCTCGTGATCGCTTATGTGGCTTTCGAGCCACGAAGCCGCGGCTCCGCCAAGGGCTTTGAAAAGCGAACTCGGTTCGTCGGAGCCGTTGTCAGTGACTACGACCTCCCGCACGCCGTATTTTTTCTCTATGGCGCTTTCAAGCTCAGAAAACACGCCCTCCGGCATCTCCACCGATATTCGTATAATGCCCAGTTCCTCTCCCATTTTTAAAAGACGCGAGACGCTGGCCTGCGAGAGTGACAATTGGCCCGCGATGACAGGCTGACTCAGGCCTTCTCGGTAATAAAGGCCAGCGACACGGGATATCAAGCGCAGTTGTTCAAACGAAATTTCCTGAGTCTTCAAATACGCCACTCTCTTTTTGAATATTTATTCACAGCCGAGAATATATATTAACGAATTGAAAAAATAATAACAGCAAGAATATTTTTGTCAAGATTATTTTTATGCCGATATAATTTTCGATATAATTTTGCTGTTTTTACGATTGTGTACCTGCAAATAACGTTTTTGGTGATAAAATATTAACCGGCATTTATACTGAAGGTAGGGAAGAATAATGGCCACCGACGCGTCCACTCTCCTTTCGATACTCGTAAATTCATATACTGGCTCTCTTATCAGTGTCAGCCATACGGTCGGAATCGCTGCCGAATTTTTGAAATCGGAAATAGCCGCCGGCATAAACGCTCCAGGCAGCAGGGTCGCCGCGCTCATCGGCATTGTGGGAGGCGCCATGCATAGCACCGCGTCGCTGATGGCCGATATGCTAGCCTTCGAAGCTTATGTGGCGGCTTTCACGGGCGGCATGATCAAAGCCGACACCGACGACCCGATGTCTATGAGCGTGCTCGGCGAATTCACAAACATGATCAGCGGCCAGGCGCTTATCAAAGCCAATATCCGCGGTCTCGATATCACTCCTCCTCAGATGCTCTCCGGAGAAAACATCAAGGCCATTCCACCGCACAAAGGCGACGTGAAGAGTTTCACCCTCCCGTTCAGGGTCAACGGCGGAAAAGTTTTTCTGATACTCACGGTTCATGGGTCATAAACTATAGGCACGCGCGTTTTCTCTTTTCCTCCGAATAATTCAGCGCATCCGCCTCGCCCTTCAGGACGCGCATCACTCCCTCCGCCAGCGCGTTCATCTCCTCCTCTCCAGGGACAATTTCGACCGGAGCTATGAACTCGACCCGCGCGCGTATCAGCTCGGTCAAAAGCCCGAAACGAGCCATTCCGCCAGTGATAATCACACGGTCCACCTTGCCGTAACAGACGGCGGCCATGGAACCTATGTCCTTGGCTACCTGAAAGGCAAACGCCTCCACAACGCCGCGCGCGGCGCGGTCCCCAGCCCTGACCCTGTTTTCGACCTCGTGCATATCCTTGGTGCCAAGATACGAGTACACGCCGCCCTCGCCGTTCAGTTTGAGCCGCGCTTCCCTGTGGGAATAACCGCGCTCATAGCACATGTCGACTACGGGGATCACCGGAACGCTTCCCACCCTGTCCACCGAGAAACTGCCCTCGCTCATCGCGTCGTTCGCGTCGACCACCCTGCCATTCAGGTGAGCGCCGACACTTATACCTGTACCAAGATGCACCGTCACAAATCGCGTGTCCTCGTACCGTTTCCCGATGGAGGCGGCCACTTTTCTCGCGACGGCTTTCTGGTTCAGCGCGTGAAAACGTGATACCCTGTCGATACCCGCAAGGCCGGAGAATCTGGCCTCTGGAATAAATTCGTCGGTCGATACCGGATCCACTACGAACGCGGCGCAGCCCGCCTGACGGGCAAATTTCCCGGCCAGCACCGGCCCAAGACACGACGCGTGTTCGCCGTATTTCATGCCGAGCGCGTCGAGGATCATCTCCTCCGACACTTCGTACACTCCGCCGGGAAGGGGGGCAAGTATCCCTCCCCTGCCGACGACGGCGTCAAAACACCTGCCGTCGACCCCGCCGCGCTCCAAAATGTCGGCGATCAATTTCTTCCTGTAAGGGACCTGGTCCGCGAGCGAATCAAACATTTTCAATTGGGACGCGCCATGCACGGCGGATTCCTGAAAAGTCACGCGATCATCGCCGAACACAGCAATTTTAGTGGAAGTCGCCCCCGGATTGATGACGAGTATTTTCGAAGTCATGGATTCACCTTATTTCCATTTAAACTAAATCGTCGCTGTACGCCGCCAAGTCGGGCAGCCAATTATACCGTATGAGCCTGTAGTTTCCCCATTGCGTCGGCATCGGCCTGTATTCGACCAGATGGACCGCGCAGTGGTCGAGCCCGAAGCGGAAGATATCTCCCAACTCAATGCCGAATATCCCGGATATTATGCTCCACATATAAGCCCCATGCGCGACTATGAGTATCTTCGACGACGCCTCCGAGGAACGCGTTATCCGCTCGAACGCCTTCATTCCGCGTTCACGCAAGCGCACGAAAGTCTCCCCGCCGGGAGCCGCGACATTTGCCAGGTCGAGGCCGCGTTCGCGAAATATATCGACGTAGTTTTCCCTGATTTCGGAGACGGTTTTGCCGTCCCACTCCCCCATATTTATCTCACGCAGCTCGGGATCACGCTCGACCTCGCGAATCGGCGGCGCTTGAGACGCGGCGACAATATCCGCCGTTTCGGCGGCGCGCGACAAGTCACTTGAAATGATGCGATCGAACCGAATGGACGACAGCGCGGCCCCAATATGCTTTGCCTGCTCCCTCCCCAGAGGCGAAAGCGGGTAATCTGTCCAGCCGTATACGTAGGAGCGCTCGTCGGGAAATTGTGGTTTTCCGTGACGCAGCATATAAATCTGAAGCCTGCGTTCCGCGACGCGGCTCGGCGCCGTGCCCGAAATGTCCGGAGCCATAATTGTCATTTCTTTCTCACTTCCCATCATTACGTAGTTTACACCTTCCATGAAAGTATGTGAACGAGGACGGGAGGCTCTTTGCATCGACAGTACGGCGTCAAGGTGCATCCCGATGGCACAAGCGCGTTAAAACATCGGCGATTACGGAGTGACGGCGGTGAAATAGGGAGCGGGATGCGTGTTTTGCCGATTTTTTCATAAAGTCTGAAGTATGTCGTCGAATTTATGGCGCTAAACGCAACTATATTGGTACAATATAGAACGAAACGTTTATCACCATAAACTGGGAGGTATTTCGACATGAGAGAGAGAGAGAACTATGATGTCGCGGATATCGGGCTCGCGAAGGAGGGCCGCGATCGTATCGATTGGGCGTGGCAGTACATGCCGCTGGTGAGGCTCATATGCGAAAAGGAGGGCGCGGGAGGCAAACGGCCGCTCGAGGGGCATACGATAGCTTGCTGCCTTCACCTCGAAGCAAAGACAGCCTGCCTGCTGAAGGTGTTCAAGGATCTGGGCGCTATTGTTACGGCGGCGGGGAGCAACCCTCTCTCCACACAAGACCCCGTTTGCGCCGCCCTCGCGGAATACGGCGTGCACGTTTTCAGCAAACGCGGGATGAGCGAGGAGGAGTACGTGGAGAACCTTCACAGGATGCTCGCATGGGAGCCGGACATCGTAATAGACGACGGCGCGGACACCGTTACCCTGATTGCCTCTAATTATCCCGAGCTGGCGCCCGGAATGCTGGGAGGCTGCGAGGAGACCACCTCCGGCATCAAACGACTCAAAGCGATGGACGCCGACGGCGCGCTCAAATTCCCGATGCTCGCGGTGAACGACGCGCTGAGCAAGTATCTCTTCGACAACCGTTACGGCACTGGACAGTCCGTATGGGACGGGATAATGCGCACCACCAACTGCGTCGTGGCCGGCAAAAACGTCGTAGTAGTCGGTTACGGCTGGTGCGGCAAAGGAGTGGCCGCCCGCGCGTCTGGACTGGGCGCTCACGTTATAGTGGTCGAGATAAACGCGCACAAAGCCCTCGAAGCGCACATGGACGGGTTCAGGGTCATGGACATGAAGGAAGCCGCGCGATGCGGCGAAATATTCATCACCGTCACCGGCAACACGCAGGTGATTCGCAGGGAACATTTCGAACTCATGCGCGATGGAGTGCTGCTGGCAAACGCCGGACATTTCGACGTGGAGGTTTACGTCCCCCATCTCGAAGAATTGGCCGCAAAATCCTACGACGCGCGCGTCAATGTCCGCACTTACGAGTTAAACGACGGGCGCAGGCTGCACCTGCTGGCGGAAGGAAGGCTGGTCAATCTGGCCTCCGGCGACGGCCACCCCATAGAGATAATGGACACGAGTTTCGCCACGCAGCTCTTGTGCGCGCTCTACATAGCCGGAGGGGCGAGCCTCATGAAGGGCCTGCAAAGTGTACCCGATACGATAGACGACGCGGTGGTCAAGTACAAGCTTGAGTCTCTGGGCCTGAAGCTCGAACACCTCACGCCCACGCAGGAAAAGTACCTGAAGGAATGGAGGGAATGACGTGCCGGCGGTTCGAAACGCGCTCATCTGGGACACCGGACGAGACCGCGCCGAATACGGCGATATCGTCATAAAGGACGGTTACATATCGTCCGTGACCGCCCCGAAAGAAGCGGAGGGGCCGATTTTATATGACTGCAAGGGCAGGTGTCTCGTCCTGCCCGGCCTGGTGAACGCGCACACCCACGTATCCATGACGCTGCTCCGCGGGCTGGGCGAGGAACTGCCGCTCATGGAATGGCTGCAAAAAAAAATATTTCCCATTGAAGACCGGCTCACCGCGCAAAATATCCGCTCGGGTGCGGATCTCGCCGTAATGGAGATGATCGCGGCCGGCGTCACCTGCTTCGCCGACATGTATTATTTTATGGACGAAGTGGCGAAGTCCGTGCTGGAAAGCGGAATGCGCGCCGCGCTCTGCCGCGGGCTCCCGGGGGACAACGCCGATAAACTCGCCGAGAACCTGGCGCTCGCCGAAGCATACAACGGCCGCGAGGGACGGATTACGGTTCAATTGGGGCCGCACGCCATCTACACCGTCCCGCGTCCGGCACTCGAGCGAATCGTGGCCGCGGCGCGCGACAAAAATCTGGGAATCCACTTTCACTGGCTGGAAACGAAGGGTGAACTCGACTCACTCAGGAACGAGCATAAGATAGAACCGGCCGATTATCTGGAAAGTACCGGATTGCTCGGCGTAAAGGAACTGATACTGGCGCACTGCGTGTGGCATCCGACCGACCAGCTCTCGGCCGTCGCGCGCGACAACGTCACCTTCGTCCACAATCCCAAGAGCAACATGAAACTGGGCAGCGGATACGCCCCGCTCAAAGAATTCATTTCCTCGGGCGTTCGAGTGGCGCTGGGAACCGACGGCGCCGCGAGCAACAACAGGCTCGACATGTGGGACGAGACGCGTTTCGCCGCCCTCCTGCACAAGGGGTACAATCTCGACCCCACCGTCGCCGGCGCGAGAGAGATACTGAAAATGGCGACGGTGAACGGCTCGTACGGCACGGGTTTCCGCGATGCCGGGTTTATAAAGGCCGGAAGACGCGCGGACATGGTGATCGTCGACATGGACAACCCGAGATATGTCGGATGCGACCCCGGCAACGTGCCTGAATTCGTGGTCTACGCCGGCTCGTCGAGAGACGTTCGCGCCACAATCGTGGACGGGAAAATCCTCTACAAGGACGGCGAGTTCATGACGCTCGACAGCGAAAAAATACTGGCCGCCGCATCGCGCGACCGCGGGAGCCTCACGCGATGAGGCGGGAGGAATAGTTTTGGGCGAATTGCGCTTGGGAGAGATTTCGCCGGACTGTATCGTCTTCGACGTGGATGGTGTGCTGGTGAAATCGAATACATCGTACCAGGAAGTCATACGCGTATTGGTGGAGCGCGAATGGAAAAAAGCGGGCTTTGGCCTCGACACCAGGGGTTATTCGCCTGAGATGAACGAGGTCTTGAAAAATCACGGCTCCTTCAACGACGACTATGACATCGCCTGGGCGCTGCTCAACCTCGCGTTCGAGAGCGGAAACGAAAAACTCTCGGAGGCGCTGCCGCCGCCGGAGAAGATGGGCGAGATGCTTGCCCCTTACAGCGGAGAATGCGCCGGCTGGCTCCCAAAACTGGCGAGGATAAGATTCGACATCGCGACGGTGCGGATATGGGGGCAGGAACTTTACGCCGGCACCGATGAAGAGCCCGGGCAATGGATATCCGACAGACCGATGCTCACGGTCAGCTGGAAGCGTCTGCCACTGCCCATATATATTTACACGGGACGCTATCTGAAAGAATGGCGTCTTGCGCAAAAAACGCTATCGTGGCCGGATTTCCCCGACGAACGGGTGGTACATATTGACATGGGTATAAAAAAACCGTCCGCGAAGGGGCTCGAATACATATGCGGCAAATTCGGTCACGAACGTCCCGTTTATTTCGGCGACACGGCCGGAGACAAGATGTCGTTCGACGAATTCGGCCGCGGTTGGTTCGCCGCGATAGGCGATATGATACCGGACGCCAGCCTGAGGTTCCCAGACGTCAAAACCGCCCTGCGCGCCATCCTGCACTGGGGCTGTGGAACGTAAAATCGTAAATGTTCGGTTATCCGCGCGAACGGGGCGGTTTGTTTCCTTCACCTCGCCGCCCCGTTAAAACCGTATCCAGCGTTACGTAACGCTATTTGAACGATGTCTTGATGTCCCTCAATCGTCACGCAAACGGATTTTCGTCCGCGTACAGCTTGCCGGCGGGGTGGTTGAACGCCACGTCATCCACGCCGAGCAGCTTCATGGCCGAGTATAGCGTCTTGCCCGTGTGCGAGAACGCGACGCCGGTATGATGCGGATAACGCTTCGCCACTAGGACGTGCCTGTAGAAACGCGCCATCTGCGGCACCGCGAACACGCCTATGCCGCCGAACGAACGCGGCGGAATATCCAGCACCTCGCCCTCGGCGACATAACTCTTAAGCTGGCTGTCGGCCGTCGACTGGAGGCGGAATATCGTGATATCTCCCGCGCGTATCGTACCCTCCAGGGTGCCGCGCGTGATGTCCGGTTCCGGCAGGTCAGGTTCGAGCGAGCGTTTCATTATCAGCTGGTGTTCCATGGCCGGTTTCACCAGATGACACGCCGGAGTGTTGCCGCAGTGGAAGCCCATAAAGAGGTCGGTGGGCCCGTATTTACCCGCGACGTCCTTGTGCCGCGCGAGCAGGTCGGCCGGCACCGTGTTGTTGATGTCGAGTATGGTGGGCGCTGCCTGTGTGGCTGCCGAGATGACGTACTCGGAGAGCGCGCCGTATATGTCGGTCTCGCACGATATGGGCACCAGGCGCGAGGCGAAACGCGAGTTGACGTAACAGGGCACGAAACCGAACTGCGTCTGAAACGCCGGCCAGCACTTGTTCGCGAACACGTGATACTTCGACGCGCCCAGGTTCTTCTCGGCCCAGTCGGTCAGAGTCACCTCGTACTGTGCGAGCCGCTCCAGCACGCCGGGGTGTTTGTTGCCGCTCCCTAGTTCTTTAGCCATGTCCTCAACGACGGCCTTTATCCTCTTGTCGCCTTTGTGGTCGTTGAAACAGGCGAAAAGGTCGAGTTCGGAGTTCTCCTGTATCTCGACGCCAAGGTCATAGAGGGATTTTATCGGGGCGTTGCAGGCGAGGAAATCGTAGGGGCGCGGGCCGAAGGTGAAAATCTTGAGGTTTCTGACGCCGATCAGGACGCGCGCCACCGGCTCGAACTCCGTTATCATCGCGGCGATCTCGGCCGCCGTCCCGACAGGGTACTCCGGGATATACGCGTTTATCTTCCGCAGTCCCAGGTTGTACGACGCGTTGAGCATCCCGCAGTAAGCGTCGCCGCGCCCATCGAACAGGTCTTCTCCGGTCTCCTCGGCCGCCGCGGCGAACATCACAGGCCCGCCGAATTTCGCGGCAAGCAGTGTCTCGGGCCCCTCCGGGCCGAAGTTTCCGAGATATACCACAAGCGCGTTCGCCCCGCCCGCGCGCAGCTCTTCGAGGGCTTTCAGCGCGTCGGTCTCGTTCTCGACCACGGTCTTTGCGGCGAAGAAGCCGCCTTTAGTCCCGGCTTTCTTCAATTCTTCGACCACCGCCGCAAGGCGCCTCGACGAAAGCGCCATGGGGAAACAGTCGCGCGATACCGCCACTACACCAAGTTTAACCTCCGGCACATTGCTCATAAAAAATACCTCCCCAAATTTCGCTATTTTTGTGAAAAAACTGATGGAACAATTCTACATCATAAATAGTGACAAATTAAAAAAACGGCGCTATATTATCAATATTATATATACATGAAGATTTTATGAATGGTTTTTACCGCCGGCGTTGAAAGGCAAGAATATTGCCGTAACGCGGTTGGATAAAAAATTTGCGGAGGCGAGCCACTATGAGCGAAGAACAGGCGAAACTCGATATCATCCAGGGACGGACGGCTTTGGGCATAGAATTAGGTTCCACACGCGTCAAGGCCGTGTTGATTGATTCATCACACACGCCGGTGGCGTCGGGCGGATATGACTGGGAAAACAGGCTGGAGGACGGAGTATGGACCTACCGGTGGTCTGATGTGTGGTCCGGGCTTACGGAGAGTTTCAGGAAGCTGGCGGACGATGTCCGAAACCGTTACGGAACAGAGCTGAAAACGACGGGCTCCATAGGAATTTCCGCGATGATGCATGGATATATCGCCCTTGGCGGCGACAGAGAACCGCTCGTTCCGTTCCGAACATGGCGCAACACGACCACCGAACGCGCGGCGGCACTGCTGACCGAGAAGTTCGGCTTCAACATCCCGCTGCGGTGGAGCGTGGCGCACCTGTATCAGGCGATGTTGAACGGTGAAAGTCATGTCCGTGACGTAAAATTTTTGACGACGCTTGCCGGTTACGTCCACTGGAAACTCACGGGACGCAAAGTGCTGGGGGTCGGGGACGCGTCCGGCATGTTTCCGGTCGACAGCAAAACCAACGATTATCACGCCGGCATGATCGCGAAGTTCGCCGAGATCACGGCGCCGCTTAAACGGGACTTGGTCTTGACCGATATTCTGCCAAAGGTTCTGATCGCGGGCGACGACGCGGGGTCGCTCACGGAAGAGGGAGCGCGCCTGCTCGACCCATCCGGGCATCTGGAGGCGGGCATTCCGTTCTGTCCGCCGGAGGGCGACGCCGGAACGGGAATGGTCGCCACAAACAGCGTGGCGGAGCGTACCGGCAACGTATCGGCCGGTACGTCCATATTCGCCATGATCGTGCTGGAACGCGATCTGTCCAAAATCTACACCGAGATAGACATGGTGACCACGCCGGCGGGTAAACCGGTGGCCATGGTTCACTGCAACAACTGCACGTCGGATATCGACGCGTGGATCCGCCTCTTTGGGGAGGCGGTTTCGATGTGGGGGCATGAAGTGCGCAAGCCGGAGCTTTACGACGCGATGTACGCTAAGGCCCTCGAGGGCGACGAGGACGCGGGGGGCGTCCTGTCGTACAATTATTACGCGGGGGAACCCATCACGGGGTTCGACGAAGGGCGTCCGTTGCTTGCCCGTCTGCCTGACGGACGCTTCACGCTGGCGAACGTGATGCGTTCGGCGCTTTATTCCGCCATGGGAACCCTCAAGATTGGGATGGATATTTTGACGGAGAAAGAGCGCGTCTATCTCGACAAACTCCTGGGGCACGGCGGATTTTTCAAGGCTAAAGGAGTCGGGCAGAAGCTGATGGCGTCGGCCTTGGGCGTTCCGGTGGCTGTGATGGAATCCGCGGGTGAAGGCGGCGCGTGGGGCATCGCGCTGCTTGCTGCCTACAGCAGACGCAAGGCCGCCGGCGAGACGCTCGAAAGCTACTTGTCGAACAAGGTGTTCGACAAAATTATCTCGGAATCGGCCGAGCCGGACGAGGATAACGCGAAGGGGTTCGCCGCATACATGGAGCGCTATTCACGCGGGCTCGCCATAGAACGTGCCGCGGTCGAACATTTGAAATAATCACGTAGGGGCGAATAATTATTCGCCCCTACTGCTACTCTACTCGCCCGTCGTAATGAGCGGCCTCCCGTCTGATTGATAAAATTATTCAGCGTCCGCGCCCATTATCTCTTTATAGTTGCTCTCGTCCACCATCGTCGCGCTGAACGGATAGACGCCGAACGCCCCGCCTTCTTTTTTGTACTCCGCGTAAGGAACCGTGCCCTTTTCGTACCAGTCCATCGCCGCGTCGGCCGCTATCTGGCCGTCCAGTTTGGGATCGATATAGGCAGTGGCTTTGAAGCAGGAATAATCCTTCTTGAACTCGTCCTTCGCGAGATAACCGCCTACGCCGGCCACTATCGCGTTCTTGTCGGCGTTAGCCTGTTCGAGGGCGCGCGTCGCTCCCTGCGCTCCCTCGTCGTTCGGCGCCATGACTATCCATTTTTTGTACTGCGGGTTCGCCGTTATGGTCGCGGCGGCGACGTTGAAGCCCTTCTCGGTGGTTCCGTCGTAATCGGCCTCGATAATTTTCTTTTTGTCGAAATCGGGGACAGCCTCCAGGAATTTGTCGCGCGCCCCCTCGCTTCTCGGCACGCAAGAGGAAACCTCCGACATGGTCATGAGAAGAAACGCGGTCTCTTCAGGATTGTCGAGATATCCGTTCTTTTTGACGTAGTCGCCGAGGTATTCGCCTATGCCCAGCCCGACCCTGTAGGCGTCGAGTTCGAGCGCGGGCGCTATGTGAACGCCGTTCTCGTCGATGAGCCCGTCGTC
>JAISXR010000015.1 GCA_031270375.1 Synergistaceae bacterium | reverse complement strand
CGACCACGGAATTCTCAAATCGGCCGGAAAAGTCGATAACAGAACGGATAAGATCGGGTAAGAGGCCGCGTCGTGTGGTTGAAGTTGTACTTTACTCCCAGGTTTACCAGATTCCTCTCATCGAATAACCGCTTCTCTGTCATGTCCCAAAAACACGGCATGGAACGCCGCCTTCGGCGTCCCGTTTTTTCCGTTTCGCACACCTTCCATTAACGGGTTATGATCGCGAGCGAACCAACTTCATCGGTTTTTTCCGCGGCGCCGGACGACCCACGCGCATACGAAGAAAAATAGCGGAAGCGCGGCGCAGCATATCACCGTCAAGCGGATGAAGTCGCGGCCCCTTATCATCATCACGTCGGAATTGATGGTCTTTCCCGCCGCCAGTTCTCCTTCCCTGTCGCCAAGCAGCCAGTTGACCGCGTTTACCAGCAAATCACTGTTTGCTTGAACCGCGATATTGTCCTTCGCGGCGAAATCGGAGTCTCCTATCACTACCACGCGCGATTTTTTGCCGCCCGGCGTCGAAGAAGCCTTTGTCGCCGCGTAGGCGAGAGGCACGGGGCCGGTGACGTCGGATGGGGCGATGGTGTCGGACGCAAGGCGTGTGTCCATCCTCGCGAAGCTGCTGTCGGACGAGAATAACAGGGCTTTGCGCTCCACATCGGAACTCAGGTCTTCGGTGACGGAAACACCGCGGCATAACGGCAGGATGACAAGTTTCTTATCGGCGGCGAGCTGCGCTGTGATGTCGTGTTCGGCGTAACGCGGTATCAGATAAGCTTTGTTGGAGGACATGCGATGCGACGAATCCGGTTCGATGACCAGGTTGTTCACCAGCGCGATCCCGTATATGCCGGTTATGGCGGACAACAGCGGCATGTCGCCACTGTTCCCGAGGATAGGGTCGGCCAGGATCAGCATGGCGCCGCCGCCCTCCAGGTATTTTATCAGTATTCCGGCCTCCATCTCCGTCAGGTCGTCGAGTGGGGAGGCAAACACCAGGATTGCGGCGTCATCCGGCACACTCTCATGTTCGAGGAGGACGAGTTCGCCGGTCTCGCACCCGCTGTCCGAAATCAGCCGCGCCGCCTGCGCGAAGACGGAACCCGAGTCACCTTCGCCGTGCCCAGCGACGAAATAAACCTTCGGGAGTTCACGCGACGCCACGTATCTTATGGCGCCCGTTATGACGCGCTCACCGAAGAACCTGCTGCCCTCAGGGCCGGAGACGAACATGTCGCGTTCATCGAGCACGCGGTATCTGCCGTTTGCGTTCACTATCACCATTCCGTTTCTCACCGCGCGGACATCTCCGATATCATAGGCCGCGAGGCTTGAGGGGTCGTCCTCCGCGTCGATAAAGCGGATTTCGACCATTTCCGACGCCGAAGCGTATTCGCCGAGAAGAGATTGGAGCATGGGGTTGACGTTGCCCGCCGGGTACACCGCGCCTATTTTCACCGGAGAGGCGAGATCGCCGAGTATTTCGCGGCTCGACTCCGACAGCGTGAAGATGCGCTGTCCGGTCAGGTCTGCCCTCCAGGGCAGCCGGTAGGCAAACATGGTGACGGAGACCGCGAGCGCGAGCACGACAGCGCACCACACGGCCGTTTCAGCGTAAAAACGAATTTTCCCGCTCCGCGGGTTCCTGCTTGGCTGGTTCCGGCTCAGCCGGTCGGCGGCGTTTTTCATGCAGGCATCAATCCAGCCTGCGCTTTTCGCAGTTCTTCACCGTGAAAAACGCAAAGACGCAGACGACGGACACATAGTAGATAACAGGGCCGGGCCGCAGTATTCCGCGCGTGAATTCGTCGTACCGCGTGGTTATCGCCGCGGCGGAGAGAACCGGGGTCAAAAACGGGATGGCGAGAGATTTTGTGAACGAAGCGAGTATGACCATGAAAAACAGCGCGCCGAAAGAAGCCACGGCCGCCGTGATCTGGTTTTCGGCGAAACTGGAGAAAAACGCGCACACGGCGATCATCGAGGCGCCCAGCAGGAAAAAACCCAAGTAAGAGGCCGCGAGCGAAAAATAATCCGGCATACCGTAAATCGCTATTATTATGACATATACCGAGGTACAGAATAACGCCAGGAGAAACATCAATTCGGCCGCGATCAATTTGCCGAGCACTATCTGACAGGCCGTGAGGCGCGAGGTCAAAAGCAGAGGCTCGATGCCGCTCCTGCGCTCCTCCGCGAACATCCTCATCGTGAGCATGGGAAAAACCAGAAAAGAGACGTTTTTCAGCATGTCGAACGTGCCGTTCATGCTGCCGTTCGCGCCGAGCAGATTGTATATGGTGAACATGACTCCCGATAGCAGCATGAAAATCCCCAGGAACACGAACCCGAACGGGGTCGAAAAGTATGCCGCGAGTTCTCGCCTTAAAATATGTCTCATTTATCGCTCCTCGTTTTCCCCTTCGCTCGTGCCCGCCGTCACCTGAAGAAAAACCTGTTCCAGCGTCCGGCGGGACGGCGTCATTTCGAGCACCGTGACGCGCGACGAGGCCAGCGCGTAAAAAAGTGCCTCGCGGGTTTCCTCGCCCTCGCACGATACCCTGAATCTGGAATAACGCGCGTCGCCGTCGCGGCAGTCGCCGAAGGGCTTCAGTTCCGCCGACAGGACGCCCGCGGTTTCGAGGATTCTTGCGCGGGCGGTTTCCCTGTCGGCTTTCACGACCAACATGACGCCTCCCGTGTCGCGAGACATGCCGTCGATGGTGTCAACGGCGGCGACGCGGCCGCGGTCGATGATTATGACTTTCTCGCAGACCATGCTTATTTCCGACAGGATATGCGAACTAAGGATTATCGAGCGGTCTTTCGACAAATCCGTCAGCAGTGAGCGCACTGACGCGATCTGTTGGGGGTCGAGCCCCGCGGTAGGTTCGTCGAGGACGAGAATTTCCGGATATCCGATGAGCGCCTGCGCGAGCCCAACCCTCTGGCGGTACCCTTTCGAGAGGTTTTTGATCAGACGGTCTCTCACCTTGGCGACGCCCGTTTTCTCCATTATCCCGCCGATGTGCGGCAATTCGGAAGAACGCTCGATACCTCTGATACGCGCGACGAAAGCGAGATACGAGCAGACCGTCATATCGGGATAAAGGGGCGGCACTTCAGGCATATAACCTATATGGCGGCACGCCTCCGCGGGACACGCCACCGCGTCGACGCCGGCAACGGTGATGCTCCCCGATGTCGGCGCCATAACCGTCGTGATGAGTTTCATGATGGTGGATTTGCCCGCGCCGTTCGGTCCGAGCAAGCCCACCAACCCATATCCGCCGGTATCGAAGGTCACGTCGGCCACGCCCGGTTTCCCGCCGTAATATCTGGTAAGACCGCGCACTTCGATCATGGGCGTCCGCTATACGTATTTCTCCACGTTGGCCGCCTGATGCCTGAACGGGCCCTTGAGCGCCGGGTACAGTTCCCTGAATACACGGTAGTAGTCGTCGTATATCGCCGCGTTTTTCCCGTTCGGTTCCGTGACGCTCTTTATCTTGAGCAGCGCGTCGCATCCTTCCTCCACGCTCTTGAAGTGTCCCGCCGCAACCGCGCCAAGTATCGCCGCCCCCGCGGCCGGGCCTTCCTCCATGTTCATCGTCACGACGTTCGCGTTGAAAATATCGGCCTGCATCTGACGCCACAGGGGACTCTTGGCGCCGCCGCCGCTCGCCCGTATCTCGGTGACGTCCAGGCCAAACTCGCGGAAAATCTCCACCGTGTCCCTCAGCGAATAGGTGACGCCCTCCATTACGCTTCTCGATATCGCGCCCAGACCGTGCCTGAAGGACATTCCGAAGAACACGCCGCGCGCCGCGTCGTCACAATGCGGGGTCTTTTCGCCGTTAAGGTAGGGCAGGAAAGCGAGCCCCTCGCTTCCGGGCGGAACCGCTTCGGCGAGGCCGCTCATGTAATCGTAAACGTCGAGCCCTTTCGAGGCCATCTCGGCTTTCCTGTCCGCGAAAACGGTATCGCGCAGCCACTTGTAG
This sequence comes from Synergistaceae bacterium, assembly GCA_031270375.1. Taxonomy (GTDB): domain Bacteria; phylum Synergistota; class Synergistia; order Synergistales; family Synergistaceae; genus JAIRKI01. The sequence continues at coordinate 7,952 of JAISXR010000015.1, read as the reverse complement.
GAACCTCCGGACGAGAGAGCAAGCCCGAGGAAATACCACTTTCCCGGCACGGAATGAGCCATCGAATACATGGCCCTATCTCCGTCATCCACAAAAGGCTTGTCCGCGCACCCGGACACGACGCCGCTCGTACCTATGGAAACGCCGACGACGCCGGTGCGGACTATCCCGGTTCCCACTCCGTTGACGGGCTGATCCCCGCCGCCCGCGGCGACCGGTATTCCGGCCGCTAGCCCCAGGTCTTCGGCGACGTCGGGTTTGAGATATCCCGCCACCTCGCATGACTCGATAAGCCTGTCTGGCGCGAATTCACGAGGGATGCCCAATTTTTCGAACATCTCGCCGGACCATTTACGCTTGTAGACATCCATCAAAAAACTCAGCGACGAGTCGCTCACGTCGGCCGTGATTTCTCCGGTTAATTTGTAGCAAAGATAGTCCTTCGTGAAAAGTACCTTGTGTATGCGCCCGTAATCCTCGGGGCGGTGTTTTTTGACCCAAAGGAGCTTCGGGGCCCAGAAGCTGTTGAGACACATATTCGCCGTAATCCCCAGGAGATATGCCCTGTCCGCCGACCGGTTTATCTCGTCGGTCTCGGCGGTCGAACGCTGGTCGAGCCACAGCAGGCAGTTGCCTATGGGCTTCATTTCCCGGTCGAGGAGGGTGCTCCCCTGCATCTGCCCCGAAAAACCGATGCCCCCGACTTCTTTGCCCAGCCCCGATTTTGCCGTCGCTTCACGCACAGCCTCGCGGCAGGCCCTCCACCAGTCCTCCGGATCCTGTTCGGCCCATCCGGGACGGGGGGCGACGAGGTCGCATTCGCTGTATCCCGACGACGCCACGTTTCCGGCCTCGTCCATTATGATCGCTTTGACGCCGCTCGTTCCCGAATCTATTCCCATGAAGTAGGGCATGTCGTTCACCTCGCTACTTGCAGAGTTCGAACATATCGCGCATCACTTTTTCGTCGTACCCGTAAGCCTCCTTCTCGCCCCACGCCACGGCGGTGGCGAGCGCGTCCGGAACCATTTTATCTATCGCGTCGGGAGCGGTAATGCATGCCTCGGCCAGCGTCGTCGGGACGCCTATCTTTTTGAACCACGCCTCCAGAGCCGCGATACCGGCCGCCGCGGCGATCAAATCGTCTTTCTCCGTCACGCCGAATACGCCGCGCGCGAATCCCGCGTACTTTTTGGCGCGCTCCTTCAGGTAATAGCGCATGGAGCCGAGGATCGTCACGCTCATCGCCGCTCCGTGCGGCGTGTCGTAGAAGTTGGAGAGCGAGTGCCCCAGTATGTGAATTATCGAGTTCGGAAGGCCGAAGCCGCAGTCGTAGAATCCGCACCACGCGAAGGCCGCCTGCCACATCATTATCGCGCGGGCGTCGGGGTCTTTTGGATCCGCGAGAAGTCGGTCCATGCAGTCCATGATGGAGCGTATTCCACCCTGACAGAAGTAGTCCTGATAGGGCGCGAAGGCGAGCTGATGCCCGAGGTAGTGCTCCAAAAGATGCGACACGATATCAGCCGCCGAGTAAGCGGTTTGGCGGATCGGTATGGAGTAGGTCAGCTCCGGGTCGAGTATCGTCACTTTGGGACGCATGTTGAAGCTGACGAAGCCGTCCTTGCGCCGGAGTGTTTCGTTGGTGATGACCGCTGTTCCGTTGAGTTCGGAACTTGTTGCGGGAATGGTGACCACCATTATCGTCGGCAGCGATTTTTCTATGGTCGCCCTGCCGAGCGGAAAATCCCACGTGTCGCCGTCGTACAGCGCGCCCACTCCAATATATTTCGCGGTGTCCATCGCGCTTCCGCCGCCCAGGCCGATGATGACGTCGGGCTTTTCCACCTTGGCCAACTTGATCCCCTCGGCCGCGTGTTCCGCCGTCGGGTTGCTTTTCACTCCGAAGAATTCGATCAGCGACACGCCGGCGTCGTCGAGGCTTTTTTTGACCTTGTCGTAAAAGCCAACCGACTTGACGAACTGTTCGTCGTATGTGACCAGCATAGCCTTCCTGCCGAAAGCGAGAGCTTCTTTGCCCACCTTCGAGACTTCCCCAGCGCCAAATACTACTTTGGTCGGCAACACAAATTCAAATGGAAACATTTACAGACCCTCCTTATTTATAGTTATAGAAATGGTCGAGCGTTCCGGGAATTTCGCATCTGCCGGTGAATATACCTCCCGCGCCCGGATGTTTTTTTGCTTCCTCTTCGGTGTAGCCGTACTTCGCGCTCGCCACGTAAAAATCGTGCAGGTCGTCGCCGGCGAAACCGCCGCAGCAGGCGTAAGGCACGGGAAACGCGATATCGCGCGAGAGGTTGAAATCTTTGTCCCATACGGTCACGTGCCCCGACCAGTGACAGACGTAGATGTTATCCTCAGCGTCTATCGACAGCCCGTCGGGAGTGGAGAAATTACCCCTGAAATCCACGGCGGTCTCCGGCTCCCCGATCGGGCCTTTATCGAGGTCGTAGCGGAACGCGAGAAGTTTTTCCTCCGCGGTGTCGGCGACGAACATCCTGGTGTCCTCCGAGTTCCACACTATGCCGTTGTACTGAATTATGCCGTCCGCTACGGTTCTGGACGAACCGTCCGCCTCCACGACGTAAAAAGCTCCGCGCATCGAGGGTTTGAAGTCGGGAGTGGCATACGCCTTCGATACGGTGCTCACCAAAATGCGTCCGCGCGCGTCGACGCGCATGTCGTTGAAACGGTTTTCGGGACGGTTTGGCTCCGGTTTGGCAACGAAAGTACGTTTGCCGGTGACCAGATCGAGGACGAACAGTTCGTCTCCGGCCGCGACGAGCAGCAAACCCTCTTCCTCACACGGCACCGCGGAACCTATGAGGCTTTCACCCGTTCCGAATAATTCATCGCGCTTCGTCGCTGGGTCGAACATGTGCACGCTGCCGTCGAACAAAGAAGTCCAGTACAGTTTCCCTACGCGGGGATCCCATATCGGAGTTTCGGCTATGACGGCGTTCGCGTCCAGTGCCAGTTTGAATTCCATATTTCTCACTCCTCCTGTCGTCACTTTTTCGCCGGCAGGTGAACGCATCTGCCGAGCGCGTCAGCGCACGCCTCCATGAAAGCCTCGCTGAAAGTGGGGTGCGGATGAATTATTTCAGCCGCTTCGTGGGCGGTGATTTCCATTTCCATGATGACGGCGGCCTCGGATATCAACTCCGTCGCCGATTCGCCAACCATGTGAACGCCCAGTATCTCGCCGTATTTTTTTTCGACGATTACCTTGATGAAACCGCCATGTTCGCCCGACGCCAGCGTTCTTCCGTTGACCGCCATCGGAAATTTCCCCACCAATATGTCGTATTTGGCCTTGGCATCTTCCTCGGTGAGGCCGACAGACGAAGCCTCCGGGATCGTGTAGAGGCATCCGGGCACATTTTTCAGGTTGGCCTTCTCGTCGCGCCCCATCGCGTTCGACGCCGCGATCTCACCCATTTTGAAAGCGGCGTGCGCGAGCATCGGTCTTCCGGCCGCGATGTCGCCAGCCGCGAACACGCCATTTATGTTGGTCCTCATGTGGTCGTCGGCGATTATCCTGCCGCGCTCCGCCGTGATCTTGCCGGACATGGCTCCGAGGCAGGTCAGATCAGGCGAACGCCCGACCGACAGCAACACGATGTCGGCCTCAATGTCGCCCTCGCCCTCGACGGAGAGGACGGGCGAGCCGTTTCTGTCGGAGACGCTCGCGAGTTTGGCGTCGAGCAGCACTTTTATCCCGTTCTTCCTGAACGTCTTGAGGACCGAGTCGGATATCTCGCCGTCCATCGTGCCGACCAACCTCGGGAGCGCCTCGACAACCGTCACCTCGCTGCCGAACGCCCTGAAGGCGGTCGCTATCTCGCAGCCTATGACGCCTCCGCCTATGACGGCCAAGCGGCGGGGTATTTCCCTTACTTCGAGCATTCCGTCCGAGGTGAGCACTTTCGGGTGATCAATTCCAGGCACGGGGATTCTGCCGGACAGGGAACCTCCGCACAGGATCACGTTTTTGGCGGAAAATCTTTTATCGTCCGACGAAACGGTATGTTCGTCCTCCAGTTTCGCCTCCCCCCGCGTCACTTCGACGCCGTTCGATTTCAAAAGCGAGGCCACGCCACCCGTCAGTTTTTTCACCACAGTATCTTTAAACGCGACGAGGCGGGGCATGTCGACACTGACGGAACCCACATCCACCGTTATCCCGAACGTCTTGGCGTTCCTGATGTGGTGCAGATACTCGGCGGCCTTGACGTAGGTCTTGGTGGGGATACACCCCCTATTGAGGCACGTGCCTCCGACTACGTCCTTCTCGAACATCACCACTCGCCCGCCGAGCTGCGCCGCCTTTATGGCCGCCACGTAACCGGCCGGGCCTCCGCCTATCACGGCGACATCGTAATCCATGTCGGTCACTCCCCTCAAACCAGAATCGAGATCGGATTTTCGAGGAACCGCTTCAACGTGCCCTGGAATTTCGCCGGAGGCACCCCGTCCATCAGGCGGTGGTCGAAAGTCATGGGTATCGTCATCTTCTTGCGCGCGGTCACGCTGCCTCCCGCGAGGCAGAGTTCGTCCTCCACGGCGCAGACGCCGAGAATCGCGGCGTTCGGCATGTTGATTATCGGGGTGAACGATGTCACTCCGAACATGCCCATGTTGGTTACGGTGAGCACCGAACCGGTGTATTCGTCGGGGAGCAGTTTTCCAGCGCGCGCGCGTCCAGCGAGGTCTTTTATGACCGCCGACAGTTCTTCGAGCGACAGCATGTCGGCGTCCTTGACTACAGGCACTATGAGCCCCTCGTCCAGGGCGACCGCGACGCCGATGTTTATGCGCGCGTGCTGGATCACGGTGTCTCCCCCGCCCAGGGAGACCATTATTTCAGGATGCAGCCTGAGCGCCTTCGCCGCCGCCTTTACGACGAAGTCCGTGAGTGTGAATTTGTCCTCGCGGCCCTCGTTGGCCTTTGCCCTCAGTTCCACGAGTTCCGTGACGTCCGCGCGCACATTTTGCGTCACGGCGGGTATCAGTGTATGTGCTTCTATCATGTTGCGCATGATGGTCTTGCGCATACCGGACATCTGAATTACCGTATCCGGTTTTGCGGCCGTTTCCGAGGCTCGTGAGCGGGCGTAGGCCAAAACGTCGTCGCGCGTGATCTTGCCGGCGTGTCCGCTCCCTTTGATTTCGGAGAGCGCCGCTCCCTCACTCGCCGCGATTCTCGCCGCGAGCGGCGTTGTAGGCGCGCGTAACGCGGCCGCCCTCGACGTCTCGATTACCGCCGCGGCCGTGACGGCACCGAATCTGGGGTCGAGGGGCAGTCCGGCGAGGGACACGCCCTTTTCCGCCGCGAGGAATTTCGCGTATGGAGTGGCCGGAACATATCCCAAGGACGCGGATGCCGAGGCTTGGCCTCGAACCGCTGGCAAACCTACGGGGCTCCCCGTAGGAGCATCGGGCTTATGGGTGCCCGTACCCCGCAAGGGGACTAATCCCCTTGACCCCTCATTGATTTTTTTGTTTTCACCCGCAGCTTCAGGTATCGCTTCACTTTTCGCGCCTATCCAGCCGATGGTGACGAGCACCGGTATCGTCTCGCCGTCGGAGGCAAGTTTCGCCAGAAGATATCCTTCAGAGGCTGATGGTTCCTCCATGGTGACTTTATCGGTCTCAATTTCGATCAAGGGCTCCCCCTTGTCTACGTGATCGCCGACCTCTTTCAGCCACCGAATCAGCTTGCCCTCCTCCATGGACATCCCATTTTTGGGCATTATCACTTCCGTAGCCATGCGTTATGCCGCCCCCTCTCAGATTATCCCGCGGACAGCTTTTTCGATGCGTTCCTCTCCGGGAAGGACCATTTTTTCCAGAACCGGGTTGAACGGTATCGGGCTGAAGAGCGCTCCCACCCTCTTGATCGGGGCGTCGAGCCTGTAGAACGCTTCGCTGTCGGCTATGACGGAGACTATCTCGCCGCCAAAACCCCCGAATTCGACGGCTTCGTGGACGACCACGGCTTTGCCGGTTTTTTTCACCGACGTGATTATCGCGTCTTTGTCGAGCGGGGAGAGCGTCCTGATATCGACGACCTCAATTTCTTTGCCCTCTTTCGCGAGCCGATCGGCTACCGCGAGCGACATCTGCACCGTGCGCCCGTAAGCGATGATCGACAGGTCGCGCCCGATGCGCTTTACGTCGGCTTTTCCGAGAGGTATCGTGTAATCTTCGTCGGGAACCGTTCCCTTCGTCCTGTAAAGAAGTTTCTGTTCGAGAAATATAACGCAGTTATCGTCGCGGATCGCGCTTTTCAGCAATCCTTTGGCGTCGTAAGGCGTCGACGGAATGACGACCTTGAGGCCGGGCACGTGGCAGTACATCTGTTCGAGCGACTGCGAGTGCTGGGCCGCCGCTCCCGTGCCGCCGCCAGAGGCGGTGCGTATGACCATCGGAACTTTGACCGCGCCGCCCAACATGAAACGCTGCTTGGCGGCCTCGTTGATTATCTGGTCGTAGCACACGGCCATGAAGTCGGAGAACATCAGCTCGACTATCGGGCGCATCCCCATCATGGCGGCGCCGACGCCGGCGCCGACGAAACCCGTCTCCGAGATCGGCGTCTCGCGCACGCGCTCCTCGCCGAACTCCTGTATCATTCCCTTCGAAACGCCGAACGCGCCGTTATAGACGCCGATATCCTCTCCCATGAAAAAAACGCTTTCGTCGCGGCGCATCTCCTCGCTCATGGCCTCGCGCACGGCTTCGGCATAAGTTATCTCGCGCATATCGTCTCGCCCCCTCTTCTATTTCAGGCGTAAGCCTCGGCCTCGATTTGTTCGGGCGTGGCGGAGGCGTCCGGGCAGCTCTCGGCGTAGGCCGTCGCTTCATCTATCGTCTTTGCGGCGCGTTCGTCTATCGCGTCGACCTCGGCTTCGGTGAAACCGTTTTCCAGCATGACCTTGCGGAAACGCGCTATCGGGCTCTTCGCCTTCCACTCGGCTATCTCCTCTTTTGTCCTGTACTGGTTCGCGTCGCTCTTGGAGTGTCCGCTGGTGCGGTAGGTGTTCTCCACCACGAAGGCCGGTTTCCCTTCCTTCATTATATATTCGCGCGCCTCCCTCACGGTCTCGTAAACCGCAAGGACGTCATTGCCGTCGACCTGGACGCTCTTGATGCCGAACGGATAGCCGCGCTTCGAGAGGTCGGTGTCGGCGGACACTTTGTGAAGCGGCGTGCTCATGCCGTAGGTGTTGTTGACGCATATGAAGAGCACCGGCAGCTCCCACACGGCGGCGAGGTTCATCGCCTCGTGAACCGCGCCCTGGTTCATCGAGCCGTCGCCGAAGAACACGGCCACGATTCGGTCGTTCTGTTTTTTCATCTTGAACGACAGCCCGACCCCGCACGCTATGGGACAGTTCTGCCCGAGGACGCCGTCGATGCAGAGCGCGTTCACCCCGACGTCGGCGATGTGCATCGAGCCGCCGCGCCCGTGGTTTGCGCCAGCCTGCCTCGCCAGTATCTCGGCCATGACGTTTTTGACCGGCGCGCCTTTCGATATAACCTGACCGTGCCCCCTGTGCGTGGCGAAGATGTAATCCCGCTCCTCCAGCGCGAACACGCTTCCGACGCCGGTGCCTTCCTCGCCGATGCCCAGGTGCGTAGTGCCGTGCACCTTGCCCTGCGCGAAAAGGGCGAACACCTGCTCCTCGAACTTGTTCACGAGCATCATATACTCCATCACGCGCTCCATAAACTGCCTGTCTTTCAAAACATCTTTCGGGTGATCCATTTTTCATCACTCCCCAAATTGCCCTCTGGCGAATTTTTTCTTAAAAGAAATTCACTGACATATATAATGATATCACAATAATATAGTGGAGCACGAATATGTTTATCTCATGAAGAGCTGTTTCTTATAATTTATTTTTGAAAAACAAAGTCAC
>JAISXR010000205.1 GCA_031270375.1 Synergistaceae bacterium | reverse complement strand
TGGAGAACGCCATATATCACGGGATCAGAAAAAAACGGGGCGGGCGCGGCATCGTATCTGTATCCGCCAAGAACGGACCCGACAGTATCGCGTTTAGCGTGTCGGACACCGGCGTCGGCATGGAGCCGGAAACCCTGGCGGGCACTCGCGCTCTGATGCGGGAGGGGCCGGGCGACGCGGGGGACGGGGAGCGAAAATCCGGCTACGGGCTTTTCAACGTCAACAGGAGGCTGGAGCTTTACTACGGGGCCGAGTGCGGCCTGTCCGTCGAGTCGGACGCCGACGGGACGACGGTCTCTTTCAGGCTGCCGAAATCGCCTCCGCCTCTTGTCGCGAAGGGGGCATGACGATGTACGGGGTGTTTTTCGCCGACGACGAGGCGGCGATGCGCGATGGCCTGAGGAACAGCATAACCTGCGAAGGCTCTAAGTTCTCTCTGGTGGGGGAGGCCCCCGACGGAGAGCTGGCACTCTCTATGATCGCCGAGACCACGCCGGATATACTGATAACCGACGTGAGGATGCCCTTCATGGACGGGATCGAGCTGTCACGGCGCGTGGCGCGTACCATGCCCTGGGTGAAAATAATCATACTGAGCGGGCACGACGAGTTTGAGTACGCTAAACAAGCTATAAAGATAGGCGTCACCGAATATCTGCTGAAACCGGTCACGTCGCCGATACTCTTTCAGGCCCTCGAAAACGCCGCCCATGCCATAGACGCCGAGCGCGAACGCAGGCGCGCTTTCGACGCGCTGCGCGTTGAGGCTTCCGACGCCCGCGTCTTGAAGCTGGAACGCGAGTGGTCGAATCTGGTTTATGGCATCTCGAACGACATGACGGGCATCCTCTCCAACATGCCTTCGTTCGCCGCGATGAGTGATTTTCAGACGGCTATTTTCGAGATTGAGCCATCGGAGGACGACGGGGCGATTTTGGCCCGCGCCGGAAGGGCGATATCCGAAACGCTCGCTCCGAACGAGAACATCGCGCACTTCCCCGAGGGCGCCGGACGCGTGGTCGCCGTCTTCGCGGCCGAAAACGAGGAGACGCTCGAGGAAGAGACGTACGCCGCCGCGCGCGCTGCCAAATACGATGCGGAGCGCAGCTCGGCCTGCTCGGTCTCCGCTGCGATAGGCACTCCGGTGAAGAGTGTCCTGTCGCTCCCCAAGTCGATGAGCGCGGCGAAACGCGCGCTGCGCTATATTGAACGTTCGGGCGGGGTCATAATGGGATACGGCGACATAGACGGCGAAAATCGCGGCAAGGACAGAAAAAACGCGCCCGAATCCAGCGCTTCCAGATACGGCGGCGTCATAGAAAAATCCAGGGACTACATCGCGAACCACTATTCGGACGGATCGATATCGCTCAACTCGGTCGCGGAACACGTGGGCATGTCGCCCAATCATTTCAGCACGATTTTCAGCCAGGAGACGGGCGAAACGTTCATAGACCGCCTCACGTCCGCGCGCCTCGAACGCGCGAAAGAACTGTTGCGGACGACGGCGGCAAAAGCCTCCGACATAGCCTACATGGTGGGCTACAACGACCCCCATTATTTCAGCTACGTGTTCAAAAAAAACGTGGGTCTGTCGCCGTCGGATTACAGAAGGTGAGGGATCATTACAAGATTTCCAGCTGCATGGCGGTTCGCAAAAAGAATTCTTTCATCTCTTTGCTGGAAGGGGTTTCGGTCAATACGGGATCATCCAGAAACTCGTCCACTTTGGTTAAATTTTTGCCGAGTTGCAAGTAGTTTATAGGAGAATCGAATTTGCTTCTCGCGAGTTTTGCCAGCAACGGTATTTCAAAACCGTATTTTCGGTTGATTTCATAAAGGTCGAAGTAATCCCTGCCTCTAGCTTGTTGTGACATAGTAAATACCTTGTTGACGGCGATATCGAGTACGCTGTCGACTTCGAGACTTTTTAGCTTTGAACCTGTTTCAAGCCGCGTAAAGGGGTAATATGTAAATTCACATTTGAGACGGACTACGTCTTTGAATTGCAAAAAAAACAAATTTCTGTTGAATGATTGGTGGAAATGAATTACGGGATTACCGAAAAACTCTTTATTCGCGCGTAAGAAGAAATCGAGCCCTGCCGTGTCCACCGGTTCGGAGCTGAAAAAATCCAAATCTTCGGACAGACGATGATGCAGATAAAATTCACTCAAAGCGGTTCCGCCGGAAAAGTAAAAGCTCCGGTATATCTCGCTTCGTCCGCAGGCGAAATCAAGGAACAGTTTTTGGTCTTCGGTCAGCAGGCTTTTCGCCATAAAGCAACAGCCTTAAAAAATCTTTGGTCTCCTGGTCGATGTCGAGCACCGGCATATATTTTTCGAGCAAGGCGCGATCCAGCTTTTCCCCTTCCGCCAGACCGCAGTTCAACTTTTGCTCGATGAGCCATATTTGATATTTTTCTTCGTTTTTTTTGAGACGCGAGATATCTGTCGACCAATTTCTATCTTCCATATTCCGCATTATATTGGCGCGGTATATTTTTGTCAAAAAAACCAGTGTTTTTAAGATAGAATTAAGTCCGGGAAGATTCTTGCAGTGGGAATATCCTTGCAATACGGTGCCAAATTCACTTTAAGGCAATTTACATCAATTTACCAGTTCATGAAAAAGCCCTGAATCCTTGTTATTTCTGGGTTCAGTGCTATAGTTAAATTGACTGAAAGTTATAACTGGCGGTGAGGCAGGGATTCAAAAACACTGCGCGAAACCTTGATATCAGCCAATGTGCAATATTTTCAGGATTCACTCTGTACGGTGAAATAGAAAATTTCATCTTTTTAATTCACAGAACAAATCCGTGATGTGATTTTCGACTTTTACATACGCGCGTATCGCATCTGGAATATTTTTCCGCAATTCTGCTTCATCCATCTCTATGCCGTATCCGTGGATCAATAGATGACGAAAACGCCTCATTTCCTGCAAAGCCGGCTCTATATCGGACGGGAGCAACCC
>JAISXR010000202.1 GCA_031270375.1 Synergistaceae bacterium | reverse complement strand
TTTTTTGAAATATTCTTCTCTTCAACCCCTTGTTTTTTTCGCGGCTTGGTTTAGAATCTGGCGCAAAATGGGTTTTCGAAATACCCATGTATTATAACAAAAAAGACGGAGGCGGGTGATTGGCAATGGCGCGTATGGCGCCCACGAGAGGCAATCTCGTAAAACTTCAGAAATCGCTCCAGCAGGCAACGAGCGGTCATGATCTATTGGAGCAGAAAAGACAGGTTTTAATGCTGGAGCTGGTCCGCCATATTGACTCTGCCCGCGACCTTCAGCGCGACGTCATGAAGACATTCAAAGACGCCTACGCGGCCCTGCAAAAAGCGAATATATCGCTGGGGATAGATACCGTGGAGGATATCGCGGGAAGCGTGCCCATTACAGACGAAATAGTAATACGCCTGCGCTCGGTGATGGGGGTCGAGATTCCCGATATCGACGCCGTGGACGCTTCCGTGAAGCCCAGCTATTCCTTCCTCAGCTCCACGGGCGCTATGGACGACGCCTATCTTTCATTCAGAAAAGTCCTTTCCACGCTCGTCAAACTCGCCGAGGTGGAGACGAGCGTATATCGCCTTGCCGTCCAGATAAGACGCACGCACAGGCGGGTCAACGCGCTCGAAAAAGTGGTGATTCCGGCTAACAGACGTGAGAGCGCCTTTATCGTGGGCACGCTGGAGGAGGGGGAACGGGAGGATTTTGTGCGCATGAAGATAGCCAAAGGCGGCAGGGAAAGACGCAAATTGGCGCGAACGGCGGTTTCGTGATAATATTTATATGAGAAAGCAAATCATGGGGGAGGCGAGCGTTTGATCTTTATATGGAGAGGCGGAAAAACAAGACGCGTATGCGCCGTCTTTCTTGCCGTGATATTTTTGACGCTCACCGTTTTCACGGCGTCGCTGTCCCGCGATAAATTTTTTGCCGAGCTGTCGCCGCAAAACTGGGTGGACAGTATGATTTGCGCGCTCGAAATATTCGACAGGACGAGATGCGCGGAGGAATTGAGCACGCTTATCCCTCGTTCCCAGACCGCGCGTACGCCGCTCGGTTTCGGGCATTGCACGAATATTTCGTTGATCTCCTCCGCCGGTTCCTATACCAGCGGGGAACCCTCGCGTGGTTTTACCGTGCCGACGGCATCGCGCACAGGCGGCACGGATACGGTCGCAAGAGAATAAATCGCGGCTAACTTACTTCACATAACATATCACCATGCGGCTATATTCGATATCGCCGCGTCTTTTGAGAGTAGCGAAGCGTTTTTGAACCGAGGAGATATGGTAGCGCGTTGCCGTATGCGGGATTCGGGACGGAATGACTGGATACGGCGAAAAGCCGTGTATAATATCACATTGGATTTAAATGTGCCGAAGATGTTTTACGCGGGCGTAAGGGAGGGATAAATATGAGCGCATTGCAGGAAGTCCTGACAGTCCTTTTGGGAGCCGAGAGCGAGGGCAAACGCATAGTCGAGGACGCGAAAAACGACTCGGTGGGCATCATCAAGACCACTCAGGACATATTTCTGCCCGACCGCGAAAGCCGCATGGCTTCGACGAGAGAGCAGGCCAAGGGCCTTATGGAGAATGCTCTGCTGTCAGCGCAGACCGAGGCAAGGCAGATACTCGAACTTGGCCGAGAGGAGCGCGAACGCGTGCTCAAACGCTTCGACGAAAACGTGGACACCGTGATCGCCGCCGTGCTGGCCGAGACGGTGGACAAGATATTGTCGGGAGGCGAATAGATTTGTCCTGGTCGTCCAGAGGGGAGTGCATGGCGGTGGGTGTCAAAGCCCATGTGCTTTACAGCAGGCTTCTGTTGGATGATGACTATTGGGACTTGCTCTCGAGCGACACGGTGCCCGAGATAAAAGAGAAATTGATGTCCACCGCTTACGGGGAATTTTTCGAGACACTTCCGGCCGAAACGCGCAGGCACGATATCGAATCGGCCATCCACAACACCCTCATCGCCCAGGCGGAAAGCTTTCTCTTTCACATGTCGAGTCCACGCGACAAATTTTTCAAGACACTGATGTATCAATACGAGGCGGACGCCCTCAAGAGCGTTTTCCGCCATATAGCCTCCGGACGTACAGACAGGGAGAAACTGAGGCAAAGGCTCAACGTGCCGAAACATTCGACGATCTCGCGCGACAATATACTCTCGGCGAGGGATTTCTCGGAGGTCTCGGACGTCCTGAGAAATACCCCTTATCACAGAAGCCTGGCCGAGCCTCTGAAGCGTCTGCATTCGGGGGAGGAACGCAGCTTGTTTCCTCTCGAGACGGCTCTCGATATGTTCGTGGAGTCGTCGATGAACAAGGCGCTGAAAAAACTCGAACCGGACGAACGGAACCGGTTGCTGCCCATATTTGGAGCCAGGGCGGATATGTACAATCTTTATATACTGTACAGGGCCCTCGTGTATTACAGCCTGACGCCGGAAGAGACGCTGAACAGGCTTCTGCCCGTGAGATACCGTGTCACCATGCTCATAATGCGCGAACTCGCGCGCGCCGAGTCCGGTTCGCGTTTGACGGAAATGCTGAAGGGCAGGTTTCCGGTTTACGAGGAACTCATTTCCTCCGCGCTCGACGACGAAAACCCCGAACTCGCCCTCGAGAGTAAAATAAAAAGATACGTATACGCCCAGGCAAAACATGTCTTCGATAACGGCCCCCCAGGTTTTCACACGGCAGTGGCCTATTATATATTGAAGCAATTCGAGATAACCGACCTGACGAGAATCATAGAATACGTCCGTTACGCTCACGACAGGCGCCGCGCGGCCGCTTATCTCACGAAACCCATCGCCATTGCGGGAGGTGAACATGAATGGCAGTGATGAAAATGGTCGCCGTTACCATGGTCGGGCCGCATGAGGAAATGGAGCCGGTCGCGAGACAGATGGTCCTTTCGGGGGGATTTCAGCCCCTGCCGCTTGATTTTCTGATAAACGACCGGAACCTGCGCTCCAGGATAACGACTGAGAGCGAGAACCCATACGACGAACTCCTGAACAAGATGTCAACCGTGTGGAGGACCGCGGGTGAAAACGTCCCTGATCCCGAACCTACGCCTTTCGACTCGAGGTTCAGCTTCCACAAGGCCCGCCGTCTAGTGGATGAAACGGCCGGCAAACTGGAGGCATGGAGCAGGCACAGAGAAGCCTTGGCGGAGGAATTGGAACAGCTCGAGGCGACCAAAGTTTATGTCGGGGCGCTCACCGAGTTGAAGATGAAACCGCGGGAGCTGTCGGAGACTCAATTCGCCGTCGCGCATTTCGGCCGGATGTCGGCCGACAGTTTCAGCCGGCTCGAGGAGACTACGCTCGACGCGCCGATACTGGCCGTCGAACTGTCGCGCTCGAATGACAACGTATGGGCCTTGATATTCACGGTTCCCGGTTACAGGGACGGAGCCCGGAAAATTCTGGACGCGGTTTATTTCAAGGAGTATTCGCTCGTTGAAATATCGAACCGCATGTCGGAAGACGATCCTTTGGGGCAGGTGGAACAGGGCATCTCCTTTCACAAAAGCTCAATAAAGGGCCTCGAGGACGCGGCCTCCGCCATACTGAAGGAGCGCGGGGCGGAATTCGAGAACCTTTACTCCAGGCTATACACGATGCAGAGAGTTTACGACCTGTGCAAGGGACGCGGCGAGATAGGCGGCATGTATGTCCTCTCTGGCTGGATACCGGAGGACACATACGCCGCGATAAAGGAGCATATCGAGCGCGACGCTCCGAGGACGTCGATAACGGTCGAGCAGGTCAAAAATATCGCGACTTCCGGAGCGCGCATACCGACAATGCTGCGCAACAACAGAGTGGTGCGCGCTTTTCAGGACGTAGTGGCCCTTTACAGCGTGCCGTCCTACGGGGAAGTGGACCCGTCGCCCTTCGTCGCGCTCACGTTCATACTATTTTTCGGGTTCATGTTCGGGGACTCCGGGCACGGCGTGCTCCTGTGGCTCGGCGCGACTTACTTGGGCAAAAAGAAAATACTCAGCCGCTCTCTCGCGTACGTGATGAAGTGCGCGTCGTGCAGTTCGGTGATATTTGGCCTTCTTTACGGCAGCGTCATGGGAGTGGAGGGGATTTTGCCCGCGCTCTGGCTCTCCCCTATGCGCTCTCCCGGCCAATTGTTCGGCGTCGCCATAGTGTGCGGAGTCGTCATGATAAGCGTCGGGATGATACTCAACATGGTCGTCAGATATCGCGATCGCGATTTCGGGCGTCTGCTGTTCGACGGACAGGGACTCGCCGGCCTCTTCGTCTATTGGGGATCGGCCATAGGCATATTCATCGGCGTTTCCGGCGCGGAGACGCCGTTTCCGCTTTCGTGGCTGTGGTACGTCATAGCGGCGGTTCTTGCGCTCACCCTGTTCCGGGACACCCTGGCGCGCACCATACTACATCAGCATGTGGAACGTGAAGGCAAGGCGCTCCAGGTATTCGAGGTGCTGCATAACCTGATGAATTATTTCACGAACACCGCCTCCTTCGTGAGGCTCGCGGCGTTCGCTCTAACGCACGTTGCCATGTCTTTCGCGGTCATGACGATTTCCGATATGCTGGGAAATTTACCAGGAGGGGCGCTTTTGAAGGTATTTATGCTCATTTTGGGAAATATCTTCATCGTTGGAGTGGAGAGCCTGATAGTATTTATCCAGGTGCTCCGGCTCGAGTATTACGAGTTCTTCGGAAAATTCTACAGGGGCGGGGGCAACGTGTTCAAACCGGTTACATGGCAGAGGGACCGATCCTTGCGGAAATTGTCTTAGACGGCTCGAAAAACTGACTTAAAAAAACTGAACAAGAGGTGAAGTTGACATGTTTGGATTGATATTGAGCTGCGCCGCCGTATTTGGTACCGTGACCGCCGGAATCGCGATGCGAAGGGCCGGCGTCAGAGGTTCCAAAAGAATGTTGGCCTGTATTATGGTGTTTTCTTTCGGAGTGTTGTTTCTTGGGGCCGTCTTCAACCTGACCTCGGCTGTACCGGCGGCATCCGCCGCCGAACCCGCGGGCGAGGCCGCGGCCAAAGTGGCGCCGGCGGAAGCCGGGTACGGGATGGGTTTCATAGGAATGGCCCTCGCGACTGGCCTCGCCTGCATCGGCGCCGGAATAGCCGTGGGGAGCGTCGGTTCCGCCGCGATCGGTCTCGTCGGTGAACAGCCCGGCGCCATCGGAACGACGTTGATATACGTCGGTCTCGCGGAGGGCGTCGCCATATACGGCATAGTAATTTCAATGCTCATCTTCAGCAAGCTGGCGTGATCGGAGACCGGACGTGAAAGCATTCCTCATCAGCGACAATCACGATACGCTTGTCGGGATGAGACTCGCCGGCATCGAGGGCGTGATCGCGCACGGCCGCGACGAAGCGTCGGAAGCGATGGCCTCCGCGCTCAAAAGACGGGATGTGGCGATACTCGCCGTCACTGAGAAGATATCCGAACTGCTGCCGGAAACGATACAGCGTCTCAGGGAACAGGGAGAACTGCCGATTGTTATCGAGATACCCGACAGACACGGCACGAAACGCAGTCCCGACTTCCTTACAAAATACGTGCGGGACGCGATTGGGGTGAAAATGGAATGAACGAAGTCTCCAACGAAAAGATTTCAGCGCTGCAAAAGATAATACTGGAGCACGCCAACCAGCAGCGTGAAGCGCTGGCTTCCGACGCGCGGAAAGAGGCCGACGCGTGGCTGACGAGGGAAATGGCAAAACTGGAACGCGAGACGAACGCGGTGCTGGCGGACGCCAAATCCAGGGCGGAGGATATCCACAGGCGTCAGATACTCTCGGCTGAGAGAGAGAAATCCACCGAAGCGCTGAGGCAGCAGAACCGGCTGCTGGGAGAGGCGCTGAAGAAATTTCAGGACGGCTTGACGCGTCTGAGGGACCGCGCCGATTATGACGATATCCTGACCGGTCTCGCGCTCGAGGCGGCGCGCGCTCTGCCGGGGGAACAGGGGATATTCAAACTGAAGCTCGCGTCGCTCGACGCGTCTCGGGGAGAAAAGGTGGCCGAATCCGTGTCGAGAAAAAATCCGCGGTTCAAAATAGTTTTCGACCACGACCCCGCTCCCATAATCGGCGGCTGCTGGGTGATCAGCGAGGATGGACGCAGGCAGATAAACGCGGATTGGCAGTCGCGTACGCAGGAGATGGCCGACGTCATCGCCGACCGGCTTCTGTCTCTTCTTTAAGGGGGGAGCCGGATTTGAACAGGGTCGGCTACGTCTCTATGGTAAACGGTCCCGTCATACGCGCGACGGGAATGAAGGATTTCGGAATGCGCGAGATGGTGCATGTCGGGAAACTGCGTCTTTTAGGCGAGATAATTCGCATGGACGGAGACGAGGCAACCGTACAGGTATACGAAGAAACTCAGGGAATGAAGATAGGTGAGGTGATAGAGGGTTCCGGCGAAGCACTGTCTGTATCGCTCGGTCCCGGCCTCATCGGAGGATTTTTCGACGGCATAGGGCGCCCGCTTTCCTCCCTTCTCGAAAAAGAGGGCAGGTACATAACCCCCGGTATTGAGACGCCGATGATACCGCCGGACAAGATGTGGGACGTCACTCCCGCCGCCGGGATAGGGGACATGGTCTCGTCGGGAACCCTGTTGGGCACGGTGCGGGAGACGAGTTTGCTGCTGCACCGGATAATTTGTCCGCCGGACGTCGAGGGGGAAATCGTCTGGATAACGCCGCAGACGAAGGTAGCGAGCGGCGGAGTCGTGGCGAAAGTGAAAAACGCGCTCGGCCGCACGATCGACATACCGCTGACTCAACGGTGGCCGGTGCGTTCGCCGAGACCGTACCGCGACAGACTGCGCCCGAACGAACCTCTCGTCACCGGGCAGCGCGTGATAGACGGGCTGTTCCCGCTCGCCAAGGGCGGTACCGCGGCGATACCGGGCGGTTTCGGAACCGGAAAGACCGTGACCCAGCACCAGTTGGCGAAATGGAGCGAGGCTCAGGTGGTTGTCTATATAGGATGCGGCGAGCGCGGCAACGAGATGACCGACGTTTTGGAGCAGTTTCCCGTGCTGGAGGATCCCCGCTCGGGACGCCCTCTCATGGAGCGCACCATTCTCATAGCCAATACGTCCAATATGCCGGTCGCGGCGAGGGAAGCGTCGATATATACGGGCATAACCATAGCCGAGTATTTCCGGGACATGGGTTACGATGTGGCGCTGATGGCGGATTCGACCAGCCGATGGGCGGAAGCGTTGCGCGAGATATCGGGGCGCCTGGAGGAAATTCCGGCGGAAGAGGGTTTCCCTGCATACCTGCCGTCGCGCCTCGCCGAGTTTTACGAGCGTGCTGGCCGCGTCGTCACCCAATACGGCGAAAACGGCAGCGTGTCGATAATAGGCGCCGTTTCCCCGCCGGGGGGAGATTTCACGGAACCGGTGACGCGGCATACCAAGCGTTTCATCAGATGTTTCTGGGGGCTCGACAAGAACCTCGCGAACGCGAGGCATTTCCCCGCGATATCGTGGACCGAATCGTACAGCGAGTACGCCGGGGAGGTCGAGAACTGGTTCCAGGCAAACGTCGACCCGCGCTGGGGCGAACTCAGGGAAAAGGCTCGCGCCATCCTGCTGGAGGACGAAAAGATACAGCAGGTGATAAAACTCGTCGGTGAG
The DNA here is from genome assembly GCA_031270375.1 of Synergistaceae bacterium. Taxonomy (GTDB): domain Bacteria; phylum Synergistota; class Synergistia; order Synergistales; family Synergistaceae; genus JAIRKI01. The sequence continues at coordinate 3,583 of JAISXR010000202.1, read as the reverse complement.
GATGTGCTGCCCGATGACCAGAGGCTGGTGAACTATACCGCGTTCCTCGTGAAAAACGGTTATCTGCAACAGGCGGCTTTCGGCTCCGACTCGTATTCACCGCCGGAGAAAGGTTTTGCCATACTCGAAATGATACTGCATTTCTACGACCGGGGGCTCGACCTGGTCAAACAGGGCGTCCCGATATCGCTTATAAGGGGCAGCGACGCGGTGGAGGACATCACGCATCTGAGGGAATTCGCCGCGGACGACAAATCGTCCTTCGAACGCGCCAGAAAAAAACTGGATAATCACCTCAACAGGGTCGGCGTCGAACGCACCCGGGAAGAGGGAGGTGCTAGGTAATGCCGCAGGCCGAATACATCGGAATATCGCAGGTGACGGGCCCTTTTATACTGCTGGAGAATATGGGCCGCGACGCTTTTTACGGCGAATTGGCGGACGTGCGGGCGCCGAGCGGCAAGGTCCGCCGCGGAAGAATAGTTTCGCTCTCGGATAAGGCGGCGTTGGTGCAGGTTTTCTCGGGCACCGACGGTCTAGTTCCGGAGAACACCAGGGTTAGGCTCCTGGGGCGTCCCCTGCAGGTTCAGCTCGCGCCGTCGATAATCGGACGCGCTTTCAACGGCCTGGGCGAACCCATAGACGGATGCGGCCCGGTTTTCGGGGGACGCCGCGCCGACTGCAACGGAATGCCTCTGAATCCCATGGCACGTCAGTATCCCAGGGATTTCATACACACCGGCATATCCTCGATAGATACCCTCACCACGCTGATAAGAGGGCAGAAACTGCCAATTTTTTCGGGGAACGGCCTGCCTCACAACCAGCTCGCGGTTCAGATAGCTACACAGGCCCGGCTCATGGGCGCGGAGAATTTCGCCGTCGTCTTTGCCGGAATCGGCATAAAACACGACGACGCGGAGTTTCTGACGAGGGAATTGTCCGAAAAGGGCCGCAGCAATAACGTCGTCACGTATCTCAACCTGGCCGACGACCCGGTAGTGGAGCGCATCGCCACGCCCAGGATGGCGCTTTCGGCCGCGGAGTACATGGCTTATGAACTGGGGCTTCATGTCCTGGTGATAATAACGGACATGACGAGCTACTGCGAGGCCGTCCGCGAACTCGGCGTGGCGGCCGGCGAAGTGCCGAGCCGCAAGGGATATCCGGCATACCTTTACAGCGATCTCGCCTCTCTCTACGAGCGGGCCGGTGTGGTTCGGGGCTGCGGCGGCAGCGTTACGCAGATACCGATACTCACGATGCCCAATGACGACATCACGCACCCGATACCCGACCTCACCGGGTTCATCACGGAAGGACAGATCGTGCTCTCCCGCGACATCGACGGAAAGGGCGTATACCCGCCCATCGACGTGCTGACGAGCCTGTCGAGGCTCATGAAGGACGGAATCGGCAAGGGGTTCACCAGAGACGACCATCCGAATCTGGCGAGCCAGCTTTTCGCGTCGTACAGCCACGTCCAGGATGTGCGTTCCCTTGCCGGTGTGGTGGGGGAGGATGAACTCTCCAAGACTGACAAACAGTCTCTCGCCTTCGGAGAGCTGTTCGAAAATAAGTTCCTCAAGCAGGAGAAAGACGAGGATCGTGAAATAGGGCATTCGTTCGACATGGCGTGGGATATTCTTTCCACCCTGCCGAGAGGCGATCTGACGAGGGTATCGCTCGACGAGATAAAGGCGCACATAAAGGCGGAAAATTGACGGGAGCGGCTCGGGTCGGGGTATGATCGCGCGCGTATCGGGGAGGTGCGAGGCTTGTATTGCGATAACTGCGGGTATCCCAATCCCTTAGGGCAGGCGGTTTGCGCGGCGTGCGAGGCAGTCATGGCATCCGAGTCGCATATTTCCGACGTGGCCAGCGGGAACGTGGCGATTTGCGGGGCTTGCGGCGGGGCGAACCCGATCGGTTCGTCATATTGCCGCGAATGCGGCCGGAGATTGTCCGCCGCGAAAATTCCAGTGAACGGAGCGAAGGACGATCTTGCCGGATCAGGACGGCAAAACGCGTCCCGGAACCGCGATACCTCAAGCGTTAATAGTCGGGAGGAGGCGCGCGCCGCAATTTACGAAACATATCCTTCATCCGGAGAAGCGAGTGCGCTCTCCTCCACTTTGCCGGAACCGCAAAAAAGCCCGCTCGAAAAACTCGACATGCTGGAACGCGAACTCGAGGCCAAGCGGCAGGAACCCCTCCCGGAGCCGGAACACAGAGGCGAGCCCGATAAACTGGATGAACATGAAGAGACACTGAAAAACATCGCTTTCAGGCTCGACGCGTTGATATCCGACCTGCTGAAGGCCGAAGCCCAGGAATACTCCTTTTCGGATTCGCAGCGCATCGACAAGAAAAGTTTCGCTAAAAACAGCGCGAACGCGAAACGCAATCGTCTCAAAAAGAAAGTCAGCACGCAGGAGGTAATAGTCCTGATAGTTCTGATAGCCCTGATAGCAGCCATATTCCTGGTTGGAATGACGTTCGGCCTGTGGGGCACCTACTTCTTCGGCATCTGAACGTACGGTTGAATTGAAAGGGGCGGAGGGAATTAATATGCGTGAAGAGGTTGTTCGGCGAATATTGAGCACGAAACTTATCGCGATAGTGCGCGGCATCGCGGGCGAGTCGTGTATGGCCTTGGCGGAAGCGCTCTGCGAGAGCGGAGTGGAGATGATAGAGTTTACGTTTGACCAGAAGAATCCACTGGGAAATGAGGAGGTAGCGGATACGATAAATAATATTCGTGTACGTTTTGGGGATAAATTGCTGCCCGGAGCAGGAACCGTCACCACTCCCGATTTGGTCGATTTGGCGGGGCGAGCTGGTGCGCTCTATATCATTTCGCCCGATATGAATCCAGCGGTAATAGAGCATACGCGCGAACGAGGGCTCGTCTCGATCCCAGGTGCGCTTTCTCCCACAGAAATTCTAAGCGCGCACCGAGCCGGCGCCGATTTTGTGAAAATATTTCCGGCGTCTGTACTGGGGACTGAGTATATAAAGGCGATACGCGCCCCGATAAACCATGTGAAACTGCTCGCTGTCGGAGGAATCAACGCCGAAAATATCGGTGATTTTTTGAGCGCCGGGGTGGTAGGAGCCGGGGTTGGCGGCAATCTTGTCAGCAAGAAACTCGTTGCGGAAGGCAGGTTTGCGGAGATTCGCGAGTATGCCGGAACTCTGGTCAAAAACGCGGCTGCCGGCACAAAACAAAACAGTTAATGTTGACGCCGGGTCAAAGCGTTCAATGTCGCAGGTCAATGTCACATTATGTGACAACGCGTCACACTATTGACAACTATAAAGTAATTAGATAAAATTTAAATACTTTAGAAATCCAATTAAATTATATTAAATGGCGGGAGGTTCATTATGAAAAGTTCCAAAGTAATGGCAGTTATTATGTGTGTTGTTTTCGTGTTGATGGCTGTTGTCGGATTGGCCGCTCAGATTCGGATTGGCGAGGCTGCCGAGGGGTTGGCTGTTGTCAAAGGAGGCGGCAAGGGGCGTGAACTCAGCTCTTTGACTGTAGGGTTTGCGCAGATGGAGAACAATATATCCTGGC
>JAISXR010000191.1 GCA_031270375.1 Synergistaceae bacterium | reverse complement strand
GAACATGTCGCAGCCGCCTATTTTGATGATGTCCTGCGGCGTCGGCTCGAACGAATGGCTCTCGGAACCCGGACGCAGCAGCATGGTCACGTCGGCCTCGCCGCCGGTGATCTGGCGCGCGAAGTCGTACTGTGGAAATATCGTGGTTATTATCTTGAGTTTTTCGGCCGCGTCAGCGCCCGAAACGAAGGCGCAAAGCAACGCCGCGAAAAGCGCCGCGGTCATTAAAAATTTTTTCATGATCAAACTCCCTTTCTCCATAAGGTGAAATAAAAATTATAAAAGGGGTCCGGGGAACTCGTTCCCCGGCGGGGTTTGGGGCGGAGCCCCAAGGTTTTGCCTGTGGTTTGAGCGCGGGTCGTTTCAGCACGTGAGTTTCACCATAAGTTCGGCAAGGGAGAGACGCCGCCGGTCGTCATTGTCTTCAGGCACGCCGCGCCGGACATTCCGAGCCGCGAAGGGGCGGGAAATGACGGCGTTGGAGGGTGGCGCGGCGTTACCGGCCGACGAGCGCGCGGTCTCGACCTGAGCGCATACCGGGCAATTTTCCCCGCCGCAATCGTGCCCCTCTTCGTGCGCCGGCAAAAACGAGTTCATCAACAGGCAAGCCCCGAAACACAGACAAAGTAACGCACAGCGCCGCCCGATGCTTTTCATTTCGCCGAACACTCGCCGCACTGGCCGTAAAATACCGTCCTGCGCCCATCGACGAAAAAGCCTCCCGGTTTTTGGGCGGACTTGATCTCCTGAAAGGCGCGCCCCAGTTCCGCGCTCTCGAAATGTACCACCTTGCCGCATAACACGCACATGAGGTGATAATGTTCCGCGCAGGTTTTTGCGTCAGCGACGAATTGATAACAGGCGGAATTGAATTCCGACAGGAAATATTTTCTGACTTCGCCGCTCTCCTCCAGTACGGCGAGCGACCGGTACACGGTGGATTTGGCGACGGGAGTGCGCCGGGATTTCAGGATATCCACGATCTCGTCCGCCGTAAAATGACGCCCAGCGTCCGACGCGAGACAATCGAGGATGAGTTTTTTCTGCCTGGTGTTTCTGCACGCGCGCTTCTGTTTTCCAGCGTCCGTCATATGTTCGCCGCCTCTGTCCTTATTGAGACTCGGTCCCAATTTGAATAATATATTCGGCGGCGATGACTGTCAATAGCACCGTTTCATCTTTTTGAACGAGAAAATACTTGTTATTTTATCGCGTACCCACCTGACAGGGGTGCGGATATTTTTGACAGGACCCGCGAAAGAGCGCGAGAAACGTTTTAAAAGACGAACATACACCGGCGGCTATTTTCGCTGTCTTCGCGGATTCCGGCGATTTCGTGAACGCGCTTTTCATTCGTGCGCCCGCGGCGTTAGGCGCCGTTTCGCGCTCGGGTGTGTCGCTGTGCGTTTCTGGAACGGGAGCGGCGCCCTCTTTGCGGTCCGTACTTGATTTTGTGTCGCCGAACAGCACGCGCCTGCTTTTTATGATGAGCCGCGCATGTGTGATGGGATAGGCGAGGAGCGATCCGATGGCGCGAACCACGCTGATCAGGGTGGCGGCGTCCGCGTCCGGCTTGATATCTTTTACGCTGAACGTGCGGTGACGTTCGCGTCCATCCGGAAAATGCCCTATACAAACCTGTATCGCTAGCCTGCTGCTTACAAATTCAAATTGAGACATTACAACCGCCTCCGCAAGAAAAGTTCTCAAACTTTACCATAAAATGAGCTCGACGCAAACATTACGTAAATATAAAATGTACGTGAATATACTGATTGTAGAAAAGCGTCACTTGCCGCGCACCGCAATGAAGCTCTAAAATTTCAAAACCGCGCGGCAAAAGGACATTTTATGTCTGATGCCGGCAGGATAATGGCATCGCGGAATTGAACGATTCGATTATAATTTGCGCATTGAATCCTATGAGGAAATGGTGATACGAATACTATGAGCGAACTTATAAACACAATTTGCTTTGGCCTGGAAATAAGCGTGCTATGGAACCCGGACGAGGATGATATACCCCGCTATATGGAGGACGGCTTCATTCCGATCGAGATGGCGACCGGCCGAAAATCCTATGTTGACTTCCGGCTGCTCGACCATCACAACGAATTTTCCGGCAGGCCGTCCGCTTGCCTGACCGCGCTCGCTCATTACGGCGAGGCTCGCGAAGCCGGATGCGCGAAATTTATGATGAACCATGTCGACGCCGACTGTGTCATGACAGGCGTCACATTGATGGGCTTGCTGCCGGGGGACGTTTTGCGGGAACTTAACGAAGATGTGGGCGTACTCGACACCGACCCTTTGCGCGCCGACGTGCCGCGGTTGAAATACGGCCCTTCGATACAGTGCTGGAAAGCGGGAATGCGCACCGTCAAAAACAGCGGATGGAGCTGGCTTTACGGGGTATCTTTGTTCGTGGATATCATCGTCAATCCGCCGCGTTACGAGGCCGTCATCGCGCGTATCGAGGACGGCGAATCCGCTAGGATTTCCCGCGCGCTGGAGGACTACGCGACGGCCGTTATCGGAAACACGGGCAAAGTGATACTCATTCCGTCCTCACGGGCATGGGGCCTCGACGTGCAGTTCGGCCGCGACGCTGACGCCGATTTCGATCATCTGTCCTCGTGGCGTCATTGGTGTTTGATTTCGAGGAGTGAAAAAAACGGCAACGTGCTCGTGAGCTGCCCCAGCAAACAATTGGCCGAAAATGTCTTTGGCCGCGGAGGCCTGATGAACGTTTTTCCAAAGCTGCCCACGATAAACGGAAAATCCTGGGGCGGCAGGGAGGCTGTCGGGGGATCACCGAGAGGAGAGCAGGTCCCCGACGAAATGCTCGGCGAGGTTTTGAGATTGGTTGACGGCGCCGTTCGCGCTGTATGAGAGGAGGAGCTGGCCATGCCTAAAACTGAAGCATCGGTTGTTATCTCCAGAGTTTGCGAATTGCTGCGCTATATGGCGGAACGGGGTGATTCGGGCGCCACGTTCAAGATGATACGGGACGCGATATACGGAGACGAACTGCCCGCCGCGTCCTGCCGCCGCAACTTCCATCGAGACCGCAAGAGGTTGAACGAGCTGTGTAACGAGAAGTGGTATATGGAAGTGGCGGGGTCGGAGGATCTGGAGAATGTCGAAATTTCGTATATACCGTCCACAAAGCGATATGTCCTGAAAGGCGCGTGTTTTTTCATGCTCCCCATGAAGTTCGACGAGGAAGAAGCCTACATCATGTCCGCCGGGATAAAGCTGTGCAGGCATTTCATCAAAGCTTATTCCGCATCGGCCGACAGGCTGTCTCGAAAACTGAGGGAGTCGATCCCAGGCGAAGTGATGAACACCGGCGAGAGTCTGAGCGAGGCTCTGACCATGCTGATGCCCGTGTCGAACACGGAGGACCGCAATAAAGACGCGCTTCGGCTGGTTCTTGACGCCATTGTCCGGAAACGCGCTCTGAGGCTGACGGATTACGAGGGTATGAACGGCGAAATGATAACGGACGTGATATCGCCCTATTTCCTCTATTTCAAGTATCACTCCTGGTACGTATGGGCCGCGTCGTCGAAGATAGGGCGCGACAACCCCGGCCCGTATCGGCTGAGCAGGATGCGGGCGATAGAAACGCTCGACGGCGGATACGCCGAACCTCATAAAACGATGGCCGAAATGGCGGAGGATCTTGAACTCGACTACCACCCCGCGTACCGCGGAAAGACATTCAATGTCAGGCTGAGGATCAGCGGCAATTTCGTCAAATCGGTACAGCAGACGATGTGGTTTAAGGGCGCTCAGATAGAACCGCGGCCTGACGGCAGCATAATATACAGTGTGAGATTGAAGGGGCTCGAGGAAATCAGGCTGTGGATAATGCGCTCGCTGGACAGCATAGAGGT
>JAISXR010000158.1 GCA_031270375.1 Synergistaceae bacterium | reverse complement strand
CCATACGCCGATTTGAAAGCGTATATTCTGAAACATAAGCTGACTGTCAAAGAAGGGCTCGACGGGGTAGACGGAGACCTAATCGACATGCACGAAATGGTTCAGTCCGATGTCGATCCTGCGGAAATATTGCAATCGTTCATCGACAGGCGTTATGCGCTGCACGACATTGAGGCGATAAACAACTTTATGCAAAAATTATTAGTCGCGTTCAATAACACGCGCTTATATGAGAACAATGGTTTTACTCCTGCTGAGTTATTCGAGAGGGGAAACGCCCAAAGTTGAAACTGTCGTCGTTATGAGAGGATGAGGCATCATAATTTGTTCGGTTTTCCAAATTTATACGGCGAGTCTGTTTACTCCATCAATTAAAGAACGTTAAAGCACGTTAATGAACGTACCCCCGCGTTCATTAGATACACCCGTCTTGCTGTCTTGCCCCGGAAAACAAAATCCAGGCGGTGAAACTGCGGGATTAGCTCTTTCAGCGATGGGACGACCGCCATCACAAGAGTTGACAAATATATCAATGCTGGGCATAATATTGTGATGTTTGTAATAGGAGTGATCCTTACGTCAGCTATCGCTATTATCACTGAACTAATCAAGAAAAACGGCGGTATTATCCGTACTGCTGACGCGCTGAACGCTGGCGTATCCAGAACGTCTCTCTCCAAGCTGGAGCGCGCCGGTTTGCTGGAACGGGTCGCGCGTGGCCAGTATATTCTGCCTGATTCATTTCCTGATGAGTTGTATATTTGGCAGCGGAGGATGAACTTGCTGGTGTATTCTCATGAAACAGCCCTGTTTCTGCATGGCATGGCGGAGAGGACACCCGAGAAGCATTCAGTTACGCTTCCAAGCATTGCGAGGCTTTCCCCGACCTTTCCCGGAGACCTGAAAGTCTATTTTGTAAAACCTGAATTGCATGAGCTGGGCGCGGTATTCCTGCCAAGCATGATGGGCCATGAAGTCCGCGCGTATGATATCGAACGGACTGTCTGCGATGTCGTGCGAAGCCGAAGCCGCATTGACGATCAGACCTTCATCGCCGCCATAAAGAATTATGCGTCCATGAAAAACCGTGACTTAAACAAGCTGGGACAGTATGCCGAAATATTTCGGATTGCCAAGATTTTGAGGAAGTACCTGGAGGTCTTGTTATGAGTTCGAAAACCATGAGCCTTAAAGCCCGAATCCGTAACCTGGCAAAGAAAAAGAATATCGCGCCGCAGGCGCTGCTGCAAAACTATATGTTTGAGCGGTTCATGGACAGGCTTTCAAAATCCGCGTATCAGGACAAGTTCATTCTCAAAGGAGGCATGCTCATTGCCGCTATCGTAGGATTGGACAGACGTTCGACGATGGATCTGGATACGACGCTGCGCGGTTTCCCGCTGTCAGAGGAAAGCCTTCGTTCTTCAATAAATGAGATTTGCGCGATATCCGTAGATGACGGAGTGAAATTCACGGCGGGCGCGATAAACCCTATAAGGGCGGACGATATTTACGGAGGGTATCGCGTGTCTTTGACAGCCAAGTTCGAGACGATTGAAACGCAGCTCTCCATTGATGTTTCAACGGGCGATGTCATCACGCCCAAAGCGGTGAAATTCTCGCTTCGCAGCATTTTTGATGAGAAGAAGCAAATTGAGCTTTGGGCATACAACATTGAAACAGTCATGGCAGAAAAAGTTGAGACCATTCTCAGCAGAAATATTTTCAATACCCGGCCACTGGATTTTTACGATGTCTATATTCTAGCCACAACGCAGGGTTTCGATGAACCACTGCTAAGGGAAGCGATTGCGGCGACGGCGGCGCATAGAGGTTCGACAGAGAACATAGCTGATAAAGAAGAGCTGATTGACAGAGTAGCTGAAAGCTCCGCGCTGCGGCAAATGTGGGCAAAGTACCAGCAACAGTTTGAATACGCCGTTGGTATCTCTTATGAACAAGTAATTGAAACTCTGAAAAAACTTTGTTTATGAGGGGCAATCGTCAAGCCTCAATCGCAGAACGACCGCGCTGAAAGCGGCTGTCAATTGGGCTGCGAAACGCGGCATCATTGAGAACAACCCCTTGGCAAAACTCGAACGGCTCTCCGAGAGAGTTTCTGATAACAAGGTTCGCTGCCTGACTGACGACGAGAGGAAACGTTTATTGGCGGTGCTGGATGCCCGCGAACAGGATATGAGAAACGGGAGGGGTAGTCACATCCTACGGAGGGTATAATCAACCGGCTCATATCGCTCAATTCTTTCGCCGAGGCGCCAACCGCCGCGTATGGGTCCGATACGGCTTCCTGCCCGGATTCTCTCGCGGGCAGACGAAAGGTGAACAGGATGGCGTCCGCATACGTCCCAAACCATGAAAGGCTGCTGTTGTATCTGGCGTCGTGTATCGTCGTTAAATACATCAGGTAGCGGTTGCTCGCGCCGTCGTTTGCGAACTGGGCGTTTGTCCAGAGAATGGTTCCGCCATCCCCGGGTTTTTCAAATTCCAGCGTCACGCCGTCGCCGAATATTTGCCGGCTTCGCACGCCGTCCCTGTTTTTTGTGACGGTTCCGAACCGAGATCGCTCATTCGCCTCGGCTGCCGCCCGCTCGGCGGTACGCCCTTCGATACGCGCTATCACCAGGTTAGTCGTGGTCTCGCTCGCCAACTTTCCGGGCGGGATGATTTCCACCGTGCCGTTTTCCGTCTCTCGCGCCTCCCACATGAGCAAGCGCGACGACCAGCGCGAAAATGAGCGCTATCGATATTGATTTCCGCTCACCCTTCATTTGATTGCCCAGCCTCCCAGAGATATTATGGCAATCGCGGCCGCAATCAGGGCCGCGCCAGTTGCGGCCACGATTGTTTCCGATCTCATTTTAACCGCGTACGCCGCCTCCGACGGGGCGTGTCGATTGTAAAACAATTTAATGGCGGCTCCTTCTTTCAGACCGGGGTCGAAGGTGACTTTGCCGTTTTTATCGACACGCTTTGAACGGTCTTCGGCGCCGAAAATCGCCCTGGAAGCCCTGTACATTTTCCCCGCTGCCGAGTATTCGACGACCGGTGTGTAAACGGTATAGGTTTCATCGTGGTTCTCATCCCAGTAACAATCCTCCCATACTTCGAAGGAGGTGATCCTGCCGATGGTAATTTTCCCGCACCGCGAGCGTTTCAGTGACGCCTTGCATATCGGTGGCATCCCAAACGACAGAAACATCAACCCGAACATGCAGCACATAAGGGCCGCCGTCGCCAGTGAAGCGTGTTCTTTGCCCCATTCCAAAGTAAGCGTCAAATAGTCAGTCACCTACAAAAGCAGTGACGTCTGGTTTATACTTTTTCGCGTGGGGTGAGTTTGCAGCGCTCGGGCAATGAACCGCTCCAAGGCAGAAGGGATTCGTAC
>JAISXR010000131.1 GCA_031270375.1 Synergistaceae bacterium | reverse complement strand
CGATTGTCTTGCCATAAAAAAGAAAGCGGCAGAACTTATGCGTCGATTTACGGCAGGATGTCTTGGGATAAACCAGCGCCAACAATTACAACTCAGTTTTATGGATATGGAAATGGTCGTTTTGGGCATCCAGAGCAGGATAGAGCTTTGACGTTGCGTGAAGGGGCTATGCTTCAGTCATTTCCAAAAAATTATGAGTTCGTTGAACCTGGAACCGTGTTTAATCGTCACGATGTTGGCATTCATATAGGTAACGCAGTACCTGTCTTGCTCGGCAAGGCCATTGGCGAAACCATCAACGCTCACTCAATGGAGGTAAGAAACAATGGCTAAGACTAAAAAAGGTACCTCAATGGAGAAGAAAAAAGAGGCAGAGGAGCAAATAATTGAGCAAAGCCGTATCATAAAATACGATACGGTGAACTATGCCATTGATTATTTAGTCGAGAAATTCAACCCAAGTAAGGAGACTATCGACAACGGAAGTCACGACAATGGCTTGTTTGTTATCCCTGATTATCAGCGAAATACTGTTTGGGATGATAACGATCGTTCAGCTTTCATTGAGTCGTTATTGCTTGGCCTGCCAATACCTTTTCTGTTCTTCTGCGAGCGAAAAAACGGCATTATCGAAATTGTTGACGGCGTCCAGCGCGTTACAACATTAAATTCCTTCATCAATAATAACTTTATTTTAAAGAATCTATCTAAATTAACGGCATTGAACGGCTTTAAATTCGGCGATTTTTCAGACGTAACCCAGCGTAAGTTTCGCAACAAAACACTTCGAATCATCCTCCTTGACGGAGACACATCGGTTGAGTCTCGGAAAGATTTATTCAGCCGCGTGAACAAGAGCGGACGCAAGATTAACGATGCGGAATTTAGGCGCGGTACATTTCCCGGCAAACTTACACAGTTTATCGAGAAATGCAGTAAAGAAGAATTGTTTGTAAGTCTTTGCCCCCTTAATGAAAAAAAAGTGGAAAGGTATGCTCGTTTTGAACTTGTGCTTCGTTTTTTCGCGTTCGTGAATAAATACAAGGACTTTAAGCACGGTGTTGCACCATTTCTTGATTTGTTCTTGGAACGCAATCAAAACTCTTTCGACGAGAAAGCATATAAAGATGAATTCGACAGAATGTGTAAATTCGTGGAGCAATATTTCGAATTGGGCTTTGCCCGTAGCAAGCAGTCAGTTCCCAATGTCAGATTTGAAGCGATTTCCGTCGGTGTTGCGCTGGCATTGCGTGAGAACCCCAGTTTGATAACTGCTAAAGAAAATGTCAATGGCTGGCTGAACTCTGACAAGTTCAAGGAATTAACAACTTCCGATTCAAGTAACAATCCAGGCAGATTAGAAGCTCGTGTTGAGTATATCCGTGATTGCTTGTTGGGTAAGAACAATGAATAGAACATGTGAGCTGTTTAAGGAACGAAAATCCGAGATTGAGTTTTATTATTCCATACTGGTTAAGATAGCCGCTCCTGACAGCACAATAGAAACGGTGGACAACCATCGTTTTGCAAAGATACTCAAGTCAAATTTTTTGCTTATGCTCTATAATTTGATTGAGTCCTGTGTTAGGAGCGGTTTTGAGGATATATACAGCGCGGTAAAGAATAGTGGCGAACCATATCCTAGTGTGGCAGAAGAATTGCGAGACATTTGGTCTAATTATGAAATTTCAAAAGCCCATAAAGACACTGCTAATCGGCAGACCTATGGCAAGCGGGTCAAAGAAATCATTGAACAGGTTATTTCGAGCAATCCGCTTGTAATAACTCGTGACGCCTTGGATATAAGTGGAAACCTTGACGCACGGCAAATAAGAACACTGCTTGACGTACATAAAATATCATTTTCAGAGAGTGCGCAAGGCGATAAGAATAATATCCTTACGGTCAAGAATAAGCGCAATGCTCTTGCGCATGGAGACGAGGCGTTTGGAGAAGCGGCGCGCGAATTGACCATTGATGACCTTGAAAATATAAAAGATGAAGTGTTTATATTCATCGGCGATGTCCTACGCGGAATGACAGATTATTACAATGCGAAGAAATATCTTTATACTACGCAAAATCGTAAATGACGTTAGATAGCGTGCTCAATGCTTGCAGACGGCCTCTCTTCCGAACTTTCGCCGAGGTAGGTGGTTGGAAGGTATATTGAGAACTTAGAAACGGCGGGTGAACTACCCGCCGTTGTAATTTTCAAGATTTTCCGGCAATCAATCGTAAAAACCGTGTTATATTACGACGCGCGCTTTTATTCCATAGCGTAATTAGGGGCTTCTTTGGTGATGACTACGTCGTGCGGGTGGCTCTCCTTCATGGAAGCGGGCGTTACCTCTATAAAACGCGCGTTCTTGTGCAGCGAGGCGATATTCGCCGCGCCGACGTAACCCATGCCCGATCGTATGCCGCCTATCATCTGAAAAACTATCCCCGAAAGCATACCCTTGTGAGGCACCATGCCCTCGATGCCCTCCGGGACGAGCTTATCCTCGGACGTTCCCTCCTGAAAATATCTGTCCTTGCTCTTACCGCCCTTCATCGCGCCGAGTGAGCCCATTCCGCGGTAGCTCTTGAAGGAGCGGCCCTTATATATCACCGCTTCGCCGGGGCTCTCCTCGGTGCCGGCGAACAGCGAGCCTATCATGACGCTGTCAGCTCCGGCGGCCAGAGCCTTCACTATGTCGCCGGAGTATCTTATCCCACCGTCCGCTATCACCTTTACGTTTCTCTCGTGGGCGACAGCTTCCACATTCATGATGGCGGCCACTTGAGGCACTCCTATGCCGGCGATTATTCGGGTGGTGCATATCGAACCGGGGCCTATGCCAACCTTGACGGCGTCGACGCCCGCGTCGATCAGCGCCGCGGCGGCTTCTTTCGTCGCTATGTTTCCTCCGACGATCTGCAGATCGGGAAATTTTTTCCTGATGGCCTTTATGGCGTCTATGACGCCTCTTGAATGACCGTGCGCGGTATCTACCACTATGACGTCCACGCCCGCGCCGGCGAGGGCCTCCACGCGTTCCATGCAGTCGAAACCGGCGCCCACCGCGGCGCCGACGCAAAGACGGCCTCTGGAATCCTTTGTGGCGTCCGGGAAATCCTTGGCTTTCTGAATATCCTTTATGGTGATCAACCCCTTGAGACGGCCTTCGGAATCCACTATGGGCAATTTTTCCACCTTGCGCGAACTCAGGATATTTTTCGCGCTGTCGAGGTCGGTGCCAATCGACGCTGTCACGATATTCTCCCTGGTCATCACGTTGTCTATGGGCTGTTCGTAATCCGTGACGAAACGCAGGTCTCGGTTCGTTATTATTCCCACGAGCCTCATACTCTTATCCACGATCGGCACGCCCGAAATATGATAATGCGCCATCAAATCGACGGCGCCCTGAACCTTGTCCTTGGGGTACAGATAGAACGGATCCACTATGACCCCGCTCTCGCTGCGTTTGACCTTGTCGACTTCCGATACCTGCCCCTCGATGGACATATTGCGGTGCAGTATGCCTATTCCGCCTTCGCGCGCGAGAGCTATGGCGAGTCTGGCTTCGGTGACGGTGTCCATTGCGGCGCTGCAAATGGGGGCGTGAAGCGAAATTTCCGGCGTGAGATAGGACGACGTATCTATCTGCGACGGCAATACCTCACTGTACCCGGGAACAAGAAGCACATCGTCGAATGTAAATCCCCTGTATTCTTCGAATTTATTCAAGATATTCCCTCCCCTGGAATAGTTGGTTTTTCGTCAAGCGAAACGTGACATGCGCGCGAGCGTCTCTTCCCTCCCGATGCAGGACAGTATAATGCCAATGGGAACGCCGTGCGAACTGCCCGTGGAAAAAACCCTGACCGGATGGAAAATTTCTCTCCCCTTCAATGATCTCTCGGACGCGAACGATTTGATCGCGCTCAATATGACGTCCGCACGCCATTCCGATTCGGGTATCGACGCGAGTCGCTCCGTAAACGCGGATGCCCAGACCGGTATAGGCTCGCCCCATACTTCGCCGCCGAACGACAGCTCATTTTCGACAGACCTGACCAATTCCGGCACGGTCGGGCAAGCGGCGCGCAGCTCTCTCACGAGAAGCATTTTATCGGTTTTTTCGGCGCCGCCGGCGTATTTGCCCAAAACGCCGCCGCACTCCCCTGCCAGGTATTCGTCCGTCAAACCTGCCATGTACAGTTTGCCGAAGTGAATCATGCGTCCTTCGTCATGTACCGGGGAAAAACGGGCCACCGCGCCGAGGTCGAACATCGCGGCCAGTTCCTCCAGCGGAGCGAGCCTATCGGCCGGCGCCGCCGACCAGCTCAAGGTGGCCAGATATGAGACGAGCGCCTGGGGAACCCATCCCCGATCCCTGTACTCGCCGACCGACATCGCGCCAGCCCGCTTGCTGAGTTTGTGCCTCTCCGAATCCAGGATCATGGGAATATGAACCCATTCGGGTTTTTCCCATCCCATGGATTCGTAGATCATCTCCTGTTTGGGGATGTTCGGCAGGTGTTCCTCCCCGCGTATGACGCAGGAGACTTCCGTGTCGTGGTCGTCTACGACCGCGGCCAGCAGGTACATGACGGAGCCGTCACTTCTCGCGACGGTGAAATCGCCTATGGAATCCTCCGGCGCGGTCATCTCTCCCCTTAGCCGGTCGGTGAATCTGAATCCGCGTCCCCGCTCGACCCTGAATCTGAAACAGTGCGGCTCGCCGTCCGAAATCCTGCGCTTGCCTTCCTCTCGGGAGAGGCCGCGGCAGGGGTGCGGCGAGGAAACCCGTTTTTCGCCCGCCGTCTCCGCGGCAGGGCAAAAACAGGGGTATACAGAACCGCGCGATATCAACCCGGCGAGCGCGGCGGAATGTCTGTCGGCCCTCGCCGTCTGCCGCGGAATGCTCCCGTCCGGCTCGATACCGAGCCATCTCAAGTCGTCCAGTATCTCGGTCTCGTTTTGCTCAGAAGACCTTGCCTTGTCCGTATCCTCAAAACGAAGTCTGAAATCGCCGCCGTTGTGTTTGGCCCAAAGATAGTTGAAGAGTGCCGTGCGCGCTCCCCCGATGTGAAGCGAACCGGTCGGGGCCGGGGCGAATCTCGTCACTACGCGCGGTTTATTTCCCGCCAATTTTATCCACTCTTCCGATGACGGTGATGTTCACCGTGCTGGTTCCGGCGGATTTCACACCGAGCAGTTCCGCGGCGGCCACTGAAATATCCAGAACGCGGTTTTTATGGCCCTTGAAACGGTCGGTCACTCGCAGCACGACCGTTTTCCCGGAAGGTGCCGCGACGCGGACGAGCGTCCCGAACGGCAGGGTTTTCGCGGCTGCCGCCAGATGATTTTCAGTGTACTTCTCCCCGTTGGCGAACTTTCTTCCGATAAATTTGCCGCCAAACCAGGACACCGAGCCTGACACCTCGTATTTTCCCTTTATCTGATACTCTTTGGTCAATTCCGCCGCGTTTTTGGCGCAGATTATCTCGTAAATCCTGGACATCATGCGAAGCGCTATTGTCCGGGCGTCCTCGCCGGCCGATTTCGCGTATTCGGGCGCTATCGCGCAAATCGCTCTGTTACCGATCCAGACCGACCATTTGCCGTCCGATTTCGCCACGTGAAGATCGTTCAAAGCGAAACCCTTCGCGTATAACGCGTTGAACCTCTCGGTCAACTGCGATACTTCGGCGGCCTGCGACTCCGGAAACCTCCACACGTTCGTTTCTCCGAACTTCCACAGGACGGATTTTCCCTCGCGGACATATGACGACGAAACCCCCTCCGCGGCCGACACCGAAAATATCATCACCACTGCCGCCATGAATGCGCTTAAAATCAGGAACGGCGTTTTTGAAACCTGTTTCATCGTATTCCCATCCCCTCCCCAGGAAAAATAAATTTCTCAAGCAACGCCACGGCGTGGCATTGCATACATTCCGCCCTTCCGACACTGCCTATGCCCTCGCCGGATTTCACCTTGACACTAAATTCCGCGTAAGGGCAAAATGTTCTTATCAGGCGGGTCAGATTGGAAACGATCTGTCCTATTTTATCGCCCAGGCGCGGAACCTGTGCCGCCAGCACCGCGTCCACGTTCCCCACGATCCAGCTTTTACCCGCAATCAGAGCGAGGACGGTCTTCAGAAGTTCCATGCTGTCCGCACCCTTGTGACGCTTTTCGGACGCGGGAAACATCATCCCGATGTCGCGCTCCCCCGCCGCGCCGAGCAGGGCGTCGGCAACGGCATGGCACAGGATATCGGCGTCGGAATGCCCGAGGAGGCCAAGTTCGGCGTCGATCGCGAGTCCACCCAATACGAGCTTTCTTCCCGGGACGAGTTCGTGAACGTCATACCCCATGCCCACTCTCACAATACGGCCCGATTCCGCTATCGATCTCGCGGTCAGCCAGTCGAAATCGCCGGTGATCTTGAAATTGGCGGGGCTGCCCGGCACGGAAGCGAGTTTTCTGCCCGCCCTTATCCAAAGCGCCGCTTCGTCCGCCGCAGCGCACGGACTCGCGTCGATGACATCCAATATCGCGTCTTTTTTGAACGCCTGCGGAGTCTGTGTGCGGAAAATTTTCTCCCTCGGGATGACGTTTATATCGCCGCCCACTATCTTCAGGGAATCGTGTGATTCGAGGAGAGGGACGGCGCCGGTCTCTTCCGTGACGGTCTCCATGAGGCGCTCGCATATACACGCCGGAAGAAAAGGCCGCGCCGCGTCATGGATCATGGCGAAGTCGGAGCGGGAGGCGTCGAGGCCGTTCCTCACCGATTCGGTCCTCGCGTGTCCGCCGACCGTGTAAGATGTCGGCACCGAAAAGGCGTTTTCTTCCCGCCTGAATTCGTATCCGGCCGGAAAGACGACCACCAGTTCGTCGATCATGCCTCGCGCGTGAAGTTCGTCCGCTATCCGCGCGCTCCATTTCCACATCGGAAACTGTCCCAGTCTCCTGAACTGCTTGGGTTCTCCGCCCATCCTGGTTCCGTTCCCGGCGGCGACCAGCACGAACGACCACGTTTTTCCATCGCGGCTCATTTTTTGAGCTTTCCGAATACCATCCTGCCAGCGGAGGTCTGAAGCATGGATGTTATCACTATGTCGGAAGCGGAACCGATAACCCCTTCTCCGTCCTCCACCACCAACATGGTTCCGTCCTCGAGATATCCTATGCCCTGCCCCGGTTCCTTGCCGGAGCGGATGACGTCTATTCTCACCATGTCGCCTGGAAGAAACTGCGGCTTCAGGGAGTTAGCGAGGTCGTTGACGTTGAGGACGGTGACGCCCTCTATCCTGGCGATCTGGTTCAGGTTGTAGTCGGTCGTCAGTATCTTGGCTCTCATTTTCTTGCACAGTTCCACCAGCGCTTCGTCGACCTTGTCACGCTTCAGTTCCCTCATGGCTACGTCGACTATGCTCACGGTCATCGTCTTTATCTTCTGCAGTTCCGAGACAACACCGAGCCCCTTTCTGCCCCGCGCCCGCCGCGCGGGATCGGACGAGTCCGCCACGCCCTGCAGTTCGGTCAGGACGAAACGCGGCAGCACCAGTATCCCCTCCAGAAAACCCGTGTTCGCGATATCCAGTATGCGCCCGTCGATCAGGGCGCTAGTGTCCAACACTTTTTTTCCCATTTCACGATGATCCAGGGGCATATTTTCGTCGGATTCCGTCATCGCGATATCCGCGTCGGCCTTGTTCTTACCGCGGCGGGATATCCGCCCCCCCTTGTCGAAGAAATGCATTATAAGTCCCCACACGTCATCCCTGCGCTTGAGGAAGGCCATCACCCCGACAAACGCGAAAACGATGTTGAGCGCCAAGGCTATGTAAAAGCCGACTCCCGGAATATCGATGTAAAAAAACGGTATGGCGATGAGGTTGGCCAAAAGCAGGCTCACCATGAGACCTATGATGGTGACTACGATATCCGACACGGATACGTTCTGGACCATGCTTTCAAAAAGCTGTCCCGTTTTTTTGAGAGCCCACCATATGATATGAGTGATCAAAAAACCGCTGAGCGCAAAGAGCAAAATCCAAAAAGCCGTCCAGACGTACGGATGCACAAAATCATTGAGCCACGAAAACCGCAAGCTCAACGTGAATTGAGCTATCTGATATCCGGCTATGCCGAATACGATGGTCATGAGAAATCTCAGTACCATTTTCATGATGCCGCTGATTCCGCTTTCGTTCAAAACAATCTCTCCTTTCCCGATAAAAGATATATAAAGATTAACGAAGCCGCTCAATCCCCTGCCGTTTCTGCCGTTTCCATCTCCCTTCTCGTATCTAGCGCCACATGGAGAGTGGCTCTGTCCGCATACCCTATGCTCCCTCCGACCGGAAGGCCGTAGGAGAGGCGTGAAATCCGGACTCCGAAGCCGGACAGCTCTTCCTGCAGCGTGAAAGCCGTGAGGTCGCCCTCTATCCTCGGATCGAGGGCGAGGATGATTTCGTCGGGTTTTATCTCGGCGATCCTGCGTTTCAGCGATTCCAGGCTTCCTTCCGGTATCTCCTGATCGTCGAGAGGGGAATATCTCCCCCCCAGGACATGATAAAGCCCGTCGTAAATCCCCGACTGCTCCATTGCCGCGCAGTCCTCCTGCGTCTCGACCACACAGATTTTATTCCTGTTTCGCGCGGCGTCGGAACAAACGGGGCATAATTCTTCAGTCGTTATGGCCCCGCACTCACGGCACGCTCTGACGGAATCGGCGATGTCGGTCACTGCCCGCGCCAGCGATTTCGCCCATTCCGGATCCTTCCCAAGCATGAAAAATACCATACGTCTCGCGGTTTTTTCACCGATTCCGGGAAATTTTGCCCAAATATTTATGAGTCGTTCGAGAGAACCCGGAAAACTCAAACTAAAATATCCCCGGTATGCTCATTCCGCCGGTCAAACCGCCGAGGCGTTTCTCGGCGAGTTCCCGTGAGAGGCGTATCGATTCCTTCACCGCGGAGAGGACGAGATCTTCCAGCATCTCGACATCATCGGGATCCACCACGTCCTTCGAAATGGACACCGAGACTATGTCCCCCTGTCCGTTGGCCTTTACGGTCACCATCCCGCCGCCGCTCGTTCCCTCCACTGTCTCGTCGGCGAGAGCCTCCTGCGCCAACGTCATTTGAGCCTGCATTTTTTGAACCTGTTTCAGCATTTTGTCCATCTTCATGAATCGGCTACCTCGCTTTATTTTTTAAATCCGCCGATTTCGGCGGTTTCCAGAAGTCGAATCCTATTTTTTTCAGCAGCACCAACGCGACAAACAGCGGAAGTTTCACGACGCGCCGGATTCGGGACGGTTCCTGAATCGTCCTGTAGAGCCACTCGAGACGCATCCTGCGCCATGCCGCGGGCGCTCTCTTCAGCCGCCCCGACATCACGTCGAAGGTCCCTCCCACGCCCATGCCCACGACACCGCCCAGTTTGGCGGCGTTTTCGGCGAGCCAGTACTCCTGCCTCGGCACCCCCAGAGCCACGAGGAGTATATTTGCGCCCGATTCCCTGATATCCCGGCAGATGATGTCATTTTCATCCCGCCTGAAATAACCGCTCCGCGCTCCGCGCACGATCAGTCCCGGATATTTGGCCTTCATGCGTTCGGCGGCTTTAGCCGTGACACCGGGGCGTCCTCCGAAAAAATAAAACGACCACCCGTGTCCCGGCGCTATCCGGCACAAGTTGTCCACGAAATCCACACCGGATATCTGTTCGTTTATCCTTCCGCCCAGAAAGCGCAGCGCCCATATCAATCCCGTCCCGTCGGGAAGCACGAGCCCAGCGTTTCTCACTATCGCGCCGTATCTCTCGTCATGCCTGCTTCGCAGGGCGGCGAGGGCGTCAGGCGTCACTATTATCTGCGGCAGATCGCCGGACGAAATCCAACCTCCCACTCTCCCCAGAGCGTAATCGAGGGAAAAATTATCCACCGTCACATTCCACAGCGACGGACGCTTTCCGAAAATATTCCCACGCTCGCGCGTGCCGGCGTACGATACATAGAAACCCAGGGCGACGAGGAGTATGGTGACGGCAAGCGACAGCGGATCCACCACTTTCATCTGGAGACACGCCGTCGAAATCCCGGACAGGCCGCACACGCCAGTCACTATGAATACCGCTGTAGGATGATCCATTCCACTTCTTACCAGTTTTCTGTAAAAAATCATGTTCCCGAGGGGCTTCGGCGAGAAAGCCGCCGACAAGACGCTGAGCGAAGTCTCGACGATGGGAATCGCGAAAAGTCCGAGGGGCAGAATCATGACCGTGGCAAACGCCACTCCCTTGCTCGCCCCCAGCATAGACGTTCCGGCGAGAAGCGTCCCCCACATCG
The DNA here is from genome assembly GCA_031270375.1 of Synergistaceae bacterium. Classification (GTDB taxonomy): domain Bacteria; phylum Synergistota; class Synergistia; order Synergistales; family Synergistaceae; genus JAIRKI01. Next base: position 6,200 of record JAISXR010000131.1, on the reverse strand, counting down.
CCGAGAGCGATGTGCCCAGTCTCCTGTAGACATTGACGTGCCTCGTCCAGAAAACCACGATCAGCGCGAGCCCGCAGACCGACATCATCAGGGCGTCGGAGGGCCCTTTGCTGGAGATGGCCGTGACCGCCACCATAAGCGCCCAACTGACGAGCACGAGGCCGCCCCCCATTCCCGGTATTTCGTCGAGTTCCTGCACGAGGATCGGAAAAAAACTCATCCACAGGGAACTCAATATCAGTATGGTCGCCGTGCTGGATAAATACAGGAACTCACCGTCGGGGCGCCCTATAAAAGTGATCCTGGGTCCCAATATCGCGACACCCAGCCCTATGGCGAGGTAGCAGAAACGCAGGTCCCAGTTTTTCACCACCTTCTGGCAAAAACCTATCAGGCCGGCGATGACCCCCGCGGTTATCATCAGTTTCATGGGGCCGCTCTCCGTCCATATGCCGCATATCGCCCACGACGCGATGAGGCTTATGTCCCTGAGATAGTAATATTGATCGCGTTCGAGATCGCGTTTGAAAAACCTCTGCGTGAAAAAACACGCTATCACGACCGACGTGATCACGACGACCGTCTTTAAAACGCTCGAATCTGCCCCGACGAGGTTCAGCAAAACTCCCAATCCGTCCGCACCGCCTTACTAAGTCAGTTACTCTCCGCGTTCGCCATATGCCTCGCCTGAACGAGCAGGTTCGCCATTTCGATGGCCGCGATGGCGGCCTCCGCGCCCTTGTTGCCAGCCTTGCTGCCGGAGCGCAGAAGCGCCTGTTCGAGGTTCGAACAGGTGAGGACGCCAAATCCGACCGGAACCCTCTGTTCGAGCGAGACATGCGCCAGTCCTTTCGAGACCTCGGCGCAGATGTAATCTGCGTGGGAAGTGTCCCCCTGCAACACCGCGCCGAGCGCGACTATCGCGTCATATTTGCCGGACAGCGCGAGTTCCTTGACGATCAGCGGAAGCTCCCACGCTCCAGGAACCCAATAAGCCTCGATATCCTGATGACGGACGTCGTGTCTTACGAGACAGTCGAGGGCGCCTTCCAGCAGTTTCCCGGTGATCAGCTCGTTGAAACGCGATATGGCCAACGCGAATCTCAATCCCGAACCTATGAGATTGCCGTTTACGTTTTTCATCCTTAAATCATTCCTCCAGCGTCAGTTTTATATGTGCAGCACGTGCCCCATTTTGCAGCACTTCGTCTCAAGATATCTTTTGTTGTGTTCGTTGGGCGGAAATTCCAGCGGCACCCTCTCCGTTATCTCCAGACCGTAACCTTCCAGGCCGATCATCTTTCTGGGGTTGTTCGTTATCAGCCTTATTTTTTTTACGCCGAGATCGACAAGAATCTGTGCCCCCACGCCGTAATCCCTCAGATCGGGCGGGAAACCGAGGGCGATGTTCGCGTCCTGCGTGTCGAGTCCCTGCTCTTGCAATCTGTAAGCCTTCAATTTGGCGAGAAGCCCGATGCCCCTGCCCTCCTGTCTCAGGTACAGCAGTACCCCGGCGCCCTCTTTCTCTATCATTTTCATGGAAGCGTGAAGCTGAGCGCCGCAGTCGCAGCGCAGGGAGCCGAACGTATCCCCCGTTATGCACTCCGAATGAACCCTCACCAGGACGTTCCGCGCGGCGCCCACGTCGCCCTTGATCAGCGCCAGATGAACTATGTCGGTGTCGTCCCCGGCGTACCTGTACGCATATCCCCTGAAATCGCCGTACTCGGTCGGCAGGTTCACCTCCACTTCGCGTTCGACCAGCTTCTCCCTGCCGAGGCGGTATTTCACCAGGTCTGCCACCGAGACGACTTTAATGCCGTGTATGTCCGCGAACTTGAGCAACTGGGGAAGCCGCGCCATGGAGCCGTCTTCGTTTAAAATCTCGCATATCGCGCCGGCCGGACGCAACCCGGCGAGCCTCGCCAGATCAATCGCGGCCTCCGTGTGTCCGGTTCTTTTGAGCACGCCGCCGCCGCGGGCAATCAACGGAAACACGTGCCCCGGACATCTGAAATCTCCGGGCTGGGCTGACGGGTCGGCGAGCTTTCGCACCGTAAGCGCCCTCTCCCCCGCGGAAATTCCCGTGGTGGTGCCCTCATACGCGTCGACCGTCACGGTGAAAGCCGTCCCGTGAAGGTCTGTGTTATGCTCCACCATCAGCCTGAGGCCGAGGCGTTCGGCGATATCGGCGGCTATCGGCGCGCAGACCAATCCGCGGGCTTCCCGCACCATGAAATTCATTCTCTCGGCCGTGCACAATTCCGCCGCCACGATGAGGTCCCCCTCGTTTTCACGGTTGGCATCGTCCACCACTATCACTATTTTCCCGGCGGCGATATCGTCTATCGCCTCCTGTATCGAATTCAGCTCAATATGTTCTTCTGACGCCATTATATCCACGTCCTCCCGTCTATCTATTTCCAGCCGTATTCCGCCAGTTTTTCCCAGGTGAGTTCTTCTCTTTCGGGGGATTCGGCGTCTTTGCCCAGCAATTTCGCCACATATCTGGCGATCACGTCAATCTCGACATTCACCCTGTGCCCGCGTTCGATGAGACCCAGCGTCGTGCGGCCAAGCGTCGTCGGTATCAAGCCGATCGAAAAACCGCCGCGCCACGAATTGATGATGGTCAGGCTGACGCCGTCGATCGCCACAGAACCTTTGGGCGCCGTCCCCCAGGAAATTTTCTCGGACGCGGAGATATGGATGATTTTCGAGTCTCCGGCCGTCTTCACATCCAATATCTCGCCGACTTCGTCCACATGTCCGAGCACCATGTGCCCGTCGAGCCTCCCGCCTGTTTTCAACGCGCGCTCCAGGTTGAGCATGTCGCCCGGTTCGAGCGAGCCGAGACGCGTGGCGCGCCGCGTTTCCGCCATCATCTGAGCGCGGAACGTCCCGCCGTCGGAACCGATTGCCGTGAGACACGCTCCGGCCACCGCCACGGATTCGCCGGGCGATATCTCCGACGCGATCACCGGCGCTCTTATCGCGATTTCAACCATGCCTCCCCGGGAATTCGCGATCGAGACAGTCTCCCCCATACATTCGACGAGGCCGGTGAACATCAGAAGTCCCCCCTCATCAAAAAATCCGCGCCGACCGCTTTTACGCGAAAATTTTTTATTTTGACAGCCGAATCCATGGATGAAATTTGAAACTTCGTGACACGCACGCCGTTTCCCATCAACTTAGGGGCCGTGAAGAACGCCGCTTCGTCGGCGCAGCCGGACGCTATGAACGAGGAAATCAGTCCCGCCCCGCCCTCTACCAACACATAATTCGCCCCCATCACGGCCAACTCGCCGAGTATTTCCCCCGGAGGGATATGCCCTTCGCGTGTCCGCAGCGTTATCACCCTGACTCCCATCTTCGACAGCTCCGATATCTTTTCGCCGCGAGCGAAGCAAGCGCCGGACGAGGTAAAAACCACGCGCTCCCCGCCGCGCAAAACCGCGGCGCCCAGAGGAATTTCCAGGTCTTTGTCCACCACGGCTTTGATCGGAGACCGCCCCTCCGAATCCCTCACCGACAGTTCGGGATCATCCCGCGTCACGGTGCCTATTCCCACCAGTACGACATCGTTCTCAGCCCTCATCGAATGCGCCTTCCCGCGGGCCTCCGGGCCGGTGATCCATCTGCTCTCACCGTTTTCAAGCGCGATATCCCCGTCCATCGAGGCCGCCGCTTTTATCGTCACCCACGGACGCCCCTCGGTGACGCGCTTGATAAATCCCCTGTTGAGGCGTTCGCACTCCTCCCTCAACACCCCGGACACGACCTTCACTCCGGCCGCTTCGAGCATGGCCGTTCCGCCGCCGGAGACGCGCGGGTCGGGATCGGTCATCCCAGTCACGACTCTCGCTATGCCGGCGGATATCAAAGCATCGCAGCAGGGCGGCGTATGTCCGGTATGGCAGCAAGGTTCGAGCGTAACATAAGCCGTCATTCCCCTCACCGAGCCGCGGGCGTTTCTTATCGCCTCTGTCTCGGCGTGAGGGCCGCCGTACCGTCCGTGAAAACCGCGGGACACCGCACGCGCTTCAGGCAAACCGTAATCCGCGATGACGCACCCCACCCTGGGGTTCGGGCTTACGAGCCCCGTTCCTCTGCGCGCAAAGGAGAGCGCCATTCTCATATAATATTCGTGCATCCGCGCCTCGCTTATGCCGCTCAACTTACGCCATCCCCGCTATTCCGGCCCCGAGATGTCGAGCGCTTCCAGCACACGCTCCGCCAGCACGGGCCCTACCCCCGGCACCGACGCCAGCTCTTTCGGATCGAGCTTCGCGATCGCCCTCACGCTGCCGAACCGCGACAGCAACTGAGCCACTCTATTTTTACCCATTCCAGGGATATCTTCAAGCGTGCTGCGGGAAAATTTTTTGTCGCGGGCTTTTCGGTGTGACGTTATCGCGAACCTGTGGGATTCGTCGCGCACTCTCTGCAGCAATTTCAATCCGGGATCGTTCAAATCGAGCCTCAGCGGCACGGGGTTTCCCGGAATAAATATCTCCTCCTCGCGTTTTGCGAGCGACACCGCCGGTATTCTTTCGAGCCCGAGTTTATTCAGCGCCGACAGCGCGAATTCGAGCTGCACCGGACCGCCGTCGATCAATACGAGCTGGGGCGTCGGTTCCTGGGCGTCGATGCATTTTTTGTACCTGCGGGTGAGGGTTTCCTCCATTGAGCGAAAATCGTCGACATCCTCGACCGTTTTGATGTTGAAACGCCTGTAGAGGGACTTGTTCGCTATGCCCTGCTCGAATACCACAGCGACGCCCACCGTGTTTCCGCCGCCCGTGTGCGAGATATCGAAGCCGTCGATCCGCCACGGCAGATCGCGCAGACCCAATGCCTCCTGCAAGCGTTTGAGGGGAAGCCAGTCGTCCCGGCTTTCCTCGAACATCGCCGGAGTGGTGAGGTGCTGGCGGTTCACCCGCCATATAGCCCTGATGGTGTCCCGCAGATGCGCGGCACTCTCGAATTCCAGTCTGTTCGCGGCGGCGTCCATCCTTTTGTGCAGCCGGTTCGCCAAATCCGCTCCATGGCCCTGAAGGAGCAAAACGAGATCCGCCACCCTCTCCCTGTAGGCCGATTCCCCGCACATCCCCGCGCAGGGCGCGAGGCACAACCCGAGCGTGTGCCTCATGCAGGGCCGTTCGCGGTGAATTCTGCCGGATTTCAGCGGAAGCGCGCAGGCGCGGAGCGGGAAATACCTCTCACTGATGCGCAGAAGCGTTCTCAGATGTCCGGTGTGAACGAACGGCCCCATATACACGGCGCCGTCCTGCTGTCTGCTGCGGGTGACAACGGTCCTCGGAAAATCTTCGTTCGTTACCTTGATGAAGGGGTACTTCTCCCCCATTTTTAGTTCTACATTGAAAAACGGTTGGTACAGCTTTATGAACTTCGATTCGAGAATCATGGCCTCCGCTTCGTTTTCCGTGCGGACGGTCGAGATGTCGCGGATTTCGGATACGAGTTTCGTGAGGCGCGAAGACGCGAAGGCCGCGTGTCTGAAATACGAAGAAACCCTCTTTTTAAGGGATTTCGCCTTGCCTATATAGATCGCGTGTCCGTCCTCGCCGTACATTATGTATACTCCCGGCTTGTCGGGAAAGCGTCTTATCATCTTCAGCAAATCTTCTCTTTCCATGATTCCTCGCGGATGTCACGTCCAATTCGCCATGGATACGATAATTACAATTCAATAGTATAGCATATAGCACGAGGATGGATTATCGGTCACTACCCTCCCTCAAACCACAGGCAAGAAAAAAGCAAAGCCCCGCTGGCCTGTTGCAAGAACAGGTGTTAAGCTATGTCTTCTAGAACAAAAACTTTCACCAGCGAGGCGCGGTCATTATGCCGGAAAAACAGAAAAGAATCAATGTGGAAATGGTAGAAGGTATGAGCAATATCACCCCACAGGCCAGCTTGATTTTTACGGAGAGATTCTTCGAACAGTCCGGCCTTTCAAGAATCATAGACGAAACTATAGGCGCGCGAAAAGAGCGTGGGGCCAGTGACAGTGAACATATAAAGGCCCTGGTGATGTCCCAGATATGCGGAGGGGACGCTATAGAACACCTGAAATACCTGTCAGGAAGGGCCGATATACTTGGGATAAAAATTCCGTCAGTCAGCGCGAGCCGTTCGTATACGCAGGTATTTCATAACTGGGAAGAGGATAG
>JAISXR010000122.1 GCA_031270375.1 Synergistaceae bacterium | reverse complement strand
AGCATATCGGATATCAATCCCTGCGCGGTCTGAATTTTGCCGGCGCCCGGACCGATTACGGTGACGGTGCCCAGGTTGTCGGTCACTATGTTCACAGCGTTGGTCACACCGCCGATCGACGCCAGAGGATCGTCGGATTTCACTTCCCTCCGAGAGACGTATCCGGTCACTTTTCCATCATCGAGGGCAGCTCCGGCTATCAGTTTCATTTTGGTTCCGCGTGCGGCGGCACGTTTGATATCGTCCGACTTGACGGACGTGATTCCCTCGCGCCTCACTTCATCCATGCCGACGCGCGTCCCGAAAACCTCGTCCGCCAGAATCGAGACCTTCACCGCCGCGTCAAAACCTTCCACGTCTCCCGTCGGGTCGGACTCGGCGTATCCCAGATATTGCGCTTCCGCGAGAGCTTCCTCGTAGCCCAGGCCATCTTCCATCCTGGTGAGGATGAAATTCGTGGTTCCATTGAGTATCCCCTCGACCCGCGTCACCGAACAGCCGGCGAGCGGACCTCGAATGAGGCTTATGAGAGGTGTGCCGCTCATGACGCTGCTCTCGAACCTGATTTGGGCTCCATTGTCGCGCGCGAGTTTTTTCAGGCCCGCCATATCCAGCCCAAGGGCGCCCTTGCTGCTGGTGACGACGCTCGTCCCCGAGGCCAGCGCGGACTTCATTATGCTCATCCCCGGCTCGCCGGTCTTGTAATTGGTGGGGGTAGCCTCGCACAGTATCGATATTCCCGATTCGCCGACGAGCGTTTTTATGTCATTCGGTGCGGCTCGTTCCGTGCCCGCGCCGCGAAAATTTCCGTCGCGAGCGAGTTTCACGGCCATATCTCCGGGATCCAGCCCTTCCTTCGAAAACACTGTCCCCTTTATCGCGTCGGTCACGAAAACCAGCCGGAAGTCCGCTCCATACCGCTTCTTCAGGTAATCTTTCTTCGCGCTGAGCAATTCCAGCAACCCGCCGCCTACCGTTCCGCAGCCAACCAATCCTATTCTCACAAACATACAAATCCCCCCGTCCCGCTTCACTCAGAAACAATCAATTCCGTCATGGGAAACGATATCGCGTCCATCCTGTCTATCAAAAGCGAATTCGCTCGTTTGCCTGGTATCTCCTCGCCAAGACGCAATCCGCTCACCACGGCACGTCCCACCACTGCCCTGCCGCCCGTCACGGCGACGCCCCATGTGTTGTGAAATACCGCGGGTTCCCCGTCGTACAGCCCCAGGTAAAGCATTATGTGCCCCGGCATATGAATCAGCGTGGCAAAGGGCACGCCGTCCCTTGCTATGGCCTCGTTCCGCTCATCTAGGGACGTGCCTTTCAGCGAAACCCGCGAACCAGTGAAAGACTGGTCACCAGAGTTACGCGGCAGCCATATCCCGAAAGTCGAAAAATAATCCCTCGTCATCGACGAACAATCCCTCAACCCCGACACTCCGCCCCAGCCGTATGGTTCGCCCATCATCGCGTCGATGGCTCTCACCGCGTTTTTGGGAGTGAAACGCACGGGAAAGGGCTCCGCCGCGCCTTCCTCCGGCGTCCAGCGGACGGCGTCGGCAAAACCGTCTTTGCCTCTGACCGCTATCAGCAACGCCCCCTCCTCCGAGGGAAGCACAGTTCCCAGTTTGAATGTCGCGGCGGTTTTCCCGGTCGAATCCTTCATCTCCACGTTGTCTTTCACCAGAACGGATTTTTCCGCCGCGGCGTACATGTCGACGAAGTCCCTGTCCGCCGGGGCGATTGCGGCCGCCTTAACCCATCCGACGGCGGTACCGGTCGCTACGAAAAACCAGTTCGAGTCGGCGGAAGCGTTGTATATGGCTAGCGGTTCCCCCGGCCTAATGGTTGATACTTGCAACGCGTCGAGTTTGAGATAACCGCCCGAACCCAGCGCGGCCGTTTTTGAATTGTAAAGGGGCTGTCCGTATGGAAAAGCCCTGATGTCCGCAACGCTCAGGGCTACTCCCGGCCTCATGTCGGCCGACGGGTCGACGGCTCCGTTTTTCATGATCGCGTCGAGCGATTTTTTAGGAAAAACGCCGCCGCTCGAAGCGTAAAACCGTTTTTTCGCGAGGGAGGCGTGATACTCCAGCAGGCGCTCGAAGGTGAGGTCGAGAAACGACAGATCCGAGCCGTCCTCCGGCTCGCCGCTCCACGGCGCGAAATGACGCCGCAGATACTCCTCGGCGTAGACGATCTGGCTCACGTAATCGACGAGCGCCTCGTCGGGATCCGGGGGCAGGTAAGCCGTGCCGTTCTGCGGGAAGCGCCCGATGTCCCTGAATTCGCGCTCTGCCGCTGCGCGCGGCCCGCGCCATAGCGCGAACACGAATAAAAAGGCGGCCGCGGCGCATAACAGGCGCCTGGATTTGATCATATGCCTCAGCATACGGCCGACCTCAGCCTGGCTCCGAGATGAGTGTATCTCAGCCTCGTCTTGTCGTTTTTCACGGCCAGCGCGAGCGCTTTTTTCGTGCCGACCAGGACGGCTAGTTCTTTGGCTCTCGTGATGCCGGTGTAAAGGAGGTTTCTTTGAAGAAGATAATAATGCTGCGTGTGTATGGGCATGATGACGGCGGGATACTCGGATCCCTGCGATTTGTGTATAGAGACGGCGTAAGCGTGGATGAGTTCGCTCATGGAATCGGCTTCGTAGACGGCCTCCGTGTCGTCGAATTTGACTGTGACCAGGCGCGCGGCGTGGTCTATGGTTTTTATGAAGCCGATATCGCCGTTGTACACCTCTTTTTCGTAATTGTTCGTTATCTGCATCACCTTGTCGCCCGTCTTGAATTCCCGCTTTCCCACGGCGAGAGTGTTGCCGTGGCCGGCGTTGAGTTCGCCGCGTATGACGGCGTTCAGGTTCGACGCTCCTAGTATTCCGTCGTGCATCGGCGTCAGCACCTGCACGTCCTCCGCCGGGTCGAGGCCGAAGCGTTTCGGTATGCGGTCC
>JAISXR010000113.1 GCA_031270375.1 Synergistaceae bacterium | reverse complement strand
TACGGTGAGTATAGTCCCTCTTATGCCTATCGCCGCGTGTTTTGTCGTGACCTTGAAGCCCTCGGGATTGTTTTCCGTTATTCTTCCCGTCACGATTCGCGCGCGCCCCTCCGCGAGGTGCGCCGAAAATTTCGAGACGCTCCCGCTGTCCAGAAAATCGGAAATCTGAACGGTAGAGTTTTGCGATATGGTTATCGCGCTGTCGTCGTCGAGCAATATCTGAATTTTAGCGCCGGCGAACGCCGTGACTGTGTCTCCTTTGAAAACGCGATCCTTCAACGCGAGCGCCGCGTCCGAGCCGTTTCTTCGCGCGACGGCGCGCCCTTCGAGCGTGATCACCATGCCGATACCGTCGTCGGCGAACGAGACGCCGATGACGGCAAAAAACGAACAAATAGCGCAGACCAGCAAAAATACCGCGTATCCGGCCTGTTTAACAGTCATCGTCATCACTGTCCCATCATTTGATATTGAGCATCTTCGAGAATCCGGTCATGTCGAACACCTCGCGGATGGACTGCTTGACGTTCGTCACCGCGATGGTTCCGTTCTGCCTGTCCGCCGTCTTCCGCGCCATGAGCAGCACTCTCAGGCCCGCGCTCGATATGAACTCCACGCCGGCCAGGTCGAAAACCGCGTTGAAACCGCCCTTATCATAGGCCTCGCTCCCCGCGCTTTCGACCGCCGCCTGAAAATCCGGCGCCGCCGAGCTGTCGATCATTCCCGCGAGTTTGAACATATATCGCCCGTCCTCGTTAGCAACGTTTATATCCATTGATATCAATCCCTTCGTTACAGTCTTTGGTTTATATAAGTTCTTCCGCCGTCCGCCATACTAAAACCGGCGTCAGTTTCTCTTTTACAAGGGCCGCCGGGAACGGGCCGTGATACCTCGAATCGTAAGAGTCGAGCGTGTCGGCCATCAACCATAACGTCCCGTCCGGCACGACGAGCGGATAGTTTACCTTCACCCACGACTCGTCGCTTATGCGTGCTTCCCGGTACAACACGCCGTCTATCGCGATCGCGCCGCCGCGCCGTTCTATGAAAGCGCCGGGAAGCGCGGCGATTTTTTTGATGACACGCGGCGCGCGGAAAATCATCCTGTCCTCCCTCGCCCTCGGAACCGCCTCGTAAAACTCGTCCTTGTCGTAGGCGATCACGTCTCCGATTTCGAGTTCACCCCCTGCCCTCATGGGCGCCGCTCTCCACAGCCCGACATTCACGTGCGACGGCGAAATATTTATCCGCATTCCGGAGGCGCGGAACAAAACTAACGCCAGCGCGGCCGGCAGGATGAGAAGCGCCGTGTTCCGGCATGCCCGCCTGTCGAACTTAGGCCGCGTCATGGCGCGGAATCGCCGCCCCCCGTGAGTTCAGTCTCCTTCTGCCCGACATAATCCGCCGCCGATTTCGCGGACGTCTTGACTTCCTCCACCCAGCGCTCCATGCCCTCCACCAGCGTCGCGCTGCGTGAGGCGTAATAACCCGCCTGCAATCCGATGCAGAAAGCGAGCAGCACGGAGACGAGCATAATCATGAACGCGCTTCGCATACGAATCATCTGTTCATGCCCCCAACAGTATACGGTTCCGCGAACATTACGTCCTTGGCCGTCAGGATGCTGAAACGGTAGCCTGGCAGTATCCTGAGCGTAGGGGCAATGTTCAGGTTCTTCTCGATCATCTCCGTCGCGATGTTCGTCACGTTCTCCATGACGGTTTCCGCGAATATCGATTCTGTGCTCTGCGTATCTCCGTTGGAGTTCGTGGTCGTCGTCTTGTCGTCTTTCGTAACTTCTTTTCCGGCCGCCACGAAGACGGACGCAAATATAGCCGCGCCCAGCATTCTGCTGTAATGATGGTCGACTTTCTGTTTGAAACCCGCGTATCCTCTCTGGTCGCTTCCCAGCATCCCTTCCAGATTGAGGCTCGTCCCGTCGGGGAATATTATGCGGTTCCACACCACCATGACCCGGTTCTGCCCGTAGACCACATGGGAGTCATACGCGCCGACCATCCTCGCGCCCTGGGGGATGAGCAGGTAAGCGCCGGACGCGGTGTCGTATACGTTTTCCGTCACCTGCCCGATTATCGTCCCCGGCAGGTCACTGTTGATGCCCCCTATCATGACGCCGCTGATTATCGAGCCGGCTTTCAATTCGTACCGCGACACCGGCGCGCGTCGTGAACTGGACAGATATTCCCCCGAAGCGCTCGCCCCTTTGCCGGTGTTGGCCGCGGCGAACTGGTTCGCTCTGTCCTGGTGCGCCATCGCCGTCGCGTTAGCGTCAACGCCGCCGCCTTGCTGCGCGATCGCTTCGCTTCCGGCGGGCGTTACGCCTGCCGCCGAGCCCAAAGCGGTCCCCGCCGCGTTTTCGGCCGCCGTTCCGCCGCCTGTCGCATTGAGCGCGGCGTACTGAGAGATAAGCGAATTGTAATCGCCGCCCGTCGTCGCGCCCGTTCCTGTTTCAGCACCATCGTCGTCGGGCGGCGCGAGGCCGACGAGCGATACCTGCGGCACGGAGCCGAACGCCGCCGACGCCATCTGTCTGCTTCGCTCCAACGCTTCTGAAGCGGGCTTTTGAACGACCCGCACATTTTTCTCCGGCTTCGAAGACGGCGTGATTGGTATTATCGGGGCCGCCGTTATTCTCAGGTCGTCGGAGGCGGCCGTCTCCGCGGCTATTTCATCTCGCAGGTTTTTGTATATCGCCTCCCGTATCGCTTCCGAGTCGCTGTACAAACCAACCGCCGGCCTCAGCTCCTTCTCCGCGGCGGGAGGGCTTGTCTGGGGCTCCGCCTGCCGCCGCGCTTCGCGGCGCGAGTCCATACTGAACACCACCATCCCCATCAGCACGGCTACGCCGGCGGTCACAATCCAGATGACACGCGTGCTTTTCGGAGAGTTTTTGATTTTTTTCTTCCCGTCGTCACTCTCATCGGTAAAGTCGGGGACGAAATAATTTGAAGAGTTGTCTTGTTCGGCCATCTCTACTATCCTCCCCTGTCAATTTTTATCCGGCGCGGCGACTTTCACGTCCCTGTATATGGCCACTCTGTCGCCGCCTACCTGAAGAATCCCGATGTCGAACAGCCGGTCTACGATGTATCTGTCGCCTTCCACCCTGTAGTTCGTCAGTTTTTCTTTGCCGTTGGTTTTTATGAAGAAAGCCGGCGATTCCGTGACGGACATCTTCGCGGGCATCACTATGTAGGTGTGTCCGCCCGAGTCATACGCCGACGTGGGCTTCCACGGGATATTCTTCCCCTTCACGACTTTTATCGTGTACTTCGTATATATATTTTCCGGGTCGACGGTCCGCGCCGTTATCTCGGGTTTCCGGCTCGCTTCTTCGGCGGCCTTGACGTCGTCGGCGCGTTTGTACGCCGCCAGAAGCCGGTTCCACGACTCGGCGTCGGCGGCCTTCATCGCGGACGGAACGTCGGGGTACACAAAACCGACGTACGGCATGAACTGCCCCTCGACACCCGAAACGAACTCCAGCGAATACGTCCTTCTGTCCGTGTGTATCAGCATGTTGGCGGCTATATCGGGAGCGAGCGGCTTTACGATGACGTGGGCGGCGAGTTCTCCGTCCGTTCCGCTCTGCGCGGAAGAGACCATCCATCTCGCGCTGTCGGAAATATGCACGTTGCGCACTTTCTCTCCGGGTTCGAGTTCGATGTCCGTCAAGCGCAGCGGTTTGCAGACTATCCTGGGATTCAGCGTGCCAAAATAAAAGTTGATTCTCCCGTTATCCTGCAAATACGGCATCGGCGCGCCGCCCGCCTCGTCGTAAGCCTTCGCGAGAGCTACCGCCGCGGCGTCTATTTTTCTCGTCGGCGGCAGTTGTTCGAGCTTTTTCAATTTTTCCTCCAGGGCTTTCGACTCCGGATCTTCGACGAGCACCACTTCCTCGCCGGCAATCGCGCCGACCAGTCCCTCCGGCGTGTTTATCGGCATGTCCAATGACGCCCCTATATAACCGCCGACCTGTTCGAGAATGTCCACCGAGGTCATCCGCGGCGGGGCGCCTGCATCCGCCTCGCCTGTAGGGACCACGCCCTCCTCGTTGAAAATCGCGCCCTCCGTGAAGCGCGGCGCGCCCAGCACGAACGCGGCCGCGAATACCGCAATCAATGAAATCGCGGCGAAAAAAAAGCGTTTACGGTAAAGTTTCATCTCTCTCGCTCCCCACCCATCAATAATTTCTGATAATATTGAAGTCGGTGACGTAAACGCCCAGCGGGTTGTCGATGAGCGCCGCGTACTCGGTTGGCGGGGAAACGGCGACCTCGAACGTGCCGATATAACCGAACTTCTGATCCTGATCTTGCCCGACCAGCAAGGTTTCGGTCCAGCTCGCCTCGTACATCTTGCCGCCTCCCGCCATCGGCTTTATCGTCAGTATGTTCACGCTGACCGGGTACTTGGCGCCCGTGGGAGGCGACTCCCGGTAATAATTGTTCAACTGTGCCGCCGCGTTGCTTTCCGCGGCCACCGATTTGAAAGAATTCTCGGAGTAAACGAGCTGAGCGGCCATGTCGCGCAACCGCGCCCTGCTGTTTATTATGAAAGACGCTATCTGCGCCGAAACGATCCTGGCGTCCACGTTGGCGGCGGTTATCTCGCTGACGGGAATGGCGTATCCGTGTTCGTCCACCTGTATGACGTACGGCTGAATCTTGACGCTTTTGGCCAGCGAAAAATTGCAGAACACGGAGAGCGCCAGGAGTATCATCAGGACGAACGAGAGCAGCCGCCACTGCGCGACAGAGAACGCGAGTTCCTGATACACGTCGATATGACGCTTCTTAGCCTTCATCCACGGGTTGTTATCGGCGACCTCCTGACGTTTTTTTTCGTCCGCCTCCTGCGAAATATCTTTTTGCACGCCCTGGTTTTTGGTATCGCTTTTTTTCTTTTTCCCGAACAAAGACATAAGTTTATAAACCCTCCTCGACAATTTTTAACCTTGTTTGTCAACCGTTTTTCATGGAATCGCGCATTGCCTGCCTCATATCGGCGCTCGTCGGAGCGGGACGCGCGTCGGGCATACCGGCGGCACCCGCCGCGTCCGGCATTCCGACGCCGCCCCGTGCGTCTGGCATTCCTGCCCCGCCCCGCGCGTCGGGCATTCCGGCGCCGCCTCGCGCGTCGGGCATTCCTGCCCCGCCCCGTGCGTCGGGTATTCCGGCCCCGCCTCGCGCGTCGGGTATTCCGGCCCCGCCTCGCGCGTCAGGTATTCCGGCCCCGCCTCGCGCGTCTGGTATTCCTGCCCCGCCTCGCGCGTCGGGGATCGTCGTCCCTCGTGCGTCGGGTATGCCTCCGCCTCTGGCATCGGGGATTGTCGTCCCTCTCGCGTCTGGGATAACGCCGCCTCTTGCGTCGGGAATCGTCGTCCCACGCGCGTCTGGAATAACTTCGCCTCTAGCGTCGGGAATTGTCGCACCTCTCGCGTCTGGGATAACACCGCCTCTGGCGTCGGGAATCGTCGTCCCACGCGCGTCTGGGATGACGCTGCCTCTCGCGTCGGGAATCGTCGCACCTCTCGCGTCTGGGATAACACCGCCTCTTGCGTCGGGAATCGTCGTCCCTCGGGCGTCAGGTATGACTTCGCCTCGCGCGTCGGGGATCGTCGTCCCGCGTGCGTCCGGTATGACTCCGCCTCGCGCGTCGGGGATCGTCGTCCCTCGTGCGTCGGGCATGCCTCCGCCTCGCGCATCGGGGATCGTCGTCCCTCGGGCGTCAGGTATGCCTCCGCCTCGCGCATCCGGAATGCCTCCGTTTCCGGCGTCTGTAATCGTCGCGCCTCTCGCGTCGGGGATTCCTCCGGCTCTGGCGTCTGTAATCGTCGTCCCCCGCGCGTCGGGTGTAAAACTCCCTCGGGCGTCAGGCATTGCCCCGCCCGTTAAACCTCCCGCCCCCGTCACGTTTACCGCTCCGGTTACGCTCTGCGACGCCGCGCCTCCCGGCCTGTCGTTGTCGAATATTATATCGTGGGCGTAGTTGCCGAAGCCCGCGCCCTGGAAAGACGAATACGCCTGACCCGCCGCCGCCGCGCCACTCGACAGCGAGGAAGCGACGGGATTTTTGTACTCCGCCGCGCCGGGCTGTACGCCGGCGAAACCGCTCGTTCCCAAGGCGCTGACCGTTCCGGTCACGCCGCGGGTTCCTTCGCCGCCGCCTGACGGCTGGCCCGATGGCGCATATCCGGCCGTTGCCTCCGCGAGCGGCGGGAAACTCGCCGGCTCCATCCAGTTGGCCCTGCCGAAGAACGCCCCGCTCACGAGGCTGGCGGCGGTCTGCGGAATCGTTTTGACGGAGAGGAATATCACAGCCGAGAAACCGGCGAACTTGAACGCGTTCTGGAAGAACCCGTCAGCCGCGAGGGCGCTCACATCGTTGAAAGCCGCGCCCGCCGCGGCGACTTGGACGCCCGCCGCCGTGAGGACTATTTGCAGGCAGAGCAGTTTGAAGCCGACCGAAATCAAAACGCGGACATAGTTCGTCGCGAAGCGCTTCGTCCATTCCGTGCCGCCCAGCCCCAGCAGGATTATCCCAGCGGGGAGGACGACGTAATATTCGAGCAGATAAACGGTGGCGAAGGCCGCCGCGAAACAGAACGAAACGAGCGTCAGCGCGTAGGGGACGACAGCCCAGACGGCGTTGTACACGCCGAGCTGGAAAGCCGCGTTCGTGAGCTTGTGCAGGCTCTCGAGGCACGTAAAGAGGAACGACGCCGGGTTTATCGGCAGCGGCTCCCCGCCCGCCCCCGTACCAGCGAGAAAGCGGAGCCCCCGCGCCAGCATCTCCGTCAGCGGAACGTTGCCGGGCGAGGCGTTTGGGTTCCCCTGCAGGAGAAGCCAGTAGAAAAAGCCGATGAACATTATCTCTTTCGCCAACAGGGAAACGATGTGCGCCATCGTCCAACCGCCGCGAAGGGCGAGCTGCATGGCGGACCACACGAACTGTATCAGGGCGAGCCTCCAGAACAGTCTCACGGCAGCGGCGTAAGCCGTCGTCCCGACCGCGCCCGACAACGCAATGCCCTGTGATATGAACGCGTCCACCGGCGCGGCGTCGGGAACCGCCGCCCACGCGGCACCCGCCGCTAGCGCGGCCGCCGCCGCGAAAAATAAAATCGCCGCCGGTTTGTTCAATAATTTGTTCCCGTTCCCGCTGCCGACCATGTCTTCACCGCCTGTTCGATCGCCGCTGTCTCGTCCGCCTCGTCCTGCATGAGGGCGTCCTCCGCCGCGAGCTGTATATCCGTCTGCCGCAGAATGTCCGCGCGCAACTGTAAAATCTCCACGTTCATGAGGTTCGACTCCTGCGCCGCCGCCTCCAGAATTTTCATGTATCCGTCCGCGTTCACCGACGCGCTGCGCGCGTCGTTTATCCACGTTTGCCCTTCGTTCATATTGATGAGGCCCTCGCCGGCGTTCGTCTTCAAAACGCTCTCCAGCCGTTCCAGCAGCTCGCGCCGGCGGTCTTTGTAAATCAGCGCGTAGACGTCGTTTTGCGACGCGTTCTTGTACCTGTAACCCACGGGAGAGGGCGCCCGCGTCTCGTAAGGATTCGCCGACGGGTCTATTCGAGACGAGGCGGCGAGCGCCTTGTGGTCGTCGTCGTATTTTTCGTCGTAATCGTCTATTATCTGCCCTCTCAAAACTGCCTCGATCGCGTAATCTATCTCCAGCAGGATTAAAGCTCCCGCCGTGTTTGCGTCGGCTTCGAGCTTGTCGCCGTCGGGATCGTCGTCAGCAGCCGCAAAAGCCGGAGCGGACAGCGCAAGGACGGCGAACGCCGCGATAAAAATCAACGATAAAAACAATGCGCGTTTCAATACCGCGCCCCCGCCGGAATCGGTTTCCATATTTTCACCGCCTGGTCGAACGCCGCCGTACTGTCCGTGCGTTCCTGTATCTCGTTCAGCGCGAAGACCGCGTAAGCGTCGGTCTGCGCCATCGTCTCCGCCCTAAGACGCGAAACCTGCTGGTTGTTCGAGGTCTGAATCTGCGCGGCCGCCTGCGAAGTTCTGCGATAGCCGCCGTTTTCGAGTCCCGCGGTCCGGTGCATCACGTTAGTCAGGTCCCGCGCCGCCAGGATGTTCGTCGGGGATTCCACCGCGAGGATGTCCCGCGCCGTTTCGGCGTTCGACTCGATGAAGCGGGCCGTGTAGTCCTCCGTCAGACGCTTCACGCGGTCGTCATATACGCCCGAGAATATCAAGCCCGCGCTCCCCGCGGACACGTTGCGATACCCGGGGTTCGCGCCGCGAAAGGCCGCCGCGTTCCACATTTGCGCCCAACTCCCGCTGTCGGAGCGCGGCGAAGTTCCCGCGAGAGCGGTCAGAAACGGCGCGAGGTTCCCGTAAACGACGGAGGACGATCCCAGCGCCTCGTGGTCGAGGTCATAGAGATCCTTTTCGAGATTCCACTGGTTTCTCTGCTGGTCGATATACAGCGCCTCGTAGAGGTACGTCTTCGCCGCGGCTTCATATGCGCTTTCGGCGGCCTTGACTATCTCCGGCAATATTCCATAATTCAGCGCGGCCCAGGACGCCACAATCACGATTTCGGCTATTATCTCCTCGATGAACGCTTCCGCCGGCGGGGGAGACGCCGCGCCGATCAGCGCGGCCGCCACGAGGACGACCGAGACGAACTTTTTCAGTAAACCGAAGGCGCGGATGCGTTCCATGCTCCAACCGACCTTTCAAACGCGAGGCGCGAATCCTCGCGCTCCCTCTGCGCGTTCAGGGCGAACTTCGCGTCCGCCTCCGCCTGCCGCGCCCCAGCGGCCCTGATCCCTGAAAACAAGATGTTCCGGAACGCCGCCATCTGCCCCGTCGCCGCCATCGTCTGCGTGTAGCCCGGTCCGATGAGTATCTCGTCCTTCAAAAAGTCCTCGTCGCCGGTGTCCTGGAACTCGTACGGGTCGGCGGCGTTGTACGGCAGCTTGTCGTGAAAATCTCTCATCGCGTTATATTCGTTTTCCCATATATCCGTGAGCTTGCCCTTTTCTATATTGAAGCGAAGAGCGTCGTCCATCTTCTTTATCGTGTCCTGATACCCGGCCAGCGTATCGCGATCGGCGTCGCCGCCTTCCATCACCCCGCGGGCGTATTTCGCCAACGACGAGAGGCGCGCTTCGTACTCGACGGTGAAAGGCCGCGAGCCGGGATTGCCCGTCCTGCCGTTCGCGAAGTACGCTATCTGCTCGGACGGCGGCGCGCCCGCCCCCGGGCTCGGGAACGAAACCACTCCGGCGTCGCTGAAACGCGTGAAAAGCGCCGACGTCTCGGACGTGAAATCAAAACCATTGCCGATAGCCGATGACATCGACGTCGCCAGCGGCCTGTGGTCGTGCATGTACATCGTCGTGTCGAATTTCATCTCGCTCACCGCTCTCTCGAATATGCTCTGGCCCGCCTCCTGGATGCTCTCGCGCGCTTGCGTAAGCAGTTTTTGCTCTACCAGAACGGCGACCGACTCGCCGACGAGAATGACCATCGCCGCGGCTGTGGCCACCAGGCTCGCCGACGCGGGCGCGGGGTGCGCCAGCGTCGCGGCGAACGCCGCGAAGACGGAACAGAAAACCATCAAAACCGAAATCGTTTCCCTGGTTTTTCGCGTCATTCTCATCGGTAATCCGCTCCTCCCGGCGCGTTCCACGCGCCGACGGCGGAGGCGAACGCCGCCATCTCTTCCGCGCTCTCCCTCTGGTCGTTCATCGCGGACTCGGCCGCGGCGTCGAGCCGTCTGTCCATGTCGACCGCGAGTTTCGACAGCTCCGCGTTCATATAGTTCACGATCTGCGCGCCGGTCTGAAGCTGCCGCGTGTAGCCGTAAGCGCCTTTGGCCGCCAGGAACATCGTGTTCACGTCCCTGTGCGCGGCGATTATGTCGCTCACCGCGTAGTTGTTGTCGTCGGTGATTTTTTTCATTCGCGCTCTCCACGCCTCCGCCCGTTCTTTATAAACATCCGTGTGCGGCTTCGCCGGCGAAATCGACGCGTAGCCCGGAAAGCGCGCGTCGTAAGCCCCCGCCCCTCCGCCCACCGACCGGTTTATATAAGCCGTCGCGTCCGCCTTCACCCGGTTGGCGCCCGTGAGCCCGTAGTGGTCAGTAGCGTAATTCGCGTGCTTCGTCGCCGCGATGATCTTGTTCGTGTCGTCGATCTCCTGTTCGGCGGCCTTCCATATATTCGCGACAGCGATGTCGGCCGCCAGAATGCCTATCTGGGCGGCGTACGCGGCAACGTACATCCACACCTTCCCGGAGTCGTGGGCGTCCTCCAGGGATATGCCCGCCACCGGCGACGCGCACGCCGTCATAACGGCAAACGCGAGCGCAGCGGCTATGTACTTTTTCAATATGAAGCGCCCGCCGATAACGTCCACCCCCTCGAAGCGCGCCCAAACGCGGCGTGCAGGTCTTCGCGCTTCTGCTGCCTGTCCAGCGCGGCGCGCGAGCGGAAGTCCGTCTGCCGCGCCATGTCCATACGGAGCTTCAAAGTCTGCTGCAGGGCTAAGAGCCGCGCCTCGTTGTGCGCCTGCAAGCCCCGCGAGTAACCGGACGCGGCGCGCGAACGCAGCTTTATGGCATCCGCGGCGTTCCACGCCGCCGCGAGGCCCGCGGCCTCCGACAGGGAAACTTCCCTCTGCGACACGGCGTAATCGCGCCAGTTGCCGGCGATTTTTTTATAGTCTTCCATATATATGCCGCCCGGCGAAGTCCTGTAGCCCGGGTGAAGGGAGTTGAACGCGGAGGCGCGTCTGCCGGCGTCCATGACGAACGACGCCCCTCCCGGGACGGACAGCCGCGACTGTCCCGACATGACGCCGGGCAGGGAACTCGCGTAGGCGAACTCGCCGAAAGCCGCGTGGTCGGTTTTGTAGTTGTCCTCGATATCTTCTTTCCATTTTACGAGCTTCGTCTTGGTCGAGGCCCTCGTGCCGGATATGGCGCCGTCCATGGCGAGGGCCACGCCCAACGCGACCGCGTCGAATATGGCCGGCCCAACGCTGTCGGCGGCCTGCGCTATCGCGTAGACAACAGCCGACGCGACGATGAGCCCGACGCCGGCGCCGAGCAGAGCGGGAAACTCGACCGTAAAAAAGCCTCCAGGGTACTCTTCTTCAATCGTATAGTATTTGACCAGCCTGTCCACCATCACTTCGAACAATATCGCGACGGCGCTGCCAACAGCCGGGATGTCGCCGATTTTATCCGTTATCTTTCCCACTATCTGGTCTATTATCTTATCGACAGCCGCGTCCGTGTCCCCGGGTATTATGTCGCCGGGCGTTATGTCGCCGATCTTGTTCAGTATGTCGTCTATAGTTTCCTTCCATTTGTCTGAGTCGTCGTTCTGCGGGGGGTCCGGGGCGTCGTCGATATACTTGCCGGGTTCGCCGGCGCCGCTGAACTCTTCCTCCAGGTTCTTTCTCTGTTCCTTGACCTTATCCGCCACAATCCTGTCGATCAGTTCCTGTTCGTAGGGAGTTATCCTGCCGGGCGCGTCCGGGTTCTTCTCGTTGCCCTCGTCGTCCTCTTCGTAACTCCAGTGGTTTTTCGGCGTCGGGGTAATCGTGTTCCTGTAATGATTTTTCTGACGCGCCAGTTCCTCCTTGCGGAACTGTTCGAGCATTTCCTTTATCGCCGGGCCGATATAGTCCTCGTCGTCGGGCTCATCCTCAGGAGGGCGCGGCGGTATGACGGTATTGTCGCGGTTCCCGTCGCCCGCGTTCCAGTTGTTCGCGTCGTCGATCGCCAGCATTTGTTCCCTCGCGTAGTTCACCATCTCGTTTATGCGCGGGTCGCCGGAGTTCCCGTAATAGTTCGCGAGGTAGCTTTTTATCTCGGCGAGCGCGGCCTCCTCGGCCGCGGTGAGGGAACGCGCGGCGGCGGGCGCGGCTCGGAACTCAGCGCACGCCAGGACGATCGCCGCCGCAAGCGTCAATGAGACGATTCTGAACGCGATGCCGCGCCTCACGCGGACTTCTCCTCCATGCGCAGCCGCATCTCGTAGCCTTTGAGCCACGCGTCGGCCTCGGCGCGCAAGCCCCTGCCGTAGAGCCAGTGGAACGGCCATTCGCCGCCGTGGGCTTCCATCAGGCCGCGTATGCGCGCGATGTCTTCCTTCGATCCCGCGCCGACAAACGAGAGCGCCACCGGCCCGAGGCCGAGTTCGAAGAGTCTGCGCCCGACCGGGCTGACCACGTAATACTGGCTCTTGCGGACTGCGTTCGCGATTATCGCTATCTGGCGATCGTTCAAACCGAAAACTTTTTTGTACAGCTCCGACGACGCGTCCGTCCGCGCGTCCGGGTTGGGGAGAAATATCTTCGTCGGACAGCTCTCGACGAGGGCGCTCGTTATGTCGCTTTCCGCGATGTCCGCGACGTTCTGCGTCGCTAGTATGACCGCGCAGTTCGACTTGCGCAATACCTTCAGCCATTCCTTTATTTTGCCGGAGAAGACCGGCGTCGAGAGGGCGAGCCACGCTTCGTCTATTATGAGAAGCGTCGGCCGCCCCGTGAGACGTTTTTCGATCTGGCGGAACAGGAACAACAGGACGGGGACGACGATGTTCTTTCCGTACTGCATGAGTTCCTGTATCTCGAACGTCACGAGGCTCTTGTACTGAATCTCGTTCTTCGCGCCGTCGAGGAAGTCGCCGCCGGTGCCTCCGCCTATCTGGTAATACTGCATCAGGCTGCGGACCTTCCCGCTTTGCACGGTGCTGATGAACGAGGTAATCGTGCGGTCCTCGCTGTGAGTCGTCGATTCGGCCATGATCTTTATCGCGTCGCGGATAAGGTTCCTGTCCTCGGAGCTTATCGAGTCGCTTTTGTTATCCTCCAGCATCAATTCTATCAGCGTATTTACATAATCGTCGCTCCATCCCCGGTCTCCGTCGGTGTCGAGTTCGGCGAGGGGGCAGAGCCCGCCGCTTTTGGCGAAATCGCCGAGGTCGTAGTGAACGGCGTCGCGGCACGCGCAGGTGAGGGCGAACATCGAATACCCCTTGTCGAACACGAACATCTGAGCGTCCTTGTAACGCTCGAACTGCGAAACTATCGTCGCGAGGAGCGTCGATTTGCCCGCGCCGGTGGGCCCCAGGACGAGCGTGTGCCCCACGTCGTCGACGTGAAGGTTCAGGCGGAACGGCGTCGTCCCCACTGAGGCCGCCTGCATGAGCGGAGGGCTCTTAGGCGGGAAGTTCGGCGGCGGGCACGGGCAGTATTCTCCGCCCGACCAGTAAGTGGTGAGCGGGGCCATGTCGGAGTAGTTGAGGCTGTGCAGGAACGGCTTGCGAATATTCTCACGCCCGTGTCCGGGGAGCGACCCCAGGAAGGCTTCGAGCGTGTTCATCCGCTCGACGCGCGCGGAGAAACCCAGCCGCTCGAACAGCTTCACAGTCGCGGAGACGCGGCGCTGCAATGTCTCCTCGTCGTCCGCCCGTATGATGACGGTATTGGTGTAGTGCCCGTAAATAATCGCGCCCTGTTCGACCAGTGCCATGGCGCTGTTCAGCTCGTCCACCATCTGAAGGGCGTACTGGTCGGCGGCGGCGTTCGGGTTGTTCATCATGCGGGCGATGAACGGGTAGACCTTCTGACGCCACTTTTTCCTGTCGTCGTCGATCTTCTTGCGCGCGTACTGCTGGTCGGTGATGATGAAGCGCGACGACCAGATCAGCTCCATCGGGAGGTGCTCGATCTCGGCGAGCATCCCCGGCCGTGAATGCGACGGGAAACCGTCTATCGACAGCACGTTCACGAGTTTGCCGTCGTAAATGAAAAATTCGCCGTTCTCCGCGTCGCGCGCCAACAGCGAGTCGAGCCCGTCGGGAGGATCGGGGAGCGGGCACGGATGGTTGCGCTGGTTCAAAACCATGTTCACCGCGTGCAGGAGTTCGTCGTTCACCCTGCCGTAATAGAGCCTGCGAAACCTCACCGTCTGCGAAAAGCTCGTCTCGAAGTTCTGTATCATCCTGTTGACGTGCGCGATGTCGCGCTCTACGTAGTTGAGATTGTCCTCGAACGACGCGCCCATGATGAAGTCGCCGAGGCGTTTCATCGCGCCGCCCTGGGAACTCTTCGCCGGGAGATACGACAAAAAGATGTAGCTGAACGTTTCGAAGTGGGCGCCCTCCGCCGTGAAGCTCGACATGCGCTCTTCGTCGATGATGACGTTCGTCGGCTCGTCGAAGAAGCCGTCGGGGTAATCGTGCGACGGCACGCGGACGACGACCTGATGCACCATCCAACCGACGTCGAGCCTCTTGATGGCGTTGTTGAACGACATCGACAGCCATTCGGCGTCACTGTTGGTCGAGCTTTCGAGGTCGGGTCCCTGATAGAGGAAGCCGGCGAGATACGCTCCGTTTTTGAGGAGCATTATCCCCGGATCTATCATGGAGTGGTATTGAAGATATGAATCGAAACCGTACGGAGATTCCATGTCGATTAAACGTCCCATCTCTTCCGCGTTATCAGGCTTTGCCTCGTGCCGAGGGCTGTGCGCGCGGGAATTTTATACTGGATGGTAAAAGCCTTCGACGAGTACATGGTCGCGCGTTTGAAGACGGCGCTCATATACGGATCGGCCTTCCCCATCAGCCGGAGGCCGAAGCTGATGCACATCCACGCCGCCGCGGCCGCCAGCAGCACGAGAAATCTTCCCTGGGCGAATCCGAGGTTGAATCCGATGTAGCCGCACCCGAGAGCCGCCGCAACGAACAGATTGCGCTCGCAGCCCATCATCAGGATGGGCTTTGTCATGCTCGAATTGATGAGAAGCTCGCGAAGGGGCTGGTCGGCCATAGCGGGCCTCTAACTCAAAAACGGCAGTGTCGCCGATGTGCCGGTGAACGCTTTCAGCAGGTTCGCCGCCGACATGATTATCCCCAAGACGAGCACGATGTAGACCGCCGTGCGCATAAAACCGGTCATGTCGCCGCCGAAGATGAGCGCCGCGCCCGCCGCGACTATCGCGATGAGCCCTATGGCCTGCGCCACCGGGCCCGTTATGGATGTCGTCAGGGCATCCAGCCCTTTTTCCCACGGCATGTCATCCGATCCCGTAGTCACCGCCAGAGCCGTGCCCGCCAGAACCATAACCATCACAGCCGCTATGAAACACACCATCAATCTTGAAAAAAGCTTTTTCTTGCCCAACAT
>JAISXR010000223.1 GCA_031270375.1 Synergistaceae bacterium | reverse complement strand
CGCTTGCCCTGCTCGACTCCCGGCTGATCGAACGGGTTGATCCTCATCAGCCTGCCCGCTGTCGCGGTCATGTATTCGAAGAAGAAAATCAGGCCGCCGAGCGTATGCCCGTCGAGTTGCGCCAGTTCTATCCAGACCACGGGACGCTCGGCCTTTACAAGGGCGGCGGCTGTGCTCGCGGCTTCCATGCCCAGCATTCCGCCCAGCTTCTGGCCCGACAGGTACGACAGGCTCAACAGGGATTTGTCGGCTACTTTGGGGAGTTCTATCTCGCATCCGCGCTCCGCCACGTTTATTATCGTGTAGAGCTTGTCGTCGGGGCCCGCGGTGTAAAGCTGCACCTGCGAATGCTGGTCTATCGCCCCGAGCGTTCGGATTGGCGTGGAGCCGGTGCCGTCCTTGCCGACGCTCTCGGCCCACAACTGCGCGAACCACTCGGAGAATGTCTCGAGCCTGTTGGAGTACGGCATCAAAACGGTCATCGGGCGTCCCGATATCGAATGAAGATAATTCAGCGCGGCGAGGCGGATAGCTGGATTGTTGTCGGGGTTGTCCCCGGCGAGGAAACGCTTCATTTTCTCCGCGCCCGACAGTATCGCGCGGACATCGGCTCCCAAAGCGGCGGCGGTCACGAGCCCGCAGGCCGAAAGCACGGAGTATCTCCCGCCGACCGAGGGCGGAATCACCAGCGAACGCGCACCGGTGTCCGCCGCGAACGAGCGGAACACGCCCCCTTCAGGGTCAGTTATCACGAGTATGTCGCCGTCGGGGTTGTGTCCGTTATCGGCCATTCGCGAACGAAACCAGAGGAACTGCGACATGGTCTCGGCGGTGGCGCCGGACTTGCTCACGCCTATGAGGGCGGTCTTTTTGCCCCGCACCCTCTCCCATATCGCGGCGGTCTTTTCCGGATCGGGGTTGTCGGCGAGATAAAATTTGGGAGTGCGTTCTCCCTCGTTGAAGTACATGGGAAGAAGCGCCTGATTGAGCATCAGGTTGCCGAGGGCGGAGCCGCCGATGCCGACATCAATTATAGCCTCGTAACCGGAGAGCCATTCGCCCGCCTCCAGTATCGGCGACGGATCCCGGTCGGTCAGGTTATACCAGCCGAAGCCGGGTTCGTCGCGGGAAGCGCCGTTTGTGATCCATGAAACCGCTTCGGCGCACAGAGGCGAGATCGAGTCGAGCCGTTTCGCAAAACCGTGCTCCCTTCCCGCCGAAGCGCCAAATGAGAACGAAATGCCTATTTCATCCATGGCCAAGCCTACTTTTCCGGAGCAGGGCCGAGATCGGTTCTGCTGTACGATACCTCAGCCACGCTGTTGTCCACGTTTCCAGGGATGAAAAGCTGTTCCCTCGTGATTGAGACAACCGCGCCCGATGCTTTGGCGTACTCGGTCATCACGTCGTGCGCTATTTTAGCGGCGAGGCTCGTGATTGATCTGTACTTGGTTTCCATCACCACGTTGCGTGATATTTCGTATATGTCGGCGTCGCGCACGAACGGTTCAGCCTTTGGGTGCGCGTCCGACGCGTCGCCGTCAAATTCTACGGTCACATCGACCGAAAAAACCTGGCCCAACTCGCGTTCTACCTCGAGGACCCCGTGAAAAGCGTGAAAACTCATTCCTTTTACGGCATGTTTGCACTTCATGGATATCACTCCCTGCGATTGTTTTGAGCGCCGGTGCCCGTATCATGGTTTCCGGACGCGCCGGCGGCCCATTCACGTCCGGTACCGTTATTACTCCAAAAGAGCCGCGAGGCACTTTGTCCCCCGCGGCTCCAATCCTGCCGTATATGGCTCCGCCTCAGATGAGAGCCGCTTCTTTCAAAGCGGACTTTATGGCGTCCTGGTCGAAACCCACTATATAGCGTTCTCCTACCTTGACCACCGGCACTCCGCGCTGGCGGGTTTTCTGAACCACTTCCTTGGCGGCTTCGCGATCCGCGCCCACGTCGATCGCCTGAAACGGCACACCGAGAGACGACAGATATTCCTTGGCCTTCACGCACCAAGGGCAGCTGCTCGTCGAATATACGGTAACTCCCGTTTCCTTTGTCTCTTCACTCATTGCGCAATTCACCTCATCCTGTCTCGCGACATTTTTTCAATCTTAATGCGACCCGCGCGGCGCGTCAATAGATATTTTGCTTCATGCCAGGCCGAGTTTTTCGAAAATCGGGAAACGCGTGAATATCTCGTCGACATGGGCCAGGAAAAAGTCGAACCTGAACAGTTCGTCCAACCCGCCGTCACCGCGCGGGAGAAGCGACGTTCTGAGGTCGGCCTCCAGGAGACCGCGCATGGACGCGCGCTCTCCTCTTTGCGCCGCGTCCCAGCACTTCATCGCGTTCTCCTGCACGGCGGCGTAAGCGTCCTCACGCGTCATCCCGCGCTCGACCAGGGCCAAAAGCACCCTTCCGCTCGCGATGAGCCCCCCGGTGAGATTCAGGTTGCGCTCTATCATACGTTCGTTCACGACCAGCCCGCCTATGACGCGCTTCATTATGTCGGTCATGTAGTGGGCCGCGTTGAAGGCGTCCGGCCATATCACCCGTTCCGCGGACGAGTGGCTTATGTCGCGCTCGTGCCAGAGCGCTATGTTTTCGAGCGACGCGGCCGCATAGCCCCTCAAAAGCCTCGCGAGACCGCATACCCTCTCGGACAGTATGGGATTTTTTTTATGCGGCATCGCGGACGACCCCTTCTGTTTTTTTCCGAAGGGTTCCATGACTTCGAGCACCTCCGTGCGCTGAAGATGACGGATTTCGAGCGCGAGTCTTTCCAAACCGGCGCCGTAAAGAGCGAGTGCCGATACGACGTGCGAGTGGCGGTCGCGCTGAATTATCTGCGAGGAGACGGGGTCCGGCGTCAGGTTCAACTCCGCTGCCACGCGCGCCTCGATGCGCGGGGGACAATTGGCGTAGGTTCCCACAGCCCCTGATATCTTGCAGACCCTTATCTCCTCCCGGGCGCTCTTGAGACGTTCGATGTCACGGCCCACCTCCGAGACGAACCCCAGAAATTTGAGGCCGAAACTCGTCGGTTCCGCGTGGATTCCGTGCGACCGGCCCGCGCAGGGCGTGTGGCGGTATTTCCAGGCGAGCCGAGCCAGGGATTCGTAAAGGCTCTCGGCCGCGCCGATGATGACGTCGAGCGCGTCGGATATCTGCACCGAAGCCGCCGTGTCGATGACGTCGCTGCTCGTGAGCCCGAGATGGACGAACCTTCCGGACGGTCCTATATTCTCCGCCACGTTCGTCACGAACGCTATCACGTCGTGTTGGGTCTCCTCTTCTATCTCGGCTATCCGCTTCACACTGAAAGAAGCCCGGTTCTCTATCCGCGCGAGGTCGTCCGCCGGTATCACTCCGTCCGCGGCCCAGGCCCTGCAAACGGCCAGCTCAACGTCGAGCCACTTTCGGAATCTGTTCTCGTCGGCCCATATTTTTCTCATGGCCCCGGTAGTGTATTTCTCTATCAAGACAATCAGTCCCTTCTCGAGCGGAGGTCACGCCTCCAGATATTCCTCGCCGAGTCGAGGAAATCGTCGTAAACGCCGCTCGCGAAATCGGGGAAGGTGTAAGAAAAACTGATCCATCCCGATTTTTTACGGCACATCGTGGTCTCCGCGTATATATCGTCCCACAGGTATATCCTGTGGGCATTGTCCTTGGTCGAAGCGAGCACGAGCCGCGCGCCGTCCAGATAGCCGGGGTCTATGTTTACATGCCTGCCTGTATCGGTGTCCGTGCCGGCACAAGCGGCGCTTTCCGCCTCTATCGAAATTGCCAGTTTTTTCCACACCACCAGTCCGAAAGGGTGCCTCAGACCGGCGAAAACGAAAAAACGCCTCTCAAGACGCGGCGCGATATCCCTGTAATAATCGGTATAGCCAAAGGGGTACGACTGGCTCGCAAGCTCGATGTCGCCGAAAACCGCGCTCATCCTTCCGGCCGCCCATTCCATCAACTCCGCCCGCTCCGCCGGGTATAGCAGGCCGGATATCAGTTTCACCGGAACTGGGCCGTCACGCCTTTGCGCCGCTGCCACCGGGGGCCTTCCTTCGCTGCGGGCCTCCGTAAGCCCTGCGCGCTGCGTTTTTGTCGAGCACTTTCGGAACGCCCGTTTTCTCGGCGGATTCATCAGCCGGCTCGTCGATTTTCACATCCTCGCCTGCTTCCTCGATGCCCTCCTGGCTCGCGGCCGGAGGGGACTTACCTTCGGCCGCGGTACTTTTTTCGTCATGGCCTTTTTCCTCTGTGTTCTCGCCGGCGGCTTTGCTCTTTTTGGCGGCGGGTTTGCCGAACGGGCCGAAGGACTCGTACCAAGCGCTCGATATGAGCGTCTCGGGCTGCTTGGACAAGGACGCATTTTCCCCTTTGGATGGTTCCGATATGGCGTTTAAATCGAGGTTCAGGTCGTCCTTCGGCTGCCACAGGGCGCTTCGCTCGTTTTTCCCCTTTTTTGCCGGACGCTCGCGCTTGTTGTGAGGCGGTTTTTCGGGAGCGTGGCCTGTTTCGGGCTCGCCGGTTTGCACGGACGCTTCGATCTCTTGCGGCTCCGGTTTCGACGGCGCGTCGGATCCCGTCACACCCTCCTCGTTCGGGGAAGCCGTTTCACCCTCTTTTTCCTCCTGGCCGGCGCCGGATGCCGCGGTTTCGTCCCAGTCGGCGTCGCCCGGCATACCTACTATGGCGATGCTGCCCAGGGGTTCGTTCTCCCAGGAACAGGGGAGTACTTCCGCGGCCGCGGCCGGAGGCGCTTCCAGAGGGGAGATGCGCCGCACCACGGCTCCGTTTTCCTCTACCCGGCGGACGAACGCCTTGCCCACCGCAGCCCACCACACCAGTTCCTCCGCCATCTCGAAATCGCCGGATACGTCCTCGGCCAGATATATATTCTCCTCGAGGGGGCGCAGAGAGAAAGTCAGTTCCCGTTTTTTGTCCTTTACTGTGATTACGCCGTCGCGTTTCATTTTATCCGCCTGCGCCGCCAGATACTTGGCATCGCAGGGTATTTTCGCGCCGGCCGCGTCGTTCAAGGCGACTCGCTCGTCGTCCATATAGAGCAGGGGTATCGGCGCTTCCCACCATTCCGGGTACACGGCCTCGGCCTCCTTGACCGTTTGCTCCCGATATTTCCCGAACGACGTCATGGACAATATGCCCGCCGGACCTCCTCCCTTGCGAAAAAACATGAGAAGCGCGGTATCCGGCGGCACGTCCTCGACGCGCGTCTTGGCCGACGCCGGCTCGGGCAGCGTAGTCACGGACATTTCATCAATGGTCGTCCTCTCATGGCCCAATTCCATGAGCGAGATCATCTGCTCCTTGTGAACGAGCTTTTCCCGGCGTCCAATTTTCAGCATTATGTAATCGGCGCTGTGGAAATAAAGGGCGCGCAGCACTTCCTGTACGCCGGACTCGGTCGAAAGCATCCCGCTTTTTATCTCCTGACCGCTAGTCATCGTTCGCATGCTCCTTTCCCAGAAGGGCATACACAAAATCGCGGCAGGAGAAGAGTTCCAAATCCGCCGTCCCTTCGCCCAGGCCGATATATCTTATGGGAAGCCTCAAACGCCGCGATATGGACAATACTATCCCCCCCTTGGCGGTGTTGTCGAATTTCGTGAGCACCACGCCGGAAAGCGGGATGGATTTATTGAATATATCCGCCTGCATGAATCCGTTCTGTCCGGTCACCGAATCGAGCACCAGCAGCGTCTCGCGGATACCGCCAGGAGTTTCGCGCGCCGCCACCCTGCCCACCTTGGCGAGTTCATCCATCAGGTTCGATTTGGTGTGAAGACGCCCTGCCGTATCGACGATCACGACGTCAGTACCCGATGCCTTCGCGGCCGTTATCGCGTCGAACACTACCGCCGCGGCATCGCTTCCATGGGCGTGAGCTATCACCCTCGCCGACGTCCTCTCTCCCCACGCTTTGAGCTGTTCTATAGCCGCCGCCCTGTATGTGTCGGCCGCCGCCAGGATCACGCTTTTTCCGTCCCGGGCGAGCTGCGAGGCGAGTTTTCCCGCTGTGGTGGTCTTGCCGCTGCCGTTCACGCCGACGAGTATCACGACGGACGGCCCCTCCGAAACGTCGATCGGCCTGCCCGTCCCCGGTATTTCCTCGAGGCGTTCCACGAGCGCTTCCGCGAAAACTCCCCTCAACTCATCGGTATGAGCTATCCTGCGGTCGACCGCGATTTGCCTCAGCTCGGCGATCAGTTCTTCAGCGGTCTCGACCCCTACATCTCCCAAAAGAAGGCGTTCCTCCAACTTTTCCCAGAAATCATCGGTCAGGGGACTGTCTGAAAAGAGGTTCGACACTCCCTGCGACCATTTGTTAGCCACGCCTTTGAGTTTGGAGAACATGTTTCCCAACAAAGCCATTCGATCACCGCCTGAATCAGTTTTCGGCCGGGTGCGCCGACGGGCCCGCCGATGGACCGTGTTTCTGTCTGCGCCTTCTCCGGCGGTTCCTTGCCGATGCCACCTGGGGAGGAATCGCCTCGGCGGCGTGTTGAATCGGCTCGGGCGGTTTCGGATGGGGCATCTTGTCGCGCGGTTCAATCGCCTCCGCCCGAATAGTTTCGCCGTCAGGACGCCGATGGCGCGCGCCTCTGCGGCCGTGCCTCCCTCCCGGGTACTTCTCGGGCGCTGAGGCCGCTTCGGTCTTTCTCCCGTCCGGTTTTGCGGTCTCCCAGTCCGGTGCGCGGATTTTCGCCTTGAAGCAGTGCTGAGGCGCGCTTCCGGTGGTAATCCGGGCCGCGCCGCCGAATTCAATGTTTCTCCGGCAAGAACATCCGTATTGCCCGCGATACGGTTTTTCTCTTTCGGGCTCATTTTCGACGTGCGGCGGCTCCCATTCATCGCCGTTCGCGATGGCCGCGCGGAAATCCTGGAACATCGCTATCGGAACGGAGACGTCCCCTCCCGTCGGCTTGTGGCAACGCACCGATTCCCTGTTGATATCCATAGCCACGACCACATAGCTGCCGTTCGGGGTCTTTATCTTGCTCCCCGGTCCCGGCAGTCCTGCCCACAGGTTTTTATACACCTTGTGTTCGAACGACATGCAGCACATCAAACGCCCGCATATCCCGGAAATTTTGGCGGGGTTCAGGGCGATGTTCTGTTCTTTCACCATCCTGATGCCTATGGGCGCGAACTGGTTCAGCCAGTAACTGCAGCAGCAGGGCAATCCGCACGAGGCCACGCCGCTGATCAGGCGGGCTTCGTCGCGGACGCCCATCTGACGCAGTTCTATTCTGGTTCTGAATTTACGCGCGAGGTCCTTCACGAGGGTCCTGAAATCAATCCTGGTCTCGGATGTGAAGTAGAGGAACAACTTTTTGCCGTCTATCATCGTCTCGGCATCGACGAGTTTCAACTCGAGATTATGGCCGTCGGCCATCTCCTGCGCGTCCTTGAGTATGTCTTCCTCGGATTCCTTCCGCGACGCCCATTGTTCCCTGTCCTCGGCGGTGAGCGTACGGATGAATTCAAGGTCGCTCACCATCGGTTCGCCGCCGCGCGCTGGTCCTTCACCGTGCTCGGCGACCGTCTTCATTCCCCTGTATTCGCTTTCCTGCGTTTCGTTCAGAGGCCCCATGACCGAGGCCACTTCCTCGCCCCTGTGCGAGGTCGCTATGATCATGCCGTCGTGGGGAAGCGCGCCCGCCGTGTCGGGATCAAATTCCACTATCCCCAAGAATCTCGGCTTACCGTAAGTCGCCAAGTATTTGCCCAATTGGAACTCCTTCCCTCAGGATCGCCTCCAGCGCGTCCTGAACCATCGAAACAGGCAAGTGCCTCATGTTCGATATGTACAGCATATTTCTCACCGAAGCGGCGAGACGGAATTCGCCCCTGCCGCACAGCCATCCCGCCCAACCGTCCGCCTCGGGAACGATATCGTCGGCCGATAATTTCCTGGTGCGCTCAATCCATGCCGCCCATTCCGCCGGAGTCGATGGGGGAGGGCTGTCAGCGGACATCTCTTTCGGTTTGAACGAGACCATCCAGGAACGGCTTCGAATCGTGGATATCACGTTGTCCTCCTCGGCGAAGAAGAGAAGATGCCCCCCCTCCGGAGGTTCCTCGGCTATTTTCAGCAGAGAATTGGCCGCCGGAAGCGATATCGCGTCGACGGAATGAACCACTCCCAGTCTTCCCCGCGCGCAAAACGGCCTGAGCGACATCGCGGCCTGCATCTCCACGCAATCGGCGATTCCGGGCGGGCTGTCGCCAGAGCCGGCGACCAGCATATCGGGGTGTCCGTCCTCCATCCACGAGCGGCACGAAGCGCATCCATCAGAACCGCTGCCATCGTCGCACAACACGAGCCGCGCGTACATATTCCTGAAGTCACGCGCGTGCCCGGAATCGACTATCGCAAGCAACGCGCCCGGCGCCCCGCCCGACGAGAGCATCTCTCGCAGCTCTTTCCATTCGCGCGAGGAAGATATTTCGTTCAGAGCAGGAGAGATATCAGACATCCCTTTATCTCGTCGATCAGCGAAAGCATCCGCGTCCTGTCGCGCTCTCTCTCGAGGGCCGATTCCAGCGTCTCGAGTTCCGCCAGCGCGTCCCCGGCGCGTTCTATGACCATGAACATCGCGCGCTCAGTCCGCCTCCACTTGAATTCCCTCTTTATGCGCGTGCTGTTTCTTATGCGGCCGAGCGCCATTTTTACCAGCTTCCTGTACCGCACGAGAAGTGCCGTCGCAGGATAGCGCGAAAGGGCGGCCCCTATTGCGTCGAGTTCCGCCATCATCCCCTGAAGCTCCATATCCTCGGTTATCTCGGCGAACGTCTTCTCCGCGCCCTGAGCGCCCGAAACGGCACCGCCCCTAGCGGCTGCCTGGCCCGAGTAAGGAGCCGTCTCTCCGCTTTTGAGTTTCGCGTCGCCGACCTTCATGCCGCAAATCCGCCGGGGCGCGTTCCGAACATGCGTTCCAGGCCGCGCTTGAGTTCTTCGAACACCGTGCTTTCGTCCCCTGAGGCGTCGGCTTTTATCCATCCGCCGTGGGAACGTTTCATCAGGACATCGTACGCGGCTCGGACGCGCTCGAAATAATCGCGTCCGAGCGCGTCGAA
The DNA here is from genome assembly GCA_031270375.1 of Synergistaceae bacterium. Taxonomy (GTDB): domain Bacteria; phylum Synergistota; class Synergistia; order Synergistales; family Synergistaceae; genus JAIRKI01. Next base: position 3,019 of record JAISXR010000223.1, on the reverse strand, counting down.
CGCATCCAATCTTCCGCGTGCATCGAGACGCTTTCTCGCCGTGTCCGCGCCGATATCCAAAAGACACACGCAATCGGGCAGCGGCAGACCGATCGCCTCGCATATGCCCGTCATATAATCGGCGGTCCCGCTCCCGATCGAGGGGTTCGACAGCACCTGATAAGCGAGCGTCGATGGGGTATACCTGTCGCAAATAACGCACATGCCCTTTCCCAAAGCGGGCATGATGACGCTCGACACATGCTCGCACCTGTCCGTCATGAAAAGAAAGAACTTGCCCCAGGCGCTCGACAGCTTCCCATCGAGCGCAAGCCGCCTGATCGCGTCCCCGCCGGCCCATCCGCCCGGCTCTTTCGTGACGAGCACCATGTCGCGCCCAAGCAACCCCGACAGCCACTCCCCGAGACGCGCCGCCTGCGTGGTCTTTCCGCTTCCATCTATTCCCTCAAGGACAATAAACATATTATTTACGTCTCCCAAAACACAGATCGTTACGCAACAAATTATAACCGCGTCGCACGTAACGCTTGTTTCCATTCCTTAAAAGGAAGACTATCATTGCGCAAATTATAACCGAGCCGCGCCGGGTTGTAAAAAAACTCCCCCAAATGGGGGAGCCGCCTGTACGCAAATTTCGCTGCCGTGTGTTTTTTACGCCACCGCCGAGGCCATCAGAAGTTTTATTCTGTTGAGCTGGTTCACGTTGCTCACGCTGGAGTCACATTTATTCTACAAGTTCGCGATATAATTCGGGACGCCTTTTTTCCAACACTTGCAGAAATTTTCTGTTTTCATCAATGTCTGTAGTGTCTATATCGGCAAACTTGCCGTCAAGAGTGCCGGAACATTCCGTAATGACCTCCCCGGTTGGAGAACAAACAAACGATCCTCCGCCGAAATCAATTTCGCCCGATAGATCGCAATTATTCAAAGCTACACAATAAAACATGTTTTCGATAGAGTGCGCCATGATCATTGTCTTAAATAAATTCATCCTGGAGCGAGTCCATTCGCTGCATATAAATAAAACTTCAATCCCCTTTAAGGCATAAATTCTAATCCACTCCGGGAAACGAATATCGTAGCATATGACACTGCCGGCTTTAATGCCGTCCATATCAAAAACACAGGGTCTGTCCCCCTCGTAGAAAACTCCATCCTCAACTGTGATGAAAGGAACAAGGTGAACCTTATCATAATGATCCACAAGTTCCCCTTTGGAGTTGATTATCAGGGAACGATTGAACAGTCTTCCATTATCCTCCGCGATCACTGAACCAGCAGTGAACCAACAATTATACTCTTTAGCCAAAGAACCCAGAAACTCGGCGGCTTCCTCGGCTTGATGGTCCGCGACGGTTCCAGCCATATCCAAGGCATATCCGACGTCCCAGAGTTCCGGCAAAACCATGGCGGTTAAATTATCGGATTGGCTGTAGTATTTCTTCATCCATCCGCGAATTGTTTCCTGATTTTCCGCTCTGTTCCCGAGTTTGACCGGAATTTGAATCAGCCCCGTTCTAAAAACCTTTTTCTGTAACATAGCAAGCACCTCCGTATAAATAGCGTAAACACTTTTGAATAATTTCCATTATCATAGATCATTTTTTAAAATGAAAGCGGCCAATAAATTTAAAACCGCAATTAGAATAAAGACAAACATATATCCATTCATGTTTGCTCGTTCAATTATTATGCCTGAGACCCACTGAGATCCCAACACTGAACAGAAGACCATGGTGTTTATTACTCCTATAGCAGCCCCGACTTGTGTTTTTCCCACTGTTTTGTGCACGAAAGCATTGCACATAACGTTGATGAATCCCGCCAATCCTCCTAATATCAAAGATACCATATAAGTTATTATCTTTCCAAAATGCAAGTACACCGCCGCAACAAACAAAATTTGCGCTCCACTGAATAAAAGGCCGGAAAATTTCAGTGAATGTTTAAAATGGACTAATCTGTGCCCGAACGCGCCGGCACATAACGAACCAACCAATACGCCCAGACTGGCAAGTGACATCGACGAGGCCGCAGCGTCTCCTGTCATCGCCAGCGAATCGGTCATCCACTTGATACCCCATAACCCAACAAGAGTCATTAGCCACGTCATCTCGCAGCACCACAAAAACATTATTTTCCTTAACTGTGTATTCGAAGCTACAAGCTTGAATCCGTAAAGCGGAGAAAATCCTCGTCCCCTCCCGATTTCGGCCCATTTAGTTTTGGAAACTTCTTCGCGGCTTTTTTTAAACGAAAATAAAAAAACAGCTGCTGCAAAAGCCAAGCCCCCTATCAATGCGTGAAGTCTGAATTGGCCCAAGTGATTCATGCCCCATCTCATGGGATATATCGCGGCAATTCCTCCGATATGTCCCAAAGCCATGCTGATACCTGTGAGTTTTGGATAATTTCCAGGAGAAAATGACTTTGCTTGGTGAACCATTATTCCGCAAAAAGTCGGTCCGGCGCCAATGCCCATGAGTAACCTGCCGATACTAAGTCCAAGGATCGACTCACTCATACCGAAAATAATTACTCCGCTCGACAGCAATATCATACCAATTGCACAGGTCCTCGCCGGTCCTTTTACGTCGCAAATTTGGCCCGCGAAAGGCTGTACCATCGCGTACCCGTAAAAATACAAGCTTGAAACAAAACCCACCGAACCTGCCGCAAACAACGTATTTTCCGCTATTTTGGGAAGCACGACGGAACTTGAGCTTCGAAGAAGGCACGCCAGAAAATATGAAGCTGCCAAAACCACATATATCGCACTCAAAGCAAAGGTTTCCCTATTTTGAATAGTGCTTGTATTTGGCAGCCTTTCAAACGTCATTTTTTTTAGTCTCCCAAAAACCTGGTGAACTCCATGTGAGAATATTGTAGTTCACCAGTTGACAGACTAGCCGTTAAATTAAAATGCGGCGTTACAAAAACGGGTAATGCTATACTCCAGTCTATGCCGACAAAATTCAATTTGCCAATTACGATTGCCCCAATCAATGTAAAAATC